>JAFVTV010000002.1 GCA_017502975.1 Clostridia bacterium | reverse complement strand
GCCGTATCTAATCTTTGTACTTATTATGCTGAAAAAGGCGAAATACATAAGGCAGAGGAGCTTGCCGGGAAGATGCCTGTTATGGTTATGAGTCAAGACTTTTTGTTTGCGAATATATATAAGGGCACCAAGAAGAACGAAGCAAATCAAAGACTAAAATATGATCTATTGCAATTTTTCCTTAAAAAGTTTGATTCAAATTACAAATTGGATTCCGGTGAAAGATTATATTCCTCGGATGATCTGGATGCGTTGAGAGAAAAGAAAATCGCTCTTTTAGAGCTATTGTTTGAAGATGGTGATTTCGGATTTTACAGTGGCGGTCTTTCCGATTTTTACGAGGAGAGTGCACGTCACTACGCAACTGCCGGCAATACCGAAAAAGCTTTAGAGTGTTTAGAAAAATCCGTGCATTTAGCAATAGATTTTATTACATTTATGCAGAAAGAGACTTTTACTCATACATCTCTTTTCCTCAAAGGAATGGTTGAGCAATCTCGCAATGTTTCACTAAACAGCGAAGATAATCAAGCTATGGTAATTCTAAAGAATATGGACCGTAAAGAATACGATGTTGTTCGTGAAAACGAAAGGTTTAGATATATTTCCAATATGCTCAAACCTTATATTGAAATAAACCTATGAGTAAAAATTTAAGGATTTATGGAAAAGAATATTACGAGTATGCCGAATTGTTATCTTTCGGAAATGTATATTATATTCTGATCTCTAAAAGATTACTTCTGAAACCGATGTTACCTATATGGCTATATCTATTAGGCTTGTTTTTGGTGCGCAGTAATATATTTTTTGCTATGGTTGGATTGCCCTCACTTATAGTTTTTTCTGTTTTCTTGGTGATGTTTTTCCCTCTATGGGAGGCGTGCAACGTTTCTGCAAGAGCATATATTGTGTTTCACGGTGCTTCAATTTTGCTAATAAAGATTATTTCCATTCCTGTTTCTATGTTGCTGGAGGTATTATGGACTTTATGCTTTTGAATAAGAGTGATCAAGCAATCGTTGATTTCGATGTGAGATCAGAGATTGTATCCAAGGACAAGTTTTTTGAACGTGCAAAGAGATATATCAGCACCGACAGTGAAACTTTGCTCTACAGACAATCATTATTTTCTGATATATTGAAAATTAGCGGATTGTCGGATTTCTTCAAAACTCTTTCCGAGAAACTTACCGAATACGAACCGCTGATGAAATATAGTCAAGCAGCAAACACCGAAGAAAAGTTGCATAGCATTCTATATCCAACCGTTTATATCGAACTTGTAAAATTTATTTGCGAATCGCTTTCATCGCTAAAGAGCAGTATTACAGCTGAATCCCTAAAGCAACTTTATACGCTTGCACAAAACGATGTTGAGTCCAATGAATATAAACGTATTGAACGTTATTACGAGAAAAATGCTAACAGACTTCGCTCGGTCAACAGCGTAACGATTGGTGTAAATCTTAACGCCTTATATCAACCCATAGAAGCAGGGATAATCTCTTTAAATAACAATACATTCAAGTCGGGAGATCTTCTTGACCGCATTATAAAATTGGATTTTGAAAAGGATGAATATCACTGTATTGCACCCATTACCGTAATTGACAAGAAACTCGGATTTCAAGAAAGTCAACAAGTTAATTATGCTTTTCTAAAAGCTATGGGCAAGGTTTTGGATGGCGGACTTCATCATTGTAGCACCCGCGCCTTGAACTATATCAAGTCGAGACTTGCAAAATATTTTGAGTTTTTTGATTCTCTTAAATTTGTTGTTGAAGCAATTAACCGCATAGAGATATTCAAGGAAAAGAATATTCCTTTATGCTTTCCCAAAATCAGTACTAATAGGGAGTTAAGCGTTGTATCATTATATGACAATGCTCTATGTCGAGCAAAGGATAAGAAAGATATCGTTCCTAATACGATAACACTTGAAAACAGTGTTTGTTGTTATATCTTGACCGGTCCAAACAGTGGTGGCAAAACGGTGTTTATCAATTCGCTTGCCGCTGCACAGTATTATTTTCAGCTTGGTATGCCTATTCCCGCTAAAGAAGCAACCTTACCGATTTGCGATGCCATATACAAAATATCGGTTGAAAAACAGGCAAACGTCAATTTGGTTGGACGTTTTGAAAAAGAGTGTATTTCACTTTCTAACGTATTGAAGCAATTTTCAGAAAACAGCCTGGCACTCATTGACGAAGCGTTTACATCAACTTCTTCGGCAGAAGCTGTACCGATAGCGGCGAACTTTATTAGGGAACTATGCAAAATCGGGGGTAAATGTGTTTTTATTACACATCATCACGAACTTTGCGAAACAGATCCGAAAATTGCCGAGTGCGGTGAAAAAATCGGCTATCTGCACACCGAGGCATACGGTGATCGACGAACCTATGCGATTCAAAATGGTAAAGCAGAATCCGGCAGTTACGCACAAAGCATTGCTAAAAAATACGGATTGATATAAAGTACACCGCCGAGGGTAACCGTTTTGGTCGCTCTCGGCGGTTAATTGTTTTATTTTTTATGACACAACCACGGTCAGTGGTGAGTAAGTGCGCTTTTGTATGAGTTCTTTATTGTAATCTTTTGTCTGTCTACCATATCATAACAAAAACTGTCCTTAGGAGCCCGAGGCTTAGCGGGGGGATTTTTATTTATTTGCCGCATCATTTCTTCTTTTTAAATTCCTTCATACCGTATGTGCTGCCGCCATCACAAAGCACGTCAACACCGGCAAGATAGCCGTTGCGCTCATCAGCCACAGTTGCCAGCGCATAACCAAGCTCTGCGGGCTCGCCCATTCTCTCCTCTGCCGAGAAGGGGATCAGCATGCCGCCGTCCTTCTTTTCAAGGTTGCCCATGTCGGTTGCGATCAACCCGGGGCTAAGGGATACCACACGAATACCTTTCAGGCCGTACTCAAAGGCGCACTTCTTTGCGTACCATACCACAAAGTTTTTCGACAGCGAATACGCAAAGCCCTTGCGCTGATACTCACCCTTGGCAAGATTGCTCTTCTTGACCAGCTTTTTCACAAAGGCATCCTCGTCTGTTTCAGCCAATTTATAGATCTTTTTGTTAATGATGATGGAGGGAAGAATGTATGCAGAGTTCGAAGAAACATCCACGATCACGCTGCCCTTGTTCATCAGCTTAGAAAACTCTTGATTGACATAAACAGTACCGAGTGCATTGATGCGAAGAATGCTTTCCTGCGTGCCCTTCATCGCAGGCGACACACCTGCCGCATTGATAACGTTCTTGATCTCGCCAAGCGATGCGGCAAAAGCGGCCAGCTCCTTCACACTTTCTCTGTTTGAGGTGTCACACGCCTTGGCATAAGCCGTAAAGCCAAGAGCCTCAAGCTCCTTAACGGCTCCCTCAAGCTTAGCTACCGTTCTACCGGAAAGAACAATAATTTTATCCTTTGGCATAAATTTGGCAGCCTCAAGCCCCATGCCGGAGCCGCCGCCCGTAATCACGCATACATTTGCCATGATCTGTTCTCCTTCTATATATTAAAATTTTCAAGGCCCTACAATAAAATTATATCTAAATTGTAGCGACGTGTCAAGATATTTTTTGAACACTTTGCCCAAAAAATTCCCCTAAGCAATTGACAACTGTTGGAAACATGCTATAATAAAAATAGCAATCTCAAAAAATAAAAGCAAAAGGAGAATGTAGATATGGGACGTTTGGATGGAAAAGTAGCAATTATCACGGGCGGTAACTCGGGTGTAGGCGCTGCCACCGCAGAGCTCTTTGCAAAGGAAGGCGCAAAGGTCGTTATCACTGCAAGACGCGTACCCCAACTTGAAGAAGTGGCCGCAAAAATCCGCGAGGCGGGCGGCGAGGTTCTCCCTATCCCCTGTGATGTATCTAAAGTAGAAGCAGTTGAGGAAATGGTTGCCAAGGTGGTAGAAACCTACGGCACCGTTGACGTGCTTGTCAACAACGCAGGCGTGCTTGAGGCAGGTCTTAAGCCCATTGACTGCTGCACCGATGAGGATCTTGAGTGGGTGCTTGGCATCAACACCAAGGGTTGCCTTTACTGCACGAGAGCGGTTGTCAAGGAAATGATGAAAACGGGCAAGGGGTCTATTATCAACCTCGACTCGGTTGCAGGCGCGTTTGGCACGGGCGGCGCTTCTTATGTTACAAGTAAGGCTGCCGTTATCGGTCTTACCAAGCACACTGCCCTGCGCTTCACAGGCACAGGCATCCGCTGCAACTCGGTAAACCCCAGCACCATTGTCACCCCTATGACAATGACGACCGACCCCAAAACGCTTGATCCCAATATGATGGGGCAGATGAACAAGCACATGAACCTGTCTGTTTCCCCCTGCATGCCCATTGACGTGGCAAACATCCTCTTGTTCCTCGCAAGTGATGAATCCCGCGCCATCACGGGTCAGGTGATCGTATCCGACTTTGGCGCAACGCTGTAACTAGCGCAAGGCGCAAAAAGCCCCCTCAAACGAGGGGGCTTTCCCTTTATTTAAAGGGGGCGTCCTTTGCAATTTCAAGAAACAAGTTTTTCAAGCTTCTTTACAAAATTCTCAATATCTTCCTCCGTGATATCGGCAACGGTTTTATACACCTTACGCGGCATTGGCATCTCATCCTCAAGCTTTACAATTACCTCGCACTCAAGCTTATACCTATTCCACCAATCAGAACTATTGTTTATTCTATGTTTGTAGTTCACCTTATCGATCGTAAACGTTATCGTAGATCTCTTTGTGGCGATATTGCCACTTGCGACCCACTCCGTCAAATAATAATTCTTTTCATTTTTCACGTGCTTAAAGTTTGCCGTGTACGTGCCCTCTTTTTTGTCGATAGAGACCGAAAACTCAATCTCTTGATTGTGGCTCTCAAAGGCGATCGATACACCCAATTTCTTTAAGCCCTTTTTATCAACCTTATATACGATCTTGACCTCGCCCGCCTCAATGGTAACGGTGTCGGTTTTCCGCATTCCCTTTTTGCCGCAATCAATGGACAGCACTGTTTCCTGGTCATCCCCGATCCAGAGCTTCAAAAGCTTTCCGCTTATTCTGGATGTTGCGATATGGATCGAGAGAGCGGAGGAAGAGTCGGGCTCGAGCTCATTACACAGAGCCTCCACCGTGTCGGCAAGCCCCCTCATCTTTTCCTTGTAAAGCTCGGCAAGCGAACCGTACGTGTCCCAATCATAAGGGTATAGCGCATCAAGCATGCTGTAAAGCGTATTCTCGTGCTTTTCTATAAATGCTACGATCTCCTCAGAGTCACACAAATACTCATACGCATCTCGGATAATATTTTGCATTGCAAGAGAATCTATGGTTATGCTGATCAAGCGAACCTTGGTGCTTTTTCCGTTCAGATCGATCTTAACCACTTCGGATGACAGTGCTGCATGATCCAGCACGATCTCCCACAGATCTAAAAACACACGCCTCGAAAGCTTTTCAAGGTCCCTTTGCATCATCTTGTTTTCCGAAACGTTATCGAGCCTCTTTATCATAGCATCGTAGGTTTCCTTGTCAAGGGCATATACCGATCCCGAGTCGGCGGCAAAAATCGAATTGGCAAGATCATCTGCAAGCGTAGAAAAGTTTATTCCGTAAGTACCGCCAAGTATTTCTTGCTCATTGACGTAGATCACGTCTTCAGATATATAAGCATCACCACTAAGATCAAGAGCACCGTCGGCTAAATTTACCTTAACATTTCTAAGCATAAGTGCGTCTTCTGAAAAATAAAGCTTGCCGGAAATGCTGCTATCCCCAAAAGAATCATAACCGTTTACCTTCATCCCGTCA
Organism: Clostridia bacterium; assembly: GCA_017502975.1. Taxonomy (GTDB): domain Bacteria; phylum Bacillota; class Clostridia; order Oscillospirales; family CAG-272; genus Firm-07. Next base: position 48,361 of record JAFVTV010000002.1, on the reverse strand, counting down.
AGCGATGCCTCTATAGAGCCGCTTGTAAAAAGCTCGCAAAAGGGTTCGATCTCATCTCTTTCAAGCACATCTTTTGCCAACCCGCCCAGCGCGTTTGTCGCAACAACTGCAGGCTCCTTTAATATCGTTACCGCCATAACGGTGCCACCTACCGCCAAAGCAATTACGACAAAAACAGTGATCAACAACAACAATTTGGCTTTCATTTTATTCCCTCCATGGAACAAGATAACATTTGCTTTAGGCAAGAGGACAAACCGCTTCCTTTTTATACAATTATAGAATTTTACGCTAGGTAAAAGTCAAGGGCTTTTGAAAAAATTTTACTGAGATCCACACCGACCGCAAGCGTTCCCTCTTTTGGCGCTGCAATTTGAAATGATCACTCGGTGTCTATCAGTAACGCGCGGCAGGGCGCGCCCTCCGCGCCCGATAAATTCAGCGGTGCGGCATTTAAAAGATACACGCCCTCCAAAACCTCACCAAGGCAAATCCCCTCAAGCAGCACAACACCCGCCGATAACAGGGCTAGATGCACCGCCATGGGCGCATTTTGTGGGCCAACCGTCTGCGACTCGTTTCCAAGAAGCAGCACCCCCGCGGCGGCAAACACCCGTGCCGCCGCAAGGGACACCTCAACCGCGCCCTTCATTAAAATTCTTTTTGCCGCCTCACGGTCCCGCTCCCGCGCTTTTGTTATGATCCTCGCGGCATCCTCGCCCGTAAGCACACCGTGATGCACCGCCACATAGGCCTTCCCAACAAAGACCTCAGGGGCGATCTCATCCACGGTTTTTCCGTCCTTTATAAAATGGCGTGGCGCATCGATATGCGTGCCGTTATGGGCACACATTGCAAACGCAGTTAAATTATATAAGGCGCCCTTTTCCATAGAGCACAGCTCCCTTTTCTCGGGCACGGGGTCGCCGGGATACACCCGGGAGCCAAAAACCTCTTGAGAAATATCGTATATTTTCATGGCACACTCTCCTGCAAATTTTGTTAGTGGCTTTTTTGTTTATCATATCCATCATGGCCTCAAGCCGCTCGGTGTATTGGCTCTCCGCAAAAACGGTTTGCAAAATAAATATGTTGATTTTTATTCCGTTTCATATTATACTGTTATTGTACAGCGTGTTCGATAACACGTTTATTGTACCAAAAACATCAACCTTTGTCAATTTGGAGGAATCATGAAAACCGCGAGAAATATTTTTATTGCCTTCATTCTCAATTTGGCATTTTCTGTATTTGAATTCATCGGCGGCATTTTCACGGGTAGCGTTGCCATTATTTCAGATGCTGTGCATGACATAGGAGATGCCGCAAGCATCGGCGCCTCATTCTTTCTTGAAAAGAAAAGCAAAAAACAGCCCGATGAAGCATATACCTATGGGTACAGTCGTTATGCGGTGATTGGTAGCGTTTTAACGACCTTGATCCTATTGCTCGGCTCTCTTGCGGTTATCTATCATGCTATACTACGTATGATCGATCCCGTCGAGATCAACTATAACGGAATGATCCTTTTTGCAATCGTTGGTGTATGCGTAAATCTTGCCGCCGCGCTTGTAACGCGGGATGGGGCTTCGCTCAATCAAAGGGCTGTAAATCTCCATATGCTTGAGGACGTTCTTGGTTGGATCGTGGTTTTGGTGGGCGCTGTCGTAATGAGATTTACAAATTTCTATATGATCGATTCCCTGATGTCTATCGGCGTGGCAATATTTATTCTCGTAAATGCTTTGAAGGGCTTGAAGGAGGCGCTTGATCTTTTTCTTGAAAAGACACCGCACGGTATCAGCATACGTGAGATCACAGAGCATATATGTGAGATTGACGGCGTGTTGGGTGTTCATCATGTTCACGTTTGGAGCATGGACGGACACAACAATTACGCTACCATGCACGTTGTTGTAAACGGTGACAAACATAAGATCAAGCACAGTATCCGCGATGAATTAAAAGAACACGGCATCGGGCACGCAACGCTTGAGCTTGAAGAGGAACATGAGCATTGCCACGAGGAGCATTGCCATGTGGATGTTGTGTCATCCTCCGGGCATCATCACCATCATCATCACCACTGATCTTTTATAATGAAAAAGCACCACGAATGTGGTGCTTTTTTCGCAGTGACCCGTACGGGAATTTCGCGCTTTGCGCGAATATTTTTCGCCTTGCCGCTTACGAGCGAGCTCGACGCGCTCTGCGGCGAAAATGCGAACCCATGTGTGTGGGCAAAGTGCGTAGCCGCTTACTGCTCTGCACAGCCCCCCACACACCGGGTTCGATGTCGCCCCGTATGGGGCGTCAAAAAGAAAACACCCCCAATCGGGGGTGTTTTTCTTTTTGGTGAAGCCGTCATTTTGATATCCGAACTATTTTCAATACGGTCAAGCTCCTCGCCCGTGGGTACGGCAAGGGGCTCGTCCTTAAATGTAAAGGTAATAATCAGCTTATTATCGTATAGCAGTATGGATTTGACCAAACCGTCGATCAGGCGCTCGCGGTTTTTCGTAATGCTTACGTCCAGATTGCTGAAACGCTCCAATACGAACAGAATATGCTCCTTTGTGAGTGTGGGGCGCTTGACTTCCTCCTCCAAAATGCTATGCTTGATGCGCTCCTCCTCGGCTTCCAGCTCCTCCAAGCGGGACTTGGTGGAGCGAGTGATGACTCCCATTTCAATGGCCTTCATCACATTATCGAGGGATTTTTGCACTTCCTTCAACTGCGCTTCCAGTGCAGGAATCAAGGTGTTATCTTCCTTCATTAGCTCCATAATGCTGTCTGCGAGCTTATCAAGCGTCTCTGTGTCCTTCAAAATGCGCATCACGCGCTCGATCACCAGATCTTCGATACACTCCTTACGCACCGCCTTTTTGTCACATTGATGCTTTTTCGCCGCCGCGCATTTGTAATAGCGGTATATCGTGCCGTTCTTTTTCTGCGCGCTGTCGCCCACCATCATCGTTTTGCATTTACCGCAGAAAAGCTTGGTGGTCAGGATATAACGCTCGGGGGCTTTGCCCTTGGCAGAGGCACGCTTGTTGGATTCCATCCGCTTGGATACTCGCTCGAACACATCGGGTGAAATCATAGCGGGAACACCGTTCGGCACGACCACGTCGCTGAAGTGGTACTCGCCAATGTAAATACGGTTTTGCAGCATGCGGTTCATACTGCTTTTGGTGAACGGCTTGCCCTTTGAATAGCGCACGCCACGTCCGTTGAAATCGTTGATGATATCCGTAATGGATTCACCTGCGGCATAGCGGTTGAAAATATCTATCACAATGGGCGCAACGGCAGGGTCGATCTGATAATTTTTCTCTGCATCGATCACGTATCCGTATGGCACCACACTGCCGTTATATTTGCACTTCAAAGCGTTCTCGGTCATACCGCGGGTGATCTTTTCCGCAAGGTCAGCAGAATAGTATTCCGCAAGCCCCTCTAAAAGAGATTCCAAAAGTATTCCTTCCGCGCCTTCGGAGATCGCTTCGGTGGCGGATACCACACGAACGCCATTCTTTTTTAGCATAGCTTTATAGATGGCAGAGTCGTGACGGTTACGCGAAAAACGGTCAAGCTTCCAAACGATGATCAGATCAAAGCCGCGCTTGGCGCTGTCCTTGATCATACGCTGGAATTCGGGGCGCTCATCGCTTTTGGCGGAGAACGCGCGATCGATATAATGCCCTACGATCCGCAGACCATTTTTTTCGGCAAAGGCAGTGTTCTCGCGGATCTGCCCCTCTATGGATTCCTCGCGTTGATTGTCGGAGGAATAGCGTGCGTAGATGACGGCGCGCAGACCGTCTGAAATGCCATCGGAGTGCTTTTTCGCATCACGTTCCATTGCTTTCCTCCATCATTTGCAGCATAAGTGCCTTGATTTTGGCACTCGCCTCGGACTTGGGATCAAAGCACATCGCCACAAAATCTGCCATTTCACGGCGGCGCTCTTCTGTGATTTTAAGTGCCTGCGGCTCGTATTTATAGAGCTTGCCTTGTGGCTTGTCTGTGCGTCCAAAAATATAATCCATGGACACATCAAAGTAGTCGGCATACCAGAGCAACGCCTCCGCAGAGGGCGTGTAGGTGCCGTTTTCATAGCGATAAATACTGGTCTGCGGACAGCCGATTATATCCGCCACCTTCTGTTGCGAGAGCTTCATGCCCTCTCGCAATACTTTCAATCTTTCACCAAGTATCTGCATAGCACACCTCCGTCGATTTAATGCTATTATAGCATAATAAACACCGTGTGTCAAGTCATATATGAATTTTGCTTTTTACCTCGCCATTGCCTCTGTGAATAATTTTTAATATAGTGAATAGTTCCTTTATGGGAAGAATATAAATCATATTTATTTAATGAATTGTATTGATATTTTTCCTATAATGTGGTATAATAAAAACAGTAAATTAAGGAGGCATCGTATGAAATACTTATCTGTTGCCGAATTTGCCGCCAAATGGGGGCTCACCGATCGTAGTGTGCGCAAATACTGCGCCGACGGCAAAATTGCCGGCGCGTTCCTCACGGGCAAGACGTGGAATATTCCCGAGGATGCGCAAAAGCCCGCGCGCAAGCCGCGAGAAAGCAAGAAGCCGAAAACGTTGCTTGCCATTCTGCGCGATCAGAAGGATTCTCGCTTGTCGGGCGGCATTTATCACCGCGTGCAGATCGACCTGACCTATAACTCCAACCATATCGAGGGCAGCCGCCTCACGCACGATCAAACGCGCTACATTTTTGAAACGAATACCATTGGCATCACCGATGGCAGCGTGAACGTAGACGATATCGTGGAGACCACCAACCACTTCCGTTGCATTGACTCCATTATTGACAACGCGACACACGCCCTCTCGGAAAAATATATCAAGGAGCTTCATCTGCTCCTCAAAAGCGGCACCAGCGATAGCCGTAAGAGCTGGTTTGCGGTGGGAGATTACAAAAAGCTCCCCAACGAGGTGGGCAATCGCGAAACCGTCGCACCCGAGGAGGTCCATGATGAGATCAGCGAGTTGATCGCCGAGTATAACGCCCTTGAGAATGTCACCTTTGAGGATATCATTGCCTTCCACGTGCGCTTCGAGCGTATCCATCCCTTCCAGGACGGCAACGGCAGAATCGGCCGCCTTATTATGTTCAAGGAGTGCCTCAAGCATAACATCGTCCCCTTCATCATCAACGAGAGCCACAAAATGTTCTACTACCGTGGTCTCTCCGAGTGGGATTACGAGCGCGGCTACCTCCTCGACACTTGCCTCTCCGCGCAGGATAAGTTTAAGAAAGTGCTGGAGTACTTTAGAGTTGAGTTGTAAAAAAAGGAGAATAACAATGCGAGTATTTTTGTCATATTCTTGGGATAGCGATGCACATAGAGAATGGGTTGTAAAAATTGCCAACACTTTAAGAAATCCTTACGGCTTTGATGCACGATGTGATGGCACGCGAACTATCGATGATTTGAATCGTATGATGGTAGAAGAGATTCGTGATAGCGATAAAATTATCGTTGTTGCCACTCGCCAGTATGCAGAGAAAGCTGATGGTATTAAAGGTGGTGTAGGCACAGAGACCCAATTGCTCTTTAACTATTTTGTCAAAAACCCAAGCAAAATCGTGGTAATCAAAAAAGAGGATACAGAACTTCCCTTTTATTTGAATGGATTCCAGTACATTGATTTTACGCAGGGCGACTTTGTAAAGAATATTGAGCAACTTGTTTTGAAACTTCAAGATAGTCCTCAATATGAGCCAGCGCCTATAGCTAAAAATCCTAAAAAAGTCACTAGCAAACATGTCGACATAGATGATGATCTGATTCCAAATCTAACGCGTTATGCACGCGAAGACAAGCAGCTATTTTTGGAACAGCAGCTAGAACAGGCACACGAACGAATTATGGCCTTGCTTCAGAAGACTCAGTCTCAATATCCCGATTTTTCATTTTCGCATAAAGAGATTGACGAAAGCGTTTCAGCAGGAAGATCTTGGCTTCTTAACGGTCAAATGATAGAAAGGAAAACACAGTATAAGGGACATATGTATCAAATCAGTTTCCTGGGTGAGTCTAACGGATATCGTCTTTGGGTTCCCAATGGTGAGGATACTATGGGGATATACGGATCTTCTGATTTGGGAAGATATGGCCGCCCTGGATATAATTCCTATCAGCTGTGGATTGGTGCAGATCAAAGCGAAAAGGTATTAGCATTGAATGCAACAATGGGGGTGTATGGCGAAAAGATTTCCAACGGCAAGGACCTGGGTGAATTTGTATTTAAACAAATGACATGGAGGTTAAGATGAAAACATTTCTGACAATTAATGATCTTCAAAAAAATCGGTTTCGCGTGGATGCAGATGCTATTGCTAAGGTGTTGCGTCCTTTTGGGATAGATTTATGCAAGCAAGAATATTTAACACATATCACGGTTGACGAAAATGAAGATAAAGCATCATATACGGTGATAATTGATTACAAAAAAGATGTTTGTGTCCTTCAATTTCAAAAACCTCTTCGTGAGTATTGGAATGAATATGAAACAGAAATTGGCATAAAGATTTTCCCAAAATCGGCCATAGAAATGATAACATACAAGATAAAAAAAGTTTTTGACGAGTTTAGGCTTAAAAACAGCATTTTAATATCAATAAAAACGCAAATAGCGGGTGACTTTGAAATCGGCGAATTGATTTTAAGCGACGACGAAAAAGATGCCATCATAAAATTTATCCACGCTCTAAAAGATGATAATGCAGCAGAGATAAGGGAAAACTGAGTGTGTTGAAAAGCACATTTCATATTAACAATTTCTTTTCTGGACTTCTCCCGTAACTTGTGGTATAGTGTGTGCTACCAACCATAGGAGGTAGCAAAAATGGCACAAATTACAGTGAAAGAACTATACTACGGGGAGCGCTACGGCGTGATGGGCGAGGTGTTCAAGTCGATGCTATTGGCACCCGACAAAACGGTGGACGAGCAAACGCGCTTGGAGCTGGAGATCGTCCGTCAGACGCTGATCGCGGCAGAAAAAATGAAACAAAACGGCGACTGCATTGCCGAGAGTGATCTCGGTAGCGCGGCCGCCGTTTTTACATCGGGAGGTGAGGGAAATGGCTAACATTTTGGAGGAGCTTTGGCGTGGGAACGTTGTGCCTTACGGCAGCGTGCGCCACACGCCCGAGATGACGCAGCTGATGGGCTACATCGCCCGGCATCACGAAAAGCTAACAAGTAATCTCACGGGGGAATTGAAAGAAACCTTTGAGAAATTAGACGACTGCTGGAACGAGTATGCCGAGTTGTGCGATAAGGAGGTCTTTATACACGCTTTTCGCCTCGGCATGCAGATTGCTATCGCGGCAATGACAGAGCGGGACGATTGATGTCCCGCTTTTTCTATAAATCCTCTTTTTGTGGCAATGTAATTGCCAAAGAGCAAGGTTTATGATATAATAGGAGGCAAGTCAAGCAAAATGCGACAGATTGGAGATCGAAATGGAAAGAGCGACCTTGAACAAATGGGCCGATTTGCTGTTTGATACTGGCAAGCGGAACAATTTGGTGAATTTCAGAAATACCAAGATGGGGACGGCAGAAATTGTTGCCCCCGATATTGGCATGCTTTTCTCCGGTGCAGAGCACTCTGCAGTGTTTGAGGTCTATGATCCCAAAAACGACGAGGAAGATGACGATTTTGAATTTGCTGAGGATATGATCCCCGCGGAAAGCGAAACCGCCGAGGGGACGAGTGCCCCTTCCGGTGAGATCAAGATCACCAAAGAGCAGTACCTCGCTATGTATGGGCGCAAGTTAAAAAAAGGACAAATTCTGGTCTATAACAGCTCCAATAAGCCCCTTCAGGCATTGAAAAACATCAGTAAGAAGGGACGCACTGCTATTGAGGAAACCGGTGTTAACATTCTCTATCTCGCATTTGGCTTTATCCATTGGACCGAAAATGAAAACTCCGAATATGTGATGAAGGCCCCCATTCTTCTCGTTCCTGTTTCCATCGAAAATGAATCCGCGCTTGACCCCTATCACATCAAGGTTACCGATGACGAGATCATTGTCAACCCCACGTTCTCCTATAAACTGCAAAACGAGTTTGGCTTTACGCTCCCCGCGTTTGATGATGACGATGACATTGAAGCTTATTTTGACAAAGTGGAGGCGCTCGTTTCCCGTTTAAAATGGACGGTCGCGAGAGATTGCAAGCTCGGCATTTTCTCGTTTTTGAAGATCAATATGTATCAGGATCTCAAAAACAATGCGGAAACGATTATTAAGAGCCCCAACGTACGTGCAATGGCCGGAGACGATATGTCTGTGATCGGTCTGGGCACGGGAGATGGCGATATGATCTCTCCCGTTGATTTGCTTGAATTGCATAACGTAGTAGATGCAGACTCCAGCCAATCCGAAGCCATTGAAATGGCGAAAGAAGGCAAAAGCTTTGTCTTGCAGGGCCCTCCCGGAACGGGCAAGAGCCAAACTATCACCAATATCATTGCGGAGTGCTTGGCAGACGGCAAGAAGGTATTGTTTGTCTCCGAAAAGCTTGCCGCTCTGAGTGTAGTATACGATAAGTTAAAAAAAGCGGGACTCGAGGAGTTCTGTTTGGAGCTGCACAGCCACAAAGCGAACAAGAAGCAGGTCATTGAGGAACTGTGCCACACGTTGAAAGCACAAAAAAGTGGCGTCTCCGAGCGTGCACAGCACGAGCTGGAGGCAAAGCGCAAGGCGCAACGGCAGTTGGACGCCTATGCGGAGGAGCTACACAAAGTCCGCCCTGTTATCAATAAAACTCTTTATCGGCTGTACGAGGAGATTTCTGCCTGCCGAAAGGCGCCAGACACCGAATTTGCGATCGCCAATATCAAATCCAAGGGTGAAGAATATATTGAGCGCGCTATAGCCGCATTGGAGCGATACGTGGAATACACGCCCTCTATCGGATATGACTATCACCACAATTCTTGGTTTGGTTTCGACACACCGGATACCTCTTATGAGGCAAAAATGCAACTCAAGGCCGATCTCAAGGTGCTTGCCGATCTTTGCGTTGCTTTGAATCAAATTGCTCTGCGCGCCAATGCAAAATACGGTGTTAAGATCGATACACTGCGATCTGCGTATGCATTCCGAAGCTTTTTTGCACTGGCAAGTGAAAGCAATTTTATAGTTCCTGCATTGTTGGAGTCCGGCAGAGTTGCTCAACTCTTAAAAACTGTATTGGAAATACAACCTTTGGCAGCAACCGTTTTGGCAAAGCGCGCCATTTTGGATGAGCAATACGATGCCGATATTTATAAAATCGACGGGGCCTTGTTCCACAAAAAGCTGACGAAGCAATTTAACGGCGGTTTCTCACGCTTGTTTAATAGCGAGTACAAGCGCATGATGGCTGAGCTAAAGCTTTGTCGTCACAACGGCAAAAAGCCCAAGTACAAAGCCGCAGTGCAGCATATGGAAGCGCTTGCTTGCTGTCAGGCAACACAGGTTGAATTTGATCGTTTGGCAAGCGATATTGCGCCCTTACTTGGTGTCGGATATCAAGGCGTAACGACCGATTTTGATCAGTTGATTGCAGAACTGCAGGCAATGGTGGCATTTGCAAATGATGGTGTCGCGTACGCGTCGCTTGCAGAGCTGTCTGTAGAAGAGTTCGCCGCACAGCAAGGCAGTTTTGCACAGTTTGCCAAGGATTTTGACGAAGCATTGCAACCGAGCAGCAATGCAGAAAAACGCATATTTGCCCAGGTAGATTTGGCAGAGTGCGACTTCAAAGCTATAGATCTGTTGGCACTTGCCGACAAGCTGCGCACTTGCCTGCAATCCATCGATCAGCTTGACAATTGGTGCGAGTTTGTGAAATTGCTCAAGAAGCTCCAAAATCTTGAAACGAGAGGCTTTGTTGATTATACGATTGATCGCAAGATCGCGACCGATGAAGTGATCCCCGCTTTCAAAAAGGCATTTTACTCGCAGTGGGTGGATGCCGTTTTGCACGATTCCCCCGTATTGCTGGAGTTGATGCGCGTTCCCCACGATGAGGCAGTAAGACGTTTCAAGGAAAAGGACGAACTGAATTTTGAGATCAACAAGGCTAAGATCCGTGCAAGCGTTTCGGCACAGCGCCCGAGTCTTGATATGGTGGCGCAAGGTAGCGCGATCTCGATCTTGCTCCGAGAGGGAGAAAAGCGCCGCAAGCAAAAGGGCGTTCGTCAACTTCTTTCCGAAATCGGAGAGTTGGCGCTGACGCTGAAGCCCTGCTTCTTGATGTCGCCCTTGAGCGTCAGCACGTTCCTGTCGCCCGATATCAAATTTGATGTGATCATATTCGATGAGGCATCGCAGATTTTCCCGCAGGATGCGATTGGTGCCGTCTATCGTGGTAAGCAGCTGATCGTAGTCGGTGACTCGAAGCAGATGCCGCCCAGCAATTTCTTTAATGCCTCGGCTGATATGGATGACGATAGCGAGGATGAGAGCATTACCGATTTCGAGTCGATTTTGGATCTTTGCTCTACCACCTTCCCGCAGCGCAGACTCAAGTGGCATTACAGAAGCCGATTTGAGCAGCTGATCTCTTTTTCCAACAAGAATTTCTACGATAACGACTTGGTTACCTTCCCCTCTGCAAAGGCGGATATGCCGGGCGTTGGCGTGGATTACCACTATGTGGATGGCACGTTTGATCGCCAAAGCAAGACGAATAGAGCCGAAGCCGAACGCGTGGTGGATCTGGTGTTTGAAAATATTGAAAAGTATCCCGAGCGCAGTCTCGGCGTTGTGGCATTCAGCATTTCACAGCAGAACTTGATTGAAAAGCTGATCGCCAAGCGCAGGCAAAGCGATCCCTCCAAGGAGCCGTTCTTTAAGTCTGATCGTCCCGAGCCCTTCTTTGTCAAAAATCTGGAAACCGTACAGGGTGATGAACGTGATACGATCATTTTCAGCATTGCATACGCCAAGGATGCCCAAGGCAGATTGCTGCTGAACTTTGGTCCGATCAATCGAGAGGGCGGCGAGCGCCGTTTGAACGTTGCCGTTACACGCGCCAAATATAACGTGCAGCTTGTTACCTCCATGCATTACAGTGACATTGATTTGTCACGCACGCAATCGGTTGGCGCAAGACTCCTGCGCGAATATTTGGATTATGCGGAAAACGGCGCTATCGCTTTGGAGCGCGCTGTTAGTGTCAATGCATTCGAACACTTTGATTCCGAATTTGAGATGGAAGTGTGCGAGTTTTTGCGTGACAAGGGATACGCAGTTGACACCCAAGTGGGTTGTTCTTCCTTTAAAATCGACTTGGCACTGAAGCATCCGCACAGCTCCAACTATCTGTTGGCAATTGAGTGCGACGGTGCCACCTACCATTCTTCCAAAAACGCACGCGACCGAGATCGCTTGCGCCAAACCATTTTGGAGAATATGGGTTGGAAATTCTACCGCATCTGGTCGACCGACTGGTTCAGAAACAAGCGCGCAGAAAAAGAACGACTGCTTGCCGCGGTGAAGGAAGCAATTGAAAATGCTCCCAGAGTGGATGCGCAGCCGGACGAGCCGGAGGTCTCTTTCGAGGAAAGAGTGGAAGAAAAGCACTTTGAATTTCCAAGGTATCAGATGGTAAATGTGTTCAACGTTCAATCCCGATGCAACTACGACGTACCCCGTATTATACGTGCAGTGCTTGAGGTGGAATCTCCTGTGTCGGAAGAATGGATTCTGAAGCGATTGGTCCATTTGTATGACGGCCGTGAAAAGGTGACATCCGTTGTTTTGCGCGAATATGAGGCACAAATGCGCTATTGCCGTAACCTTGGCATCATTCGCAAAAACGGATTCCTGTATTTGCAAGGCAAAGAAATCCCAATGCTTCGTGTTCCTGCAGAAAACGCAGGCACTCCCCGCGATGTCAAATATATTGCGATCGAGGAATTGGCGCTCGGCTTGAAGGAACTGCTGAAACAAAATGTTTCTGCCGAGAAGATGGGACTGTTCCGCCTCCTCGTGCAACACCTTGGCTTCAGCCGCATGGGAGATGCCATCTTGTCCCGGCTTGAAAGAGCATTGAAATTGATTTCAAGTGATATTGAGATCAGTGGTGATATGCTTTCGTTAAAGCAATAAGATAATCGAACATCAGCCCGTCGGGGCTACTCTCAATGGGTAGGGCCTGGGCAATTTGCCCAGGCCCTTTTAATGTTTCACTAAGCAGAGAAGCCTGAAACACAATATATAGATTATTTTAAAAACAACAGCACAATATATTGACTTTTCTATTCTTTGGTTGTATAATATCAATGAAAACTAAACACAATCACATTTTTACAGTTGCCCATTTGTTTTGAAAACTAAAGCTTTCAAATAAATATGGGCAAAAGCACATTACAATTATTTATAGGAAAAGGATTTTAATGATAGGAATACAATTAGTTTTTTGGTTCATTGTAATGTCATTTTTTGTGCCTCTTATTGCGGCAAGCCTCAATGTGGTGGGCTATAAATATAAGATTTATCAGGCACATTTGTCAATCAAAATTTTGTTTGCAGCATTTGGAGTTGTACTGATAGTTGGAGACCTTTTTGCCTTGTGGGGATTGAAAGAATTAGGTGAATATTTAACGGAATTTCCTTTAGGGGCATATATATGTGTGCTTGTTTACACGATACTCCTAGCGATAATGTCATCGGATGCGATTTGCAAAATCTTTTTTCTTGACAGAACGCAAAATGTTAACTCTATATTATCTGCATTTAAAGCTGGGTATACTCGTGCTGCTAGTCATATGTTTGTATTTTATATACCGATCAAACCTATTATTTACTCGCTTTACTTGCTATGTTTAATTGTATCCCAGATCGTTTCTATGGGATATGCTTTTTTATCTGATGAGGTGGTTGCTTTTTGTCAATTGAATGAGTATGGGATTGTCATTTTAATTGCAATCCAAGAAATGATTAACTCTTGGAAAAAGAAAGCGGAGAAAAAAAGAATTGATATCGTGCAAGATGTCCTAGATAAAGATATTATGGGACACAAAGAAAAAGCATAAACTAAAAAGTGTGAACGTCTAAGTTCACACCCTGTTTCGGGGAGTAAGGGTCGATTGCGAGTTTCGCCTTTGTATTACGGCGGACTGTTCTGCCGCGATGGCATTGGGCTAAGCCCAAACCCCTAATATAGCAAAGGGAGTCGTGATTCGCGACTCCCTTTCCGCATAGCGATAAGCACAGACATTGCCCGAGTCAAAGGGGTCCCCGTTTCGGGGACCCCTTTACAACTTTTGTGCCAAGTGGTATAATAAAACAAGAACTCGATCGGAGGTGTGCTATGGCAAATAATAAGCTGAAAATATTATATCTGATGCGTCTTTTTCTGGAGCGCACCGATGAGAAGCACGGTCTGACTTTGGAGGAAATTGCGAGCGCACTCGGTGAAATGGGTATTTCGGTGGAGCGCAAGGCGCTTTACAGTGATATTGAGGCATTGCGCACCTTCGGCATCGACATTCAGATGCGCAAGGAGGGCACCACGCGCTATCACGTGGTGAGCCGCGATTTTGAAATGCCCGAGCTAAAGCTCCTGGTGGATGCGGTACAGGGCTCCAAGTTTATCACCCCCAAAAAGAGCACGGAGCTGATCAAAAAGCTGGAGGCGCTGGCAAGCGAGCACGAGGCAAGACAGCTCCAACGCCAGGTGTTTGTGGCGGGGCGAATCAAGACCATGAACGAGAGTATTTATTACACCGTGGACGATATTCACGAGGCGATCAACGGCAACTCTAAAATCTCATTTCAATATTTTGAATGGAACGTGGAAAAGGAGAAGGTGCTGCGCCATGACGGAAAGATCTACCGCGTCAGTCCCTTTGCGCTCACGTGGGACGATGAGAATTATTACTTAATCGCATACGATAGCGAAAACGAGCAGATCCGCCACTATCGCGTGGATAAAATGCAGAAGATCAAGGTGCTTGACGAGCGCCGTGACGGCGCCGAGCGCTTCCGTGATTTTGATATGGCGCAATACCCCAAAAAGACCTTCGGTATGTTCCGTGGCAAGGAGGAATTGGTCACGCTCCGATGCAAGAATAAGCTTGCGAGCATCATTATCGACCGATTCGGCCGCGAAACACAGTTCTTTAAGGTAGATGGCGAGCATTTTGAGATCCACGAGAGGGTGGCGATTAGCCCGCTATTCCTCACGTGGGTGTTAAACTTCGGTGCCGATATTGAGATCGTTTCACCCGGCAGCGTGCGCGCAGAATTTGCACAACTGTTAAGAAAAACGCTGGAAAGATACGAAAACTGAATCTTCTATCAAGGGGTGTACGTTTCGTACACCCCTTCTGTCCGCTTTTTGGGACAGTGAGTGTGCTATAATATAGAAAAGGAGGGATCAACAATGTTTTTTCAACTGTCCGAAAAGGAGCAGGGTCTTTTGAAGCTCTGTGCGCGCACAGACATAGATCTTTACGCTATTGAATCCTATATTCAGCAGCACGCTCTTGACGGTGAGGAGATCACACGTGTCGCGTTGAAACTATTGGATCAATACCAATTTGAGATCGAAGATTATGTTTGGGAAAACGAAAAAGACCCTCGCCCCGAGGAACTTATCAGTACGAATTGGGTCGTGCTTTTTGACCTTTTCTTGCGTTGCGGCTTGCAGCCAAATCTTGTTTTGCAGGATGACGAGCATCATGATTCCTGGAATGTGATGGAGAATTTTCTCTTTGTTGCCAACGGAGATATTGCACCGCGCGTGATGCGTATGATGATGGAGCGTGGAGGGGATCCCAATTTGGAAATATCCGGTGAGGCGCTATTTGAAAAACTTGATTCCGACATATGGTTTGATATGGTGGAAATGCAAGAAATGATGTGGAAGTTTGACATCGAATTCAAATGCTGGTTGGTGCTGATCTCCTATGGTGGCGGGGGATCAGATGAAAATCGCCCGCTGGATATGCAAAACGGCTATCGTGTAGAGGATTTGCGGATGTTTGAAAATTTTGATTACGAGTTGGATTTTTCAGGTAAGACGCGTGCATTGCGTGTCGTTTGCAAAGGAAACGGAGAGGTAGCCGCTATAACGCGGTGGTGAGAGATATGGAACGAGACATAAGAGAATGGATGAAGCTTTTCACAACAGAGGAAATCGAGTTGAACCGTCGGTTATACGAGGCGTGTGTCGCACGAGAGGTTGATCTGCATGCGGTTGAAGCTTTATTGCAGCAGGGTGCCGATCCGCTTGGCCCCACCGAGCTTGAGAAATGCGACGAGTATTTATTTGGCGATTTGATTTGTGACGCATTGGATAACCTTTGCCCACGCCTCCCTGAATTAACTGAATTGTTTTTGAAATATGGAATGGATATAACCAAGCCCAAACTGCCTTACGATGGCAGTTGGAGCATACCTCCGATGTGGGATATGGGGCTTGGCGGGACGAATGAAACAATACTTCAGACGTTGAAGCGACTATTGGATCATGGGCTTGATGCGGATTCTGCCGCGGAATGCTGGAGCCATGCGTTAACGGATTGCGTGTTTTTAATGTGCGGCTTTGGCAATCTGTCGATAGAGAGTGTGCGTGAAGAACTGACTTGGACGCTTAAAATGGTGATGCTGATTGCTTCCTATGAGCGTATTTTATCTGCGGATGATGAACTGCGCCGTTGGATCGGATGTAAGCACAATGACTATGAATTGTTGCACTTTCGTGAATGGAATGATTTTTCGTATGAATTTGACGATTCTCGTATGATCGCTTCAAACGATAGACCTCCTAATGAGTTGATCGTCACGATTTTTGAAAAGTCGACCGGCAGGCAGGTCTGGCGCTTTTGTTGGGGCAATGGCGATGAAAAGGTGTAAAGGGAGTGAGGAAAGATGCAGGTTTTTCATTCAAGCGAGTGGCAAGCAACACGCTACGTCACGGCGGAGCAAATAAAGCAAGCCCTTGACGGTTTTAAACTTGTCGGTCGTCGGATCAAGTCAATGCGCTTACTGGGGCAAAGCTTTTATCATACGCGCTATTGGGTGGAAAGCACGGCGTATGACATATTGGGTGATGAGTTGCCGGAGGAGGAACGTCAATTACAGTCTGAATATGAGAACATTTCACAAGACCTGCCGTTTTTCAGATTTTTGCAAACGGATGAGCCGTTGATGATCTTGTTTGAGGATGGAGATCATTTTGAAATCGAGGTGCCGTGGGAGAGTGAATTTTTGATGAGTATGAACGCGATCCCATGGGAAATAAAACCCGAACGGGGAGTGCCAAACGTAGATGCCAGTGTGCTTTTTTTACCTTGCCTGGAGCAAAAAATCGTTGATGTGAAGATAAGACCGCAATCGGCAATCGCAACAGAAGCGGCACTTGAGATTTTGCTGTGCCTCGAGAATGGTGTGAAGCTGTGCGTTGGTAGTATGATCGATTATACCACTATAACCTGTCTTGACGAAAAAGACCATGCTTTATTCCTTCCATTTTCGGAGTTGAGACCGGCACTTTCAAATGACGAAGAATGAAAAGGGCGCATCCGCGCCCTTTTTTCTGTCCGCTTTTTGGTACAGATGTTGTGCTAAAATGGATATGAGGGGAGGGATAGCTATGTTGTTTTTGAAAAACTTTTGGTTACCGACACCGAGGGAAGAGGAAGGGTCCTTGCATGTTAACCCCAAATTGAATATGCAATGCTATTCCAATACAAACGTATATCCGTTTCGCATTTTTCCACCCAAACAACTCGGTGAAATAGAGTTTGCTCCCATTACGATCTTTTATGGCGGAAACGGCTCCGGAAAATCTACCTTGCTGAACGTTATCGCGGAAAAGTTGGAGTTGGACAGATCCTCTATGTTTAATAAAACGCCTTTTGTGGAGGATTATTTGAATTGTTGTGATTTTGAGTTAGCGTTCGGCCTCGAAAGGGCACCTGACGGTAGCCGTATCATTACAAGCGATGATGTGTTTGATTTTTTGCTGGATGTCCGAGCAATTAATGAAGGGGTTGATCATGAGCGAAATACGGTGTTTGAGGAGTACGCGGAGTTGAATCGTGGAAAAAGGCAATTGCTGCAAGGATTAGATGATTTGGAGCGATTTCAAAAGCAAGCAGAGGCGCGATGGAAGAAAGGCACTAGATCAAAATATACAGCACGCAGAATTCCAAGCGAACTAAGTGGAAAATCAAACGGTGAAAGCGCGTTTTCTTATTTCACGCAGAAGATCGTTGAGCGTGCGCTCTATCTGCTCGACGAGCCGGAAAACAGCTTGTCCGCAACGCTGCAAAAGGAGCTGGCGCGCTTTATTGAGGATTCGGCACGGTTTTACAAGTGCCAGTTCGTGATTTCCACGCATTCACCGTTTTTACTTGCTATGAAGGATGCTGTGATATACGATTTGGACTGTGTTCCCGTAACTGTTCGTCCATGGACGGAGCTTGCCAACGTGCGCGCTTATTATGACTTTTTCAAGGAACATGCGGAGGAATTTTGATATGATGTGGTTTTTGCTTATTCTTGCCTTTGGTATTGGTTTTTTTGAAACACTTTATAAAAACAACAAATAAAGCGCTTGCGAGCGCGAGTGAAAACTGTCCGTTTTTTGGTACACCTCTTGTGTTACGATGGTATCAGAGGTAAAGGCCTCGATAAGGAAATGGAGGTAAAGCTATGAAGAATATTTTTATCACGATCACCGGGCAAAATCACTATCTCGGTATGAAGCCGTTTAAGGTCGGTCGCATCGTCAAGATCGTCAAGGACGTGGAAAATCCGCACGATGACGAGGCCATTCGCGTAGAACTCCCCTTTATTGATACCATTGGCTATGTTGCTAACAGCACCAACACCGTGTTTGCGGGAACATATAGCGCCGGGCGGCTTTATGAAAAGATCGGTGAATACGCCTATGCGCAGGTGATGTTTATCACTCATTCAAGTGTGATCGCGCTGGTCCTTCCACCCGAGATGGTAGAGGAGAACGGAGAGGATGCACCTCAAGTAGAGATCGAGCGTCCCGAGCCCGAAAAGAAAACGGGGCCGCTTGCCAAGATCGGCTTTTGAGGAGGCGTGCGATGTTATATTATAGCAAGAGCAGCAAAAGCAAGATCGTGCATTTCATATCCTGTCGACATAGCAAGTCCATGTTGCTCGAAAATTTGGGGAGCTTTGAAACCTTGAGAGAAGCGCAGGATGCAGGCTACCGTTTGTGCAAGCATTGTAATCCCGTATTTCCGTTTTACCGTTCCACGCGCGTACAAACGCAGGATTATTGCCGTCAAAACGGAATCGCTTGCGAGATTTATTGGCAATATGTGCGTCTTTGGACACCGCATAGCAGCTGGCGCATTGTACCAACCGATAATGGAGAAGTAGCATTGTATCATAAAAATCAATGGGAGAGCTACCGCGATGTACAGAGCAGCGTGAAGGGCTTTCATTTGCAAAACAAACGATGCAAAAGCATGCTTGATTATTGCCAATACATTGTTGAGCATGATCAGTACCGTTGTGCTTGCCCTGCACAAAAGCCGAACGATGCAAAGCTGCCTAAGCCGCCCGCACCCAAGGGCTCCAAACGATGGGTAAAGGAGCAAAAAAGAGAGGCAAAGCGGGAGCGTCGCCGCGCTATCGATAATGTATTCAATTTGTTCGCCCAGTTGGAAGCGGCGAGAGCGTAAAAGAAGGGAGGGGAAAGATGAGAAGGAAATACAATAAGACAAGGTTCTGCATTGTGCGAAGCGTGAACCGCTGGGCGCGAAACAAATTTTCGCCAGATCCGTTAAAGAAATGGGAACAGCATGGAGTCATCGGAAAAGGAATCAAAAAAATTGCAGGAAATATGATTACCACTCCGTTACGTCAAGTAAGTTATGCAAGTACCGGAATATTATATAATTCTAAAACTGATCATCCAAGCAAAGGAAGCTTGCTTTATACCGGTTTCCATTGGGGATATTTACTGATAATGCTCGTCTGTCCCCCAGCGTTGATGCTTTTTATATTTACAGGCGCAGTGATTGGTTTTAAAAAAATGATAAAACGAGGTAAAAATGGAAATCGCCATTGAAATAATCACATTATTCTGTCAAACTGTATGGCTATTCTTGTCAGAGACGTGTTTGAGACTGATTGAAAGCATCCCTGCTTTTATGGAATTAAAGCAAGTACTCTCTTATTGTACGCCACAAAGTGCATTGGCATTGTTTTTTGGCATTCCCACGATAGCGGTCTCATTGGGGTTCTTTTTGGCAAAGGCAACATTCTCTCATATCAGAAAGTGACGAAACAGCTGTCAATGTTGAGGTAAATAATGAAACAAAACTTTTTTATGGTAGACAACCGCATCTTCTCGTTTGACTTGAAGCCCCGCGACCTTGCCGTTTATTTCTGCCTTTGTCGGCACGCAAGCAACGAGGGTGGGACATGCTTCCCTTCGCGGCGGACAATCGCCCGTGAATGCGGAATTTCGGGCGCAGAAACGGTAGACCGCGCGCTCAAGGTGCTGACAGAAAAAGGATTGATCGAGAAGCATCATCAGCATAGCGAGGACGGCGGTTATCGCTCTAACGTTTACCGCATCTTACCCTTGCAATGAGCAGTGGGTAGCATAAAAAAGAGGATACTAACTATACCCACTTTAACCTATTTTTAGAGCAGAAAAGAAATATAACACGCGCGCGAAGTGACGGCGTTTTGTGGGGATAAATTGCACGAAAAATCGGCAAGCAATTCTTGTCGATTTTGAAGCAGGTGAAAGGGTTGGCGTCAAAACGCCAACCCGAGCCACGTTGGCCGGCAGAGCCGACCGCTTTATCTCTCTTTTCCGCCGTTTTTGAGGCACTTTCCTCTTCTTTCGGCATATTGCCGAATTGGGGTCGTAAAAAAGAGTTGGACGTCAATTTTGATGTCAGCACCTCCAAGAATTGCCCTCAAAGCCCCATGGTTGCGGGATTTTGCTTGACGTCTTTGTTGACGTCCAAAATGTGAAAGGAATCGAAAAAATGATTTGGAGTGAATTTAAAAAGCGCACCATTGCGGTGCTTTCCGATCATAAATCGGGTTTGTTTCCTGGTGATAGTGACAAAGGAGAGGATGCGCATAATCGGGAGGTCGGAGAGTTGATCGAATGGATTGAGAGCAAAAAGGATAGCGGTGTGGGTCCTTTTAAAAGATTCTGGCAGCGCCTGAAAGAGATCCTCGGAAACAACCGAGGTGAGTGCGAGCTGCCCGATCATTTGATCAAAGAATTTGCTCGCTGCCTCCTGCCGGATATTCTTGCCTACTTTGAAAGCGAGGAAGGCAAGGCGGCATTTGAGGAGTGGAAGTCCAAAAATAATGGCTAAAGACAATCAATAACAAACGCAATCCCGGCAATCTTCTTTAAAAAGATTGCCGGGATTGCTATCTCTCATTTTAACTCCTTACCTTTCCTACTCACAACCTATAAATTAAAAATGCTATTAAGGCTAACACCAAACTTGCTAAAGTTCCTAATAAATATTTATTTCTAAATTCGGGATCTTTCAAATCATTTGATCTAGCCCAAGTTTTTATGGTGATAATAATTGCAATTGCGGCAAAATCTCCAAAGCTTGCGAAAATTAAAACCAATGCTCGCTCAAACATTCCTATTATTGAGCCGACATCAAATATTTTGCCTGGCTGCGAATTAGGATATAGGTCATAAAAAAGCTTGTTTATAAAAACAGAAACGGGAATAATTAAAAACGAAACAGAAAAAATGATTTTTATTACAAACTCATATTTTTCGAACTCAGAGTTGAAATCAAATAATTTAAACATCACAACGAAAATTGCGATATGTAATACTTGGTCTACAATAAATACGAGTGTTTGTTTTAGCTTTTTGTTCAAGCAACAAGAAATTGTATCTATCACATAATGCGAAGCGAGAAGTGTTGCTATTATTATGAGGGCGCTTGTCCATCTTGTCATAAAGAACAGGAACAAGAACGGAACTGCATACAGCAACGAATGAAGAGCAACATATTTATTATTAAAAAAAGCCTTTTCCTTACAACTACTGCAGCGGTTGCAATCTTCTCCAATATTGGCGTTTTTACATTTTGCAATTTTGGACGTTTGCAAATAAAAATCTCCTAAAAAATGTAGAGTCAATAAAATCAAAAAGTTTACCATATTTCTTCTCCCAACAATTCATAAATTGTTTTATCCATTGTGCGACTGTCTTTTATTTTTCCCAAGGAAACATATCTGTCAATATTTTGGCGTGATGTGCCCATCGCTTGTGCAAGAACAGTGGACATCCCGTAACTCCAAAATTCTTCAACAATTAAGTTGTTATAATAATCTTCTTTTGATCTAAACTCGCCTCTTGTTTCAAACAAAAAACGGAAATCAGTATCAAAAGGTTCAATTTCTCTTGATTTATCATACACTTTATTCCATCGTTCAGATAAAATTATTCTGTGCCTCATTTCCAAAATGAAATCATAAAACGAAATATCTTCTTCTACTTGTTTAATAGGTAAAATAATGTCTGCTAAAAGTTCAATCCAACGAGCAACCTGAGATTGACGAACTTTCATGTCAACACCGGCGAAGCAAAGCATGTTCAAATATTTATCATAATTAGATCTTGTGTTGAAAAATATTGCATTACTTTTTCTTTTTGAAATCTCATTGATTGCATCACGCGCTAAATAATAAGCTTCTCCGTCAAATGCTAAAGACGACCATTCCTTCACATCATATTTTATTTCTCCGTATCCTATTCCGCACCGCACTTTGATAGGATAAATAAGCAATTGCAATTTTCTGATATACAAAAAAGCAGATTGAAGATTAAAAAACAATCCCTGAAATTCATCGCCAGCACTGGAAACGACCTCTTTTTTTATATCTTCACTATACAAATAATTCAAATAGCTTACGGCATTCATTAAGATGTTTTGGACATCATATCTATCTTGATAATGCCTCGATTCAACAATATCAAACATTAAAGCAGCATATTTCATATACACTTAACTCTCCTTTTTAGAGCTGTAGGGTTATTATACCACATCTTTTCTTAAAAAGCAAGTAAAACACGTTGCTTTTTTAAAAAGCAACTTCTTGAGGTTGCGTTTTTAAAATGCAACCCGTTAAAATTGCTTTTTGATGTCTGTATTATGCAGGGGCTCTGTATTGTTTCTTCACCGCGAAACAAAAACGGGTATAGAGAAAAAATCCGCCGAGTGTAAGATGGCACTTGCTCTCGGCGGATTCAATTTTAATATGGATAATTATAGTAAAAAACAAATCCGAACCATTCGTTTGATACGAAATAGTTCGGATTTGTTCTGTTTGGTGACCCGTACGGGAATCGAACCCATGCCTTCGCCGTGAGAGGGCGACGTCTTAGCCGCTTGACTAACGGGCCATTTTTGCAACGGTGATATTATAGCACACTCTTTTTAAAAATGCAATACCTTTTTGAAATATTTTTTAAAAATTTCTGCCGCTTACATTTAAGCCGCAAAAAACCGCCTCCCCTCCTTTCGGGTGGGGATGGCGGTTGCTTTTTCTTTTTTGCGCTAAAAACCCAACTGCGTTTTAGAACACCATCAAAATGATCTTCGCTGCCAGCACCACCATCACAAGCGCAATGGGGTAGGTTGCCGCGTAAGAAGCGGAAACGTCGTCGGTCTTAGCGGTGCTGATCAAGGCGCCAAGTGCAGGGGTTGAGGTCATACCGCCCGTGATAGAGCCAAGGTTGTTGAAAATGGAAAGCTTGAACACAAACTTACCCAGCACAAAGCCAAGGATCATGGGCACCAGCGTCATAATAGCGCCGTAGATAAAGTAGGAAACCTTTACGTTAGAAACAAAATTCACACCGCCGGGCACGCCTGCGCCAATGAGGAAGAGCACAAGGCCGAGCTCGCGGAAGAAGTTGAGCGTTTCCTTCTTGAGGCGGCAATCGATCGGGCCGATGTGGCCAAAGTGACCGATAATCAGGCCTGCCACAAGCGTACCGCCCGAGGTGCCGAGCGAGAAGTTGATGCCGGGGATCTTAATGGCGCCGATCACGCAGCCAAGGGCAATGGCAAGGAAGAAAGGGAAAAATCCAAAGGGATCAAGCTGCTTATACTGCTTTTCACTCTTCTTGATCTCGACAGCGGCGGCAGCCACAAAGGACTCGCGCTCCTTGTCAATGTCAACCTTAAGGACCTTGGGCATGATCTGCACAAACAGCACCACGCCAAGCACACCAAACAAATACGCGATGCCATAGCCTGCGGTAAGCTGACTGAGAGCATCGGCACTCTCCGAAACCACGTCCTGCGCGGCGGAAAGGCCGGGCGTTGAGGTAAGGCCGCCCGTGAGAAGACCGACAGCCATTGCAGGAGTAAGCCCGGAATCAACAAGGGTAAGAACAACAGCGGTAAGTGCGCCCGCAGTGATGACAACAATTCCCATTACAATATAGGAAAGTGACTTGCGGTTGAAGGTGCGGAAGAACTTGGGGCCTGCGATCAGACCCACGGCAGTCACAAACATTGCCGTACCGATGCTGGAGATCAGTTTAAAATTGCCTGCGTTGAACAGTGAGATGGTTTTTGCACCGATCGTGAAGCTCGGTACATAGTTGCAAAGAACACCGTAGGCAAGCGCTACAAGCAGCACACCTGCCGTGCCGAGCGAAATGCCCTTGATCTCGATCGCGCCCAAAAGATAACCGAGCGCAGCGATGATAAAGGCAATAAAAATGGTGGAAAGGAGCGAGCCGGTTACACCACCAAGATATTCGATCATGAGAAATGCCTCCAAAAAAATTGTGTTGTAGGGAGAGCGTATTTCGCACAAAAACTACTCCGTTATGGGCTTTTTGGGCAAAATGCGTTCTCCCGCGAGGGTTTGCGGCTATCGCCGCATCAAATAACTTCAAGATAAGCGCGAGTGGCTCTCCCCCGCCCTTCAAGAAAGGGCGGGGAAGATGCCCTTATTACTTCATCAATTTTGCGTTGGGCTCATCAAACACGGGGTTGCCGTGCGTGTAACGGGGCAGAAGGCGAGGAGATACGACGTCGGTCTTGATGCCGGCATCCTTCATTTCCTTCATAAAGCTCTTCACGTGGTTAAGATTCAGCTTCTTTGCAGGAGCCATATCCTTTGCCACCTTCGCAGCATTCACACCCGCGTTACGGCCAAATACGATAATGTCAAGCAAGGAGTTGCCCATCAGGCGGTTCTCGCCGTGGATACCGCCCACAGCCTCACCTGCAACAAACAGGTTCTCAACGTCGGACATGCCATTGACGCCGATCTTGATACCGCCGTTTTGGTAGTGGAGCGTGGGGTAAATGAGGATGGGCTGCTTGCGCATATCAATGCCGTACTTGAGGTACATACGCATCATAGCGGGGATACGCTTCTCAATGGTGCCCTCTCCGTGGATCATATCGATCATGGGGGAGTCGAGCCATACGCCCTGACCGCCATTGAAGGTATCAACGCCATTGCCGCGCTTGCACTCACGGATAACGCCCGAAGCGCAGATATCACGGGTCTCAAGCGAGTACATAAAGGGCTCGCCATCCTTGTTTACGAGCTGTGCACCGATCGAGCGCACCTTCTCGGTAACAAGTGCGCCAAAGATCTGAGAGGGGTAAGCCGCACCCGTGGGGTGATACTGCAGGGTGTAGGCGTAAAGCAGGGGCGCGCCTGCGCGGTAAGCAAGCACCAAGCCATCTGCGGTTGCACCGTAGTGGTTGGAGGTGGGGAAGCCCTGATAGTGCATACGGCCTGCACCGCCCGTAGCGATGACCACGGTCTTTGCACGCGCAATCAGGATCTCCTGCGTTTCCATATTGAGAAGCACGGCGCCTGCAGCTCTGCCCTTCTCGTCCTTAATGATCTCGATTGCCGAGGTAAAGTCTACCACGGGGATCGCGCGGTTTTGTACCTCATCGCGAAGCACGCGCATGATCTCAGCGCCAGAATAGTCCTTGCAGGCGTGCATACGCTTGCGCGAGGTACCGCCGCCATGGGTGGTGACCATGGTACCGTCGGCTTCCTTATCAAACATAACGCCAAGGTCGTTGAGCCACTTGATACAGATAGGTGCATCGGTTACAAGCTTGCCAACAAGCTCGGGTACGTTTTTAAAGTGACCGCCGCCCATGACGTCAAGGTAGTGCTGCGCGGGGCTGTCGTTGGGTTTATCCGCCGCCTGAATACCGCCCTCTGCCATCATGGTATTCGCATCACCGTGACGGAGTTTAGTTACGATCATAACGTTTGCACCGTTCTCGTGCGCCATAATTGCCGCAGCAGAGCCCGAGCCGCCACCGCCGATGACAAGCACGTCCACGTCGTAATCAACCTTGGTGAGGTCAATATCCTTCGGGGTCACGCGGGGGTTGCCCTGCAAAACCTCAGCAAGCTCAAGCGGAACCTTCTCGCCCTTGTTGGGGCCAATCGAAAGCTCAGCAAACTGCGACTCGATATAGTCGGGGTGGTTCTCCATTTTGACCTGCACCTTTTCCTCTGCCGTCATGCGGCGGGGGTGGATGCCTGCCTTCACATTGGCTAAGCGCTCGGCACGCGTTGCTTCCACTTTTTTAATGGACTCTAACATTTCCTGTGTATACATTGTCGTGCCTCCTTACTCAAAATCGCGGTTGTTGTAGAGCTCCTTGAGCTCCTCAGCCGTCTTTGCCATGATATCCTTCAGCGCCGCCTCGCAATCGCCTGCCTCAATTTCGGCAACGCGATCTAAAAGATGCTTTGTTTCGGGTGCAAGGTACTTGCCCGTGAGGCGTCTTGCGAGAAGCCCGACCTGCGGGTGGGTAATGCCTGCGGGGCAGCGCGACGAGCAAACGCCGCACATCACGCAGTCAAAGGATTCCTCCGCGCACTTCTCGTACTCGCCGCGCTGTGCGTAAGCGATGTACTGCATGACCTTAAGCTCCTGCGTGCAGGCCTTGGTGCAGGCATTGCAGCCAACGCAAGCATAGATCTCGGGGTAAAGCTGCATCATGATCTGCTCGGTGGGCTTTACCTTGTTGATATCGTAGGGCTGCTTTACCAACGGGAAGAAGGGGAGCGTTGCGATGTACATATTGTCCTCTACCTTAGTTTGGCAAGCAAGGCAGGTCTTTAATTCATTTTCGCCCTTGATACGGTAGATCGTGGCACAAGCGCCGCAAAAGCCGCAACGGCAGCCAACGCCGCGCACCAGCTGGTAGCCTGCGTATTCCATGGCGTTCATGATCGTCAGGCTTGCGGGCACCTCGTATTTTTTACCGTACAGGTATATATTTACCATTTTTTCCATTTCTGTGGTTTCTCCTTATCAGTATTCGCTCGGCAGCTCGTCAAGCTCATCAAAGCGGAACACGGGTCCGTCCTTGCACACGTACTTGTTGCCGATGTTGCAGCGGCCGCATTTGCCGATACCGCACTTCATGCGAAGCTCCATTGTGGTGTAGACCTGCTCCTTTTTAAAGCCAAGGTCCATCAGACCCCCAAGCGTAAACTTGATCATGATGGGCGGTCCGCACATCAAAACGGTTTTCTTAAGATCGGGGTTTAGCTCCTTGACGAAATTGGGAACAAAGCCAACGTGCCCATCCCACCCCTCTTGAGGGTTGTCAATGGTGAGGTGAACGTTAAAGCCCTCGGTCTGCATCCACTCCTCTACGATCTCCTTGTAGTACACAAGGTCATCCTTGGAGCGCGAGCCGTAAACGATATCCACCGTGCCAAACTTGTCGCGATTGTCGCGCACGTAGTTGATAACAGAGCGCACAGGCGCAAGGCCGATACCGCCGGCAATGATCAACAGATCCTTGCCAAGCAGCTCATCATACACGGGGAAATGGCGACCGTAAGGGCCGCGCACAGTGATCATTTGACCAACCTCCATGGCGTGCAGCCATTCGGTAAGGCAACCGCACTTCTTTACGCTAAACTCCATATATTCGGTGTTGGTGGGCGAGGAGGTAATCGAGATCATTGCCTCGCTGATGCCGGGCACCGAGAGCATAGCGCACTGCCCGGGCTTGTGCTCAAAGAGCTTGCCGCCGCCGGGCGCCTCTACACGAAAGGTCTTTACATCGGGGGTCTGCTGTGTGATCTCGGTAACGATACCAACGTAAGGGATCAAGGTTTCGGTGTTCATTTGTTCTTACCTCCCATTGTCTTCATTACCTTTACAATATTCATGGAAATGGGGCAGCGGGAAAGGCATCTGCCACAGCCCACGCACCCAAAGGTGCCGTTATTACGGTCGGGATAATACACCAGCTTGTGCATAAAGCGCTGACGGAAGCGTTCTACTTGAGAATTACGGGAATTGCCGTGTGCCATCAGCGTGAAATCGGAGTACATGCAGGAATCCCAGCAGCGGAAACGCTTGATGCCGTTGCCCGTGTCAAAATCGCGCACGTCATAGCACTGACAGGTGGGGCAGACAAAGGTGCAGGTGCCACAGCCAAGGCATGCCTCGGAGAGGGTCTTCCACTCGGGGCGGTCAAAGAGCTCCGCGGTCTTGCCAACGCCCAGCCCCTCGGTAGAAAGCGAGGAAAGCGGAAGTCTTTCGATAATCTCACGCGTCTTTGCCTGTGCCGCCGCTACTGCCGCCTCATCGCCCTCCTCAAGGAGTGCGCCAACAGAGTCAAGCAACGCCTCGCCCTTTTCGGTATTGGCGCGCAGCATATAAGCGCCATCGGTCTCCCAAGCGGTCACGTCACCTGCGGGGTCAGCCGCATCAATGCCAAAGACCTTGCAAAAGCAGGTTTCCGCAGGCTTGCCGCAGGCAAGCGTTACAACCACGCCATGCTCGCGGCGCGTTTTGTAATAACTGTCAACGGGGTCAACAAGATAGACGCTGTCAAGGATCTTGAAGCTTGCGGCATCGCACGCGCGCACGCCAAAGATCACAAAATCCTCAGCCTCAGCGCGGGTGTCGATGACCTCAACCCTTTTGCCGTCCATCTTGAATTCCATCAGGTTTTCGGTCTGGGGGAAGAAGAAATCCTTCGCGGAGCGCACGGTATTGAGCGCCTTGCTCATTTCCTCGCCCGCTTCCCACTTCTTATACTCTGCCTTGCCGCTCTTGTTATCCACGGGCAGGTAGAGCGCTTTGCTTGCCGCAATGGCGGCAAAAAATTCATTCAGCTTTGCAGAAGATAGCTTTTTCATGCCTTTACACCTCCTGCCTCACCGGGCTCGATATCGTTTTTCTCGTATCTGCCAAGCGGGGGCTTTGCGGCAGGATCCTCGCCTGCCTGATACGTACCGTAAAAGGTGTTTACATCCTTAATAAACTTGCGGTTCAAAAGATGAAGCGGAATGTTCTCGGGACATACGCGAGAGCACTCGCCACAGTCGGTGCATCTGCCTGCCACGTGGAAAGCACGGATGATATGGAACATATTCTCCTCAAAGGAGTTTGCCGCCGCCTTTTGCGCCACACCCGACTTGGGGTTGTCAAAGATGCACTGCTCACAGGTGCAAGCGGGGCAGACGTTGCGGCAGGCGTTGCAGCGAATGCAGCGCGAAAGCACGCCGCGCCAGAACTCGTAGCGCTCGTCGGGCGTCATAGCCTCAAGCTTTTCTACCATATCAAAGCGACCGCAGTCGGCAATCACGTCGCCCGCCTCGCCAATGAGCTCATCGTATACCATGTGCTTGCGGCTCTTGCAATTCACACAGCGCTCGGCAAGGACGTCTTCCTTCTTCACGGTCTTATCCCCGTAAATGGTGGATACGACATACGTATCGCCCTCTTCCTTGATGGCAGTAATGCCGTCAATTCCCTGCTCCTTCAGCTTTTCTACGTCTGCCTTGCCATCGCAAGCAACGCCAATGACGTAGATCATCTCACGCTTGATGCGGTGCTCGGCTACAAGCTGATTAAAGCTGTATGTATCACAGGGCTTGAGGAACACAAGGATCTTACCGCCCGCGCGGCATTCCTTTACAAGATATTTAGAAAGATTTGCGGCAGAAAAGCCGTTATAAACGAACCCTTCCTCCAACTCCTGCTCGGTGCGAAAGAGCGCAGGAGTCTGGTCATATGCAAAGTCGCCGTTTGTCCAGCCGAGCACACGGTCACACGTGCCGTTGGCAAGCAATTCTATGGCGCGCTTTTTCATCATTTCTTGCATCGCAGATCCTCCAATCTCTTGTTCTCACCAAGTGCGGCGATGGTTGCCGCAAATTCGTTCATCGTTTTCGAGAATTTTGCACCCTCTGCTGCCGAGATCCACTCAACGCGCGTGCGCTCGCGCTCAATGCCGAGGTAATCAAGCATCGAGAACAGGAGCGTCATGCGGCGGCGTGCAAAATAGTTGCCGCTGGTATAGTGGCAGTCACCGGGGTGGCAGCCTGCCATGATCACGCCGTCAGCACCGCGCTGAAAGGCGCGCAGAATAAACAAGGGGTTTACACGGCAGGAGCAGGGCACGCGGATGATCTTGACGTCCGCAGGATATGCAAGGCGGCTTGAGCCTGCAAGGTCAGCACCCGCATACGAGCACCAATTGCAGCAAAACGCTACGATTTTGGGTCTATAATTTACATCTTGCATATTGCGTCAACCTCCGCCATGATTTGTCTGTTAGAAAAGCCCTTCAGGTCCATCGCGCCCGACGGGCAAGCCACGGTACAAGCACCACACCCCTGGCATACTGCGGGGTTTACGCTCGCTACGCGGCGAATAAGGGTGGTGCGATTGGGGCCGCGGAACTCCTTATCGGCATAGGTAATGGCGCCGTAAGGACATACCTTCTCACACGAGGAGCAGCCGTTACAAAGCAGCTCATCGGATTCAGCCACGCAGGGATTGCAGGTAAGCTTATCCTTGGCAAGCAGGCCAATGACCTTTGCCGCGGCAGCGCTTGCCTGAGAAACCGTTTCGGGAATATCCTTCGGGCCTTGGCAAACGCCCGAGAGGAAGATGCCCGCCGTGGGGCTCTCTACGGGACGAAGCTTTGCGTGTGCCTCGGTAAAGAAGTCGTTGGTATCCATGCTGGCAGTCAGCATCGTGGCAATAGAGCGCGCGCTCTTGTCGGGCTCAACTGCGGTTGCAAGAACCACAAGATCGGCATCGATGTGAAGCTGCTCGCCCGACAAAAGGTCGCTTGCCTGCACCTTCAGCACGCCGTTATCCTCAACGACCTTACCAACCTGACCCTTCACGTAATGCACACCGTACTGCTCTACCGCGCGGCGATAGAACTCATCAAAGTTCTTGCCGGGGGTACGCACGTCAATATAGAATACGTAAACCTCGGTATCAGGGTACTTCTCGCGAATGAGCATCGCGTGCTTTGCGGTATACATGCAGCAGATCTTAGAGCAGTAGGGCTTGCCCTTCTCGTTTTCAGCATCGCAACGCGACCCCACGCACTGCACAAACACAACGGTGTGGGGGTGCTTTTTGTCGGAGGGGCGCAGGAGTGTTCCTGCCGTCGGGCCTGCCGCGTTCATCAAGCGCTCAAGCTCAAGCGAGGTGACAACGTCCTCACAGGTCGAATACCCAAGCTCGTCATACTGCGTCGGCTTCATCGGGTTAAAGCCCGTTGCCGCAACGATCGCGCCGTACTCGCGCTCCACGATCACGTCCTGCTGCTTATAGTCAATAGCACCTACGCCGCAGACCTTTTGGCAAACGCCGCACTTGCCTGTTTTCATCATCGTGCAGTAATTTGCGTCAATAGTCGCCACCTTCGGCACTGCCTGCGCAAAGGGAATGTAAATGGCACGGCGGGTATCAAGCCCCATGTTAAATTCGTTGGGAACCTTTTTCTGCGGGCACTTTTCGGTACAAATGCCGCAGCCCGTGCACTTATCCTCATCGACAAAGCGCGCTTTTTTACGGATCGCTACCTTAAAGTTACCGACAAAGCCCTTTACAGACTCCACCTCACTGTAGGAGAAGATCTTGATCTTATCGTTTTGTGCCACATCCACCATCTTGGGGGTAAGGATACAAGCGGCACAGTCAAGCGTGGGGAAGGTCTTGTCGATCTGCGCCATTTTACCGCCGATCGTAGGCTCCTTTTCCACAATGTCAACCTCAAACCCTGCCTCGGCAATATCAAGCGCGGTCTGAATGCCCGCAATACCGCCGCCAATGACAAGCGCGCGCTTTGTAACAGGGCTCTCGCCTGCCGTCAGGGGCTTGTTGAGGTGCACCTTTGCGATGGCGGCACGGCCAAGGATAATTGCCTTTTCGGTTGCCTCGGCAACATCCTTATGTATCCAGGATACCTGCTCACGAATGTTTGCGATCTCAACCATGTAGGGGTTCAGCCCCTCTTTTTCTGCCGCTTTGCGGAAGGTTGCCTCGTGCATACGGGGCGAGCAGGAGCAAACGACAACACCCGAGAGCTTATGCTCGCGAATGGCATCGCGCATCAGGGTCTGACCCGACTCCGAGCACATGTATTGGTAATCGGTGGAGAAAACGACACCGGGCTCACGGCCAAGCGCTTCGGCAACAGCCTTTACGTCAACCGTTGCGGCAATGTTTGTACCGCAATGACAGATAAATACGCCAATTCTTTGCATCTTCGTTCCTCCTCCTTACTTGCTGTATTTGCGGAACGCACTTGTGATCGCCTGCTGCGGCAGATCCGCATCAAGAAGCGCCGGAATCTCTTCGGGCTTCAGGTGATTTGCGCCCTTTGCTCGAATAACCGAAAGGCGCACCGCCTCAATGAGCTTGGCGGGCTCTACCTGACGGGGGCAGCGCTCCATGCAGGCAAAGCAGGATAGGCACTGCCAAATCGAGGGCGATGCCGCGAGCTTATCAATTTGACCCTTTTCCACCATGTAAACAAATTGGTGGGGGTGGTATTCCATTTCATCAAACGCAGGGCAGGTCGCGGTGCACTTGCCGCAGCGCATGCACTTGCGCACGTCAACGCCCGATGCCGCGAGGATCTCGTCAAGCTGTGCTTGCTTCTTATCGTGACTCATCGCCTGTCCTCCTTATTTCACGCCGAGCGCTTCAGCCAAGAGCTCGGTAAAGTATACAACGTCAACACCGTCGGTGCCGCCGTTCTTTTTGAGATTGTAAAGGCAAAGAGGGCAAGCCGTGACAACGGTATCAGCGCCCTTGGACTTTGCGCTTTCCAGCACAGCGCTGCTCCGCTTCTTCGCACTTCCCTTGTTTTCAAGCGTCACATAGCCGCCGCAGCACTCGTTGCGCATGCCATACACCACAGGCGTCGCGCCGATAGCGCGAATGAAATCCTCAATAATGGTGGGGTTTTCGGCATCGTCCATTGCCATGACCTTTGAGGGGCGCAGCAAAAGGCACCCGTAGTAAGCGCCGATCTTGCGACCCGTTAAGGGATTTGTGACCTTTGCCTTCAGCGCGTCAAAGCCAACGCGGTCGCGCAGCATCTCGAGGAAGTGCAGCACGTTCGTTTCACCCGTGTAGGGCGTGTCAAGCTTTAAGTAATTATTGGCGCGAAGCGCGATGTCAGCGTTCGTTCTCATATCGTTGTTGACCTGCTTGATCACGTTATGGCAAGCAGAGCAAAGCGTAACGAGATCCGTGCCAAGGTCGCGTGCGCTTGCCAGCGCGCGCACCGAGGAGAGCTTTGAGGCGATCTCATCCTTTGCCATGGTGTAGACCGCGCCGCAGCACTGCCACTCGGGCAGCTCGGCAAGATCAACACCCAGCGCCTCGCAGGCGGCTCTTGCGTATCTGTCAAGGTCCTTTGCCTTGGTCTTCAGCGTACAGCCGGGATAATAACTGAATTTCATTTGTATGTTCCCTTCTCTTGTTTTCGTGGTTTATACCATTTGTTCCGGATGAAATACCTCATCAAACTTTTCCGCCGTGAGGAAGCCAAGCGCCACGCACGCTTCCTTCAGGGAAATGTTCTCCTTGTAAGCCTTCTTGGCAGTCTTTGCCGCATTCTCGTAACCGATGTAGGGGTTGAGTGCGGTAACCAGCATCAGGGAGTTGTGGAGATTTCCGTGCATCTTCTCCTTATCGGCAACAATGCCAACGGCACAGTTGTTGTTAAAGGAAACGATCGCCTCGGCAAGCAGTCTTGCCGATTGCAGGAAGTTGTAAATGCACACAGGCATAAAGACGTTCAGCTCAAAGTTGCCCTGCGAAGCCGCCATGCCGACTGCCACGTCGTTACCCATGACCTGAACGGCAACCATGGTCACTGCCTCACACTGGGTGGGGTTGACCTTGCCGGGCATAATGGAGGAGCCGGGCTCGTTTTCGGGAATGCGGATCTCGCCAAGACCAAGACGGGGGCCGGAAGCGAGCCAGCGCACGTCGTTTGCGATCTTCATCATGTCGCAGGCAAGCGCCTTAATGGCGCCGTGTGCAAACACCAGCTCGTCCTTTGAGGTGAGCGCGTGAAACTTGTTCCCTGCGGTCTTAAAGTCCTTACCCGTGATAGCGGAAACAGCCTCGGCAACCTTTACGTCAAAGCCCGCAGGGGTATTGAGGCCCGTGCCAACGGCGGTGCCGCCAAGCGCCAGCTCCTTCAGGGTCGGGAGCGATCTTTCAAGCAGCTCCCTGTCGCGCTCCAAGCTCGAGCGCCAGCCCGAGATCTCCTGAGAGAAGGTGATGGGCGTTGCGTCCTGCAGGTGGGTTCTGCCGCTTTTTACGATCCCCTCGTTTTCCTTTTCAAGGCGGCGGAAGGTATCCACCAGCAGATCAATCGCGGGGAAAAGCTTATCCTCGATCGCCTCAACAGCCGCAATGTGCATGGCAGTGGGGAAGGTGTCGTTTGAGGATTGGCTCATATTGATATCGTCATTCGGGTGGCAGAGCTTGCTGCCCGCGATCTCATTTGCGCGGTTTGCAATCACCTCGTTTGCGTTCATGTTAGATTGCGTGCCCGACCCCGTTTGCCATACAACAAGCGGAAAATGATCGTTCAGCGCGCCCGACATCACCTCATCGCACGCCACCTTGATCGCGGCAAGCTTTTCATCGGTCATCTTCTCGGGCTTGAGGGCATTGTTGGCGATTGCCGCCGCCTTCTTCAGCACACCAAACGCACGTGTGATCTCACGGGGCATGGTCTCAATGCCAACACCGATCGGAAAGTTCTGATGACTGCGCTCGGTCTGTGCCGCCCAGTAACGGTCAGCGGGTACCTTTACCTCACCCATGGAGTCGTGCTCAATACGGTATTCCATCTTATTTCCTCCTAAACCTCTCTCGCGCACGCGAGAGCGTGTGTTATAAATTTAACATTATATATTATATCACAGCTAAACATTTACCGTCAAGAGGTACGCGCCAAATAAAGCGACAAAGTTCTTGCCTTTTTTGACAATTTTTTAACAAGAAAACTGTTGCTTTTTACAGCAATGTAACAAGAAGGCGAAAATGTGGGTTTTTGCTTGAATTTTTTTCTTGCCTGTGGTATAATGATTAGGACTATAATTTCCAAAGGAGCTTATATGCTGGAATTACAACACGTCTGCTTTTCCGCACCCCTTGAAAGCGGTGGAAAAACGGAAATATTAAACGACATAAACTTAAAGATCTCCGAGCGCTTTATGGCGATCACGGGCCCCAACGGCAGCGGAAAATCCACGCTTGCCAAGATCATTGCGGGCATTATCACCCCCACCTCGGGGCGCGTTTTGCTTGACGGCGAGGATATTACCGATCTCTCGATCACCGAGCGCGCAAAGCGCGGCATCAGCTTTGCCTTTCAGCAGCCCGTGCGCTTTAAGGGCCTCACGGTCAAGGATCTCATTTCCCTTGCCGCAGGCGAAAAACTTTCAATCTCTGCCGCCTGCAGTTATCTTTCCGAGGTCGGGCTTTGCGCAAAGGAGTATATCAACCGCGAGATCAACGCCTCGCTCTCAGGTGGCGAGCTCAAGCGCATTGAGATCGCAGAGATCCTGGCACGTGCCACAAAGCTCTCTATTTTTGACGAGCCCGAGGCAGGCATCGACCTTTGGAGCTTTAACAATCTCATTAAGGTTTTTGAAAAGATGCACGAGAAGATAAACGGCAGTATACTCATCATCTCGCACCAGGAGCGCATTCTTAACATCGCGGACAAGCTCATTATGATCGCAAACGGCAAGGTCGCCGCCGAGGGCACGAAGGAGGAAGTCTTCCCCTTGCTGTTCGGCACCACCGCAGGCTGCCGCTTTACGGAGGGAAACTGATATGAGAGAGCTTGATAACATCAAAAAGAACCTGCTTGAGCAGGTCGCGGATATCCACGAGATCCCTGCAGGCGCGTATTCCCTGCGCGTTGACGGAAAGCTGTTTGGAAAAAGCAATTCCGAAAATATTGAGATCGTGGCAAAAACCGATAAGCAAGGCATTGATATTTACGTAAAGCCCGGTACGAAAAAGGAGAGCCTGCACATTCCCGTGCTGCTTGCACAGTCCGGCTTAAAAGAACTTGTGTATAATGATTTCCATATCGGACAGGACTGCGACATCACCATTGTTGCCGGCTGCGGCATTCACAACGGCGGCAAGGGCGAGAGCGAGCACAGCGGTATCCATGCCTTTTACCTTGGCAAAAATGCGCGCGTAAAATATATCGAAAAGCACTACGGCGAGGGTGACGGCAACGGCAAAAACACCATGAACCCCACAACCGTCGCGGAGCTTGCCGAGGGCGCTTACATGGAAATGGAAACGGCACAGATTAAGGGCATTGACAGCACCAACCGCCTGACAAAAGCAACACTTGCCGACAAGGCGACCCTCATCGTGCGCGAAAAGGTGATGACGCACGGTACGCAACGCGCCGAAACGCGCTTCGAGGTCGATCTCAACGGCGAGGGCTGCAACACGCACGTGGTTTCGCGCTCCGTTGCGCGCGATAGCTCCACACAGTTGTTTGTATCGCATGTAAACGGCAACAACGCTTGCACAGGGCGCACCGAGTGCGATGCCATCATCATGGATGGAGCAAGCGTTTCGGCTGTGCCCGAGATCATGGCAAACCACCCCGATGCCTCCCTTGTTCACGAGGCGGCGATCGGCAAGATCGCGGGCGAGCAGCTCATCAAGCTCATGACCCTCGGTCTTACCGAAAAGGAAGCAGAGGAACAGATCATCGGCGGATTTTTGAAGTGATTTATTTGTAAGAGGGGGAGAAGCCCCTTTTGAAAAACAGGCTTCTCCCCCTCTCTTTTTTCACATTCGTGAAAAAAGCTTCACCCCCTTATCCCGAAAACTCTTAAAAACAAGAACGGTATATGCGAACAAAGTAGGGGAGGGGCTTGCTCCTCCCGTGATCCCCGATGCACAAAAAACAACGTGCACCCTTTATCGTAGGGGAGGGGCTTGCTCCTCCCGTCTTCGTGTATCGCGGGTTGCGGGAGGGGGAACCCATCTCCTACATGATTGCCCCCAAAACATAAACTTTGAGAAAGGAGCAAAACGGTGTTAAAATTACCCGATCTTACGCCACTCATTTCGTGGTATGAGAAAAACGCACGGGATCTCCCGTGGCGACACACGCGTGACCCGTACCGCATCTGGGTATCGGAAATCATGCTGCAACAAACACGCGTTGAGGCAGTTTTGCCCTATTATGCGCGTTTTCTCGATACGTTACCGAGCATTTCGGCACTTGCTGCCGCCCCCGAGCCACAGCTGCTAAAGCTTTGGGAGGGGCTTGGCTACTACAGCCGTGTGCGCAACATGCAAAAGGCGGCGCGCACCGTAATGGAGCAATACGGTGGCGAATTTCCCACCACGTTTGGGGATATTCGTGCCCTTTGCGGCATTGGCGACTACACCGCAGGGGCGATCGCCTCCTTTGCCTTTGATCTCCCCTACCCCGCCGTTGACGGCAACGTGTTGCGCGTGACAGCGCGCCTGCTTTGCTATGAAAACGACGTGCTCTCCCC
Source organism: Clostridia bacterium (assembly GCA_017502975.1). Taxonomy (GTDB): domain Bacteria; phylum Bacillota; class Clostridia; order Oscillospirales; family CAG-272; genus Firm-07. Next base: position 11,441 of record JAFVTV010000002.1, on the reverse strand, counting down.
CGCCGCCAAAAAGGAACTGACCGCCGCGGTCGCAAAAGAGGCAAAAAAGCATCCACCCGCCACGCTCAACCAAGCCCTCATGGAGCTGGGTGCTACCGTGTGCCTGCCAAACGGCGCACCACGGTGTGAGAAATGCCCCTTATTTGATGCTTGTGCGGCACGCAAAAACGGAAAAGAAACTGCACTGCCCATTCGCAAAAAGCCCGCCGCACGCAAAACAGAGGCACGAACGGTACTGATTTTACGCGTTGGCGACCGTGTGGCGCTGTGCCGCCGCCCAAACGAGGGGCTACTGTCGGGGCTATACGAGCCCTATTGTCTTTCGGGGCATCGCTCCCCCGAGGAGGTTATAAGCGCGCTTGCCGACCTTGGCATTTCACCGCTTCGCATCACCCCCTTAGAGGCATCCAAGCACATCTTCACTCACCTTGAATGGCACATGACGGGGTTTGAGATCCTGCTTGATGAGGAGAACGCCTCAAGACTGCCGCAGGAGCTCTTCCTTGCCCCGCGCGAGGAGATCGACACGGTGTATGCCCTCCCCTCTGCCTACCGCGCCTACCGCCCCTATATGTAAATGCGATAGCCGAACCTATAAGCCTCTCTTCGGCTATAAAAATAACACACGGATCACTCCGTGTGTTATTTTTATTTTTATGATTTTACACTTTTAATGAAAGCCTCTTAGCCGTTACCGCCAACCATGGTCGCGGTGTTGTTTTCAGGATCAAGCTCCCAATCCATGCCCATCGCATTGGCCATGTTGCCCTCACGCGTGTAACCACATACCGCAAACGGATTGCCGCCGAAGTAAACGACAGCAGTGCTTTCATCTACCAGATATACAGCTCCGGGCATACCGTACAGCTCAAAGGTGTATGCCTCAACACCCGCATTTTGTGTCAGTGCAAGTGTTGCAGGATCGAGCGCAAAGGTGCCGATCGTGTTATCCTGTGTATCCAGCGTTACCTTATAGAAATACTTGCCGTTGTAGTCGCCCATATCAAGCACAAGCTTGCCCGTGGTCGCATCAAAGGTGTATGGCGCAGGGTCGCCGTATACCCTTGCATAGCCGTTATCGTAAAGCTCTACGGTAGCAGACTCACCCACGAGATTGCCTTGCAGGGTGTAAAGCAGTGTTGCTGTGCTGAAATCAGGCTGAACGTTCACCACGATTTCAAGCTCGTAGCCCATGTAGGTGATCAAGATCCTGTACTCGCCAACCGTTGCGGTATCAAGGGCGGTGGCATCGATCATCTCCTCGGTCACCGTAAAGTAATCAGAATAATCTCCGTTTACAGGCTCATAATAGTATACCCAGCCCGTCATACCGATAAGGCTCTCCACAAGCGCCGCCTTATCGGCGCCCTGCGATACGGTTATCCACGTTGATCCATCCAGATCAGCACTTGATACGTTGCAGATCTCGGGGTCATAGATCTCCAGCCAGACCTCCCACGTTCCACCGGCATACGTGATCTCAAACTCCTTCTCGCCAATGGTGGTGAAATCCACCGTGCCAACGATCATTTCGCGTGTCAGGCGTACGTATGTATAGCTGCCGTCGTTATAGCGAACCTCAAGCCTTATAAACGGAATGCCCTCCTCCACGCGCAGGAGCTCGTCATTTTCAGCCTCTACATCTTCGACCTCGATCGCATCGGGATCGTATAGCGAGGTGCTCACGTCAAACGAACGGTTGTTATAGGTAAATTGCAAGCGAAGCTCGCCGGGCACCGTGCAATCAGGCAGCTCTGCAAACATCGCAGGAACAAGCGTGATACGCTCGGCATAGCCGTTGCTGTACATAATGTCCACAATTATTTCGGGAAGCTCAGTTGCCGTATCGGTAATGGGATAAGGTCCCGACACCTGTGCGTATGCTTCTACACCGTCCGCCTGGAGATCAACCACAGAAATCGTGACCTCACCCGTTGCCTCCTGCCCGCCAAAGGCGTGCTCAATGCGGCAACGATATTCACCCACAACATCAAGCGTGGGCGCGGCTTCGGTTTCTGTATCGATCAGCATATCCGCCGTGATCGGTAAATAAAAGCTGCCGCCGCCTTGGTTGACTTCAACAAAGTATTCAATATAGCCAATGCTTAGCGTCCCACCCACGGGAATAACGACGAAGTCGTTCGTGCGCACATTCACATCGGTTGCCTGTGCGGAAGTGTCGATAAGGGCTACGTAAAAGTCTTGGTCTACCGGCACGTCACGGTAGCTGACACAAACAAGCTGCCACTCCTCAAGGCCGGCTTCCAAAGCAATGTCGCTCTTGCGCAGCATATCCTCAGTCAGGGGCACCTCCTCGTAGTTGCCGTTGTCATATTGGACCGTCAGGTAGTAGCCTTCAAGATCATAAACCACCTCGCCCTCCTTAACAAGAAGCGCAATATAGTTGTTATTGAAGCCAACGTACGTAATCACAGGGTTGGCAGGATCGTAAACGGTAACAGTTTCCTCAACCGTTGCACCGTTATAGAATACGGTAATGGGATACTCCCCTGCCTCGGTAAAGTCGATCTCGCCGTCAATGATCATATCCTCACTGAGCAGCACCTTTATGTACCGATCCATATGGTAGTCTTCCTCGGTGGTGTAAACCGTCAAATAGATCTGCGGCTCATTGCCTGCCGTTACCATACACTGGTAAAGCTCATTCTCCTCAAGGCTGATGCGGAATGTCTTTTCGGGAACGGGAACTTCTTTGACGATCACGGTGCCGGCGGCATCGTCCATGGTAATGGTGAACACCATGACAGCACCGTCTGCAGTCCAGCCGTAAGTAATGGCAATATCCTTAATACCCGTACCCGTTGCGCCTGTAGCACCGGGAGCACCGGGAGCGCCAGGAGCGCCTGCTGCGCCAGGAGCGCCTGTTGCCGCTACGTTCAGCGACGTCCATGTGGTACCGCTATCATAGGATACCTCCCACATATTGGTGGTTTGGTTTATACGAAGCTGCGGAGTAACGCCGGGGGCACCTGCCGCACCGGGAGTGCCTGCCGCACCGGGAGTGCCTGCCAAACCTGTTGCCGCTACGTTCAGCGACGTCCACGTCGTACCGCTGTCATAGGATACCTCCCACATATTGGTGGTTTGGTTTACACGAAGCTGCGGGGTAACACCGGGGGCACCTGCGGCACCCGCCTCGCCGGCAGCACCCGCGGCACCTGCTTCACCCTTGGCACCGGTTGCGCCCTTTAAGGATTCCAGCCATGCTTTCTCATCGCCCTCAAAGCCGTTTTCAACGGCAATGTCATAGGCACTCTTGCCACCCTCGCAGGATGCCAGCATGAGCACTGTGATAAGGCAAAGAACCAAAGCAAGCAAGGTTGTTGCAATTTTTCTCATATTCTGTTCCTCCTTACAATTTAGGGGTAGAGCTCCCCTTACCAAAATTCTATCACGGTTTTACAAGTTTGTAAAGAGATTATGGGTATTTTCCCTTTTTCTGCAAACCCATGACCCGGGCCTCACGTGCTCCAGCGCACCACTGTCGCCGTAACATCCTCGGTTTTTACCGCGTATGGCGTGCCGTCAGACAAAAATTCCAACTCAACGCCCTCTAAAGTGAGGCGTGTGCGCCCCTCGTCTGTCGTTTCTGTCTTGCGCACACTGCCGCTTGTGGGGAAAAGTGAAAAGAGCGCCGCCCCAACACCGCCCATATCCCCCGTGGAAACACCGCCGCTTGTCAGCGTAATCGCACCGTCTGCCGCACGCGCGATCACAGTGCCCGAAATCTCCTCGGGTGCATAAAATGTGATGGTAGCGGGCACGCAAGGCACCTCCTCGGTCTTGCCCATTTCGATCCTTGCCGAAAAAGGCATGCCGTAAAGCGTTCCCTCCACCTCTGCCACATAGCCACCGCGAAAGGCTGCAAAGAAATCGGTGCTTGGTGCAGCGCACCCCGAAAAAGCAAGCGCGACAAGCAAAGAAAATACCAACAAAAATCTTTTCATCACAACCACCCTCTTTTTTTATTCTTTTTATATCTATGTGTAAAATTGCGGAAAAATGCGACCAATACCTTGTCATGGGTCTAAAATTGTGCTATCATAAAGGAGGCAGACAATATGTCTTACTTTCAAGACCCACGCGCAATCGCGCACATCGACACCGCAGCGCTATCGGCAAACTTTATTTCGTTACATAACTACGCCACACAGCATACCAAGGGCACGCGCCCACCGCGCACGATCGCGGTCGTTAAGGCAAACGCATACGGGCATGGCGCCGCGCTGGCGGTTCCCGCTTTTTCTCGTGCGGGCTGTGATTTTTTTGCCGTTGCCACCGTAGAAGAAGCCATTGAGGTGCGTAGCCTCTGCCCCCCAGCCGACATCCTGATCCTTGGCTACACGCCGCCCGCCCGCGCCGCGGATCTCGCGCGCTACAACCTCACACAAACGGTTTTTTCGCCGGAATACGCGCAGGCGCTTTCAAAAGCCGCCACCGTTATGGGGGTTTTTGTAAAAATACATCTCAAAATCGACGGCGGTATGTGCCGCCTTGGGTTCTCCCCACAGTGCACACAGGAGATCGTCCGTGCCGCAACAGAGAAAAATCTCATCCCCCTTGGCATCTATACACATTTCCCCTCTGCCGATACCGATTTACCCGCCACACGTGCCGCCCTTTCGCGGTTTTTGTGCTGCCGACAAGAACTAGCGGCACGCGGATTTTCATTTTTCACCCACGCCGCCGCCTCTGCCGCACTTTTACAATTACCCGAGGCAGTGCTTGACGGTGCGCGCGTGGGGCTTGCGCTCTATGGCATCGCCCCCGTGCCTTGCGCACTTGACCTAAAGCCTGCGCTCACGCTCACAGCCCCCATCATCCAGATCCACCGCGTGCCAAGCGGCACGCCCGTTGGCTACGGCGGCACTTTTGTTACCGCACGCCAATCAACGATCGGCACCGTGCCGATCGGCTACGGTGATGGCATTCCGCGCCGTTTTAAGGATACGGTGGGACAGGTGCGTGTTTTGTGCAAAAGCGGTGTGTTTTTTGCCCCCATTGCGGGCAACATCTGCATGGATCAACTAATGCTTGACCTTACCGATACCCCTGCCGAGGTGGGCGATGAGGTAGACCTGCTTGGTGATATCTCTGCCACAGCAGCAGCGCTCGGCACCATTCCCTACGAGATCCTTACCTCGATCAAGGAAAGAGTTTTAAAAATAAAAAGCACTCCGCCCGATAACGGAGTGTAAAAAAAGAGGAGCACTATGCAAAAAATTACAAGCTTTACCGTCGACCACGACAAGATCATGCCGGGCATGTATATCTCGCGCATTGACGGAGATATCATCACCTTTGATCTGCGCACGCGCCGCCCCAACATGGGCAGTTATATGGATACGCGTACCCTGCACTCCGTGGAGCATATGCTTGCCACTTATCTTAGAAACGGCGAGATCGGCGAGAACGTAATTTATTTCGGCCCCATGGGCTGTCAAACGGGCTTTTATCTGCTCACGCGCGGGCTCTCGCCCGAACGGGTGAAAAAGGCGCTGCTTCAGGCACTGCGCGCAACGCTCACTCACAGCGGCCCGATGTTTGGAAACACGCGTAAGGAATGCGGAAACTTTGAAAACCTCAGCATAGACGATGCAAAAAAGGAATGTGCCTCTTATATCATCGCGTTAGAGGGGCAAACAGGAGGCTTTGAATATGCAAAATAATGCAAAAATCACATCACGTATCGGCATTATCGGCGCTATGGCGGTAGAAACCGAGGGGCTGATTGCCGAAATGACAGACAAAAAAACGCACACCGTTAGTGGGGTAATTTACACCGAGGGCAAGCTTTGCGGGCGCGATGTAGTGGTTGCCACCTGTGGTGTTGGCAAGGTGTTTGCCGCCATTTGTGCCGAAGCGATGATCCTCTCGTTTGGCGTGAGTGCCCTGCTTAACACGGGTGTTGCAGGTGGGCTTTCTCCCATGCTTGAGGTCGGTGATGTTGTGGTTGCCGATGAGGTCGTGCAGCACGACATGAATACCACCGCGCTTGGCGACCCGCAAGGGCTGCTTTCGGGCATCAACGTTGTAAAGATCAAAGCAGATGAGCACCTTTTAAAAGCACTTTGCGAGGCGACCGCCGCGCTTGATTACAACGGCATTGTTGGCACCGTTGCCTCGGGCGACCTGTTTGTGGCAAAGGAGAAAACCAAGGCGCGCCTGGTAGCAGACTTTGATGCCGTTGCCTGTGAAATGGAGGGTGCGGCGATCGGTCATGTTGCCTATGTCAATCAAATTCCCTTTGCGGTGCTCCGCGCCATTTCCGACGGCGGCGACGGCATGGAGTTTTCGGAATTTGTGACCCTCGCCGCAAAAACCTCTGTTGCCATTACCAAGGAGTTTTTAAACAGAGTTTAAAAAACGATGAATGAAAAATTGCCAAACAGAAAAAGGGTGCGCGCAAAATATTTTAATTACAGCCAGCCCGGCGTCTATTTTATAACAATTTGTACGCAAAACAGACAATGCGTTCTCTCTAAAATTGTAGGGACCGGCGTCCCTACAGCGCAAAATTCAACGCTCTCGCGCTTTGTTTCAACCTTTAAACGTTTTTGCAACAAAGAAATCGGGCAAAGCATTTGGCAATCAAGGTCTTATGACCACATTGTTCGAAACGATCATGATTATATCGAGATTTCAAAATACATCGAGGAAAATCCCCTGCGTTGGCAGTATGACAAGCTTTATGAAAACGATTAAAAAAGGACACGCCATAGGGCTTCATTCTAAAGGACAGTTTTCAAAAATACGGCATATCTATTTCAAGATATGCCGTATTTTGCATTTGTGTCCACAAATGCAGTGCTTGTCAGGAAAATTGACAAGTCATAGGTGAACAAAAAGGGCTCCCTTGTGTAAAGGGAGCTGTCAGCGAAGCTGACTGAGGGATTGTTCTACGAGATAATCAATATACTCGCAAACACCCCGAAAGTTTTTATGTATTTCCGTATTCGGTATTCTGATAACTGTCAAACCGTATTCTGCAAGGAAAGCGGTTCTTTCTTCATCGTGTTGTTTCCCTTCTTCGGTATAATGTCCCGAGCCGTCAAGTTCTATGACGAGTTTTGCCTCTGCACAGTAAAAATCTGCAATATACTTTCCAAGAACCTTTTGACGTAAAAATCGAACGGGATAGGTACGTAGAAAATCATACCAAAGGTGTTTTTCTTCTTTGGTCATATTCTTTCGCAACATTTTTGCGGTTGGCACAATATCTTTATTGTGTTTTCTCTGCATTACAATCCCTCTGTCACGCTGACGCGTGCCACCTCCCTTTACACAAGGGAGGCTTTAGCAATCAGCATCCAATATTCAAATTCACATAAACATTTTAACATCACCGAGCAGTTTAATGTTCCCATTATCTACAAGAATTGCACCTGTTTGAGCAACAGTTGCATATACAGTTTTACCACGCTCTGAAAGAACACGTTGTATTGCTTCATTTTGTGTGGAGGTCCCCTCATAATGAACTTCCATATAAAAGTCCCGTAAATAAGGAATCCCCTCATAATAATTAAATTCAGGGTAATCATTGTCTGGAGACAAATGATATTCAGCTAACTGAATAACTGCACCAGCACTATAGCCCATGACTATCCCTTTGTGTTGCATCAAAGTATCATACAAATCAAATTCCTTAATTCTATCCATCATTTTGTCAGGCAAGCCACCAAGGAAATAAACGACATCGGCATTTTTAATCTTCTGTGCGGCGGTTTCCTTAGTATCCGTAAAATAATTAATAAAAACAATGTTTTCTTCGAGGATACCATAGGCAGCAAATCCACCAACAATTCCGTTATAAAACTTGCCAATTTTTTTATCATACAATGCATTCCAATCCGATAAGGACTTTACTCGATTATCTCTAAATGAAAATGCCACAACGGCAACAGAATGATTAGGCTGTATATATTTCTTTAATTCATTATAAAGCCATGGGGCATCAATGTTGTATCCTTCAAGTAATATGTTAATCATCGTATCTAACCAACTTCTCCTTTATCAAAGCCATACAGTTGCATCTCTATGTCAATTCAAGATTATCTAACACTTACATTATAACATAAAATCCCCAAAAAGTAAATAGGACGGCTTGGATTCTACTCAAATCGTCCTATTTTGTTAGTAAACTTTACATATCTACCGCTACAGATCTGATCATTTTTCTGCCAGTAGGTAAAACTGTCCTTTAGAGTAAAGCGCTATAGCGTGTCCTTTTTGTTCTGCGCCTTTATCCGCGCGGCTACGCACGGTTGATCCAAATTTGGATGCAGAAGCGCCGATCGCGAGCGAAGGCGTAGTGACCTACGTCAAGCGAGGGAGCGACGCTAAAAAAGGACACGCCGTAGCGTGTCCATTTTGTTCTGCGCCAAATTTGGATCAACCAAGTTTTGCGCCGTTGATCTTAATGCCAGGGCCCATCGTAGATGCGAGCACGCAGGACTTGATATACTGACCCTTTGCAGCAGCGGGCTTAGCCTTGATGATAGCGTTCATCAGGGTGGTGAAGTTCTCAGCGAGCTTATCAGTGCCAAACGATGCCTTGCCAATGGGGCAGTGAATGATGTTAGTCTTGTCAAGACGGTACTCGATCTTACCTGCCTTAGCCTCGGTTACAGCGCGTGCAACGTCGGGGGTAACGGTACCGGCCTTGGGAGAAGGCATAAGGCCCTTAGGACCAAGCACCTTACCCATACGGCCAACAAGGCCCATCATATCGGGGGATGCGATCACAACGTCGAACTCGAACCAGTTCTCTTTCATGATCTTGTCAACGTATTCCATATCGCCAACGTCACCGGGAGATCCAGCCGGAAAAACTGGCAGAGCGTCAGGAGTACTGGCGGAAACAAACGGGCGATCCGCAGAAAATATACCGGGAAATGCTGGCGACAGATCCGGTAATGCAGTACGCCGCTTTTGAGCTGCTCATCCGGGACAGACTGCAGAATATTTTTACCGGAAAACAGCTTTCGGCTGCAGACTTTCAGACAGATGAACTGAAGCGCCTGATCAATACACAACGTTCGCTGATTCCATAATTCTTTCATTTTTTTTGAAAAACCGCGACAAAAAACAGCTTTACACTGCGAATAATATACAGACGCAAAATTTTGCCGTTCTGCTGTTTCTCACAATTGTTTTTTTTGCCATGCAGGCAGATCTGCAACTTGACTTTTTCGCGTTCCTGTGATATATTTTCCCGTTCACTTACATGAAGGAGATTTTTGAACAGGAAACAGTTAACAGCAGTCGGATAAAAAGTTAAAAATTGCAGTCTTTTCAGCAGGTTAGCTCCGGAAAACGCCAAAATCAAAGAGCAGAAACCAGTTGCGTGAAGGGTGCGTCTGTGTATTCAGGCGTATTCTGCTTGCATGGTTTTTGCGGGTATTGGCGTACCTCCGGAGCATGCAGCGGAGTACGTCTTTTTTTATTCCCCGAACACCCCCTTTTTAATTCATTTAATAAACCCACACAGAAAGGAAAAATCATGAACGAAAAGGTCAACGAAGCAACGAAAAAAGCCGCAGAAATCAAAGATCAGGCACTGAATCAGATCAATGAAAAACTCGGCGGGAAAGTCGATGTAAAAAGTAAAAAATTCAAAATGATCGCTGCTGGAATTCTGGCAGCGATCGTGGCGGTCATTCTTGTGCTGGTTCTCTGCTGCGGTGGAACTCCCACCATGACGCAGGATGAAATGGATCAGGCAATGAAAATGGCAAACGCAAAAGCCATTGAAAATGTCGTTTTCCTGAAGGAAGCCGATGAAAAGGAAATGAATGGCATGAAAGGCGAAGCCTTCAAGTTTGAAGGGGATGTTGTTACAAAGAAAGACAAAAAAGTCAAATACACCATCATTGTGATCCGCAACGATGGCAAATCGAAGGTCATTGCAATCCCGGCAAAGTAAAAACGGTAAAAATAAGTTGGACCGGAGTCCCTGCAAGCCGCAGGTCTCCGGTTTTTTTGTGCAAAAAATCCTATGTTTCTTGATTTCTCATTCTCCACGGATATATTATCAGCATGATTTGTTACACGAAACAGGAGAAAACTATGCTGAAAGAAGATCAGATCACTACGTACCTGGAACGGATCGGCTGCACCGGTGCCCGCGCCGTCTCCAAAGAAAATCTTTTCCGTCTGCAAAGGGGACATCTTGCCTCCATTCCCTATACCAACCTGACGATCTATCAGTCAAAGCAGGAGCCCTCGCTTTGCACGGACGCGCTCTTTGAAAAGATCGTGCTGAAACGGATGGGTGGTTACTGCTTTGAACTGAACGGGTTGTTCGCGGAACTGCTGCGCAGTCTCGGTTACGGTGTCGCGGAATACTTCGCCCGCTGGCACTACGGGGAGAGCGATCCCGTTCCCATGCGCCGCCACCGGGTGCTGAAAGTGACCTCTCCGGATGGCGTGTTTGTTGTCGATGCGGGCGTGGGGTGTCTCTGCCCCACAACGCCCCTGGAGTTTGTGTTCAATACGCCCCAGCAGCGGAATGTCCGGCGCTACCGGTTGATCCGGGACGCTCAACTGGGGATCGTTGTCCAGACGGAGACAGCGGAAGGATTTGTCAACTACTTCTCCTTCACGGAAGACCCCCATTTCCCGCAGGACTTCAACTATGTGAACTACTATTGCAGCCGGGAGCCATCCTCCCCGTTCCGGTCCAAACTCATGATGCACCGTCTGACAGATGAGTTTCAGTACAGTATCGAAGCGCCCGTTCCTCCGGAAACCCATCGTACTTACTGCGTCCGGAAGAGTTGCGACAATACCTGTGAACTGACCCCGATTCCCGATCAGACTGCTTTACAGAAGATCCTGGCGGAAAATTTCGGCATCGTCTGCCTCATGGATGACCCATCTCTTACAGATGTTTGCAACTGCGGAAAACGTTTTTGGGCATAAATCAAAAGTGTCTGTTGGCGAATGATCTGCCGCTGTGTGTTTTAAGATATGCTTCAAACGCATAGGCTTTTTCCTTTGATGAAAAAGCAATGGCTGTTTCAATTTTCCACGGCCTGAATTTTGAGGTGTGAGGAACTTCACCTGCATTGTGTTTGGCAAGGCGGGTTTGCAAATCTTCTGTAACTCCGGTATAACGATGAGTTTCCGTTGCAACATCGATCAATAAGTAAACATAATAGAATTTTGTCATGCAGAATATTCTCCATTAGAGGTAACTTGCCAGTCAGCCCGGCTTCGGGGTGCTTTGCACCACTACGCCGTGGCAGGCTTCACTTTGGCTATCGCCAATTTCCACTCCGGTCTGCGCCAATGGCTTGCCCGGGCGTAAAAAAGGCAACCAAATTTTTTTGGTTGCCTTTGTGAAGCCTGGTGGAGGTTTTGCGCGGTCTGACGAAACTTTCTGAACCCTCGTCCTCAAGCTCGAAAACACTAAAATT
>JAFVTV010000023.1 GCA_017502975.1 Clostridia bacterium | reverse complement strand
GCGTAGCTAAGAACGAGATCGAGCGCGGTCAGGTTCTTGCAAAGCCCGGCTCCGTTAAGCCTCACACCAAGTTCCTTGGTCAGGTTTACGTTCTTACCGAGAAGGAAGGCGGCCGTTCCAAGCCCTTCTTCGCTGGCTACCGTCCTCAGTTCTACTTCAGAACCACCGACGTTACCGGTACCATCAACCTTCCTGAAGGTGTTGAGATGTGCCGTCCTGGCGATAACGTTGATATGACTGTTGAGCTTATCAGCCCCATCGCTTGTGAGGAAGGCCTTCGTTTCGCTATCCGTGAGGGTGGCAGAACCGTTGGTTCCGGCGTTGTTGCTAAGATCATTGAGTAATTAAACTCTTGACTTAAGCGTCAATAAAAGTAACTCCCGACCCATTTGGGTCGGGAGTTCTAACCTTAGAACTAAATATTTTCGGGGATTGGTGAAATTCCATACCGGCAGTAGAGTCTGCGAACACCCCTTGGGGTGCCGATTGGGTGAGATTCCCAAACCGACGGTTAAAGTCCGGATGAGAGAAGATACTTTGCGCTATGTTTGTCCCGACGTGTTTGTCGGGCTTTCTTTTTAGCGGATATCTTCCCAATAATTTTATCTGGGAGGCTGTTATGCATCATCATACAAGAATAGGCGAGGCGATTCGCCGCATGGTAATCATTGCCATGTTTTGCGCCATGGCATACGTTGTCATGCTTTTGATCCATATTAAGGTGGGATTTCTCACCCTTGACGTTAAGGATGCCGTTATTACACTTTGCGGGCTTTGCTTTGGACCCCTTTCGGCACTGATCGTTTCTATTGTTGTTCCGGTATTTGAGCTGGCCGTCAGTTCAACCGGCTATTACGGTCTTATTATGAACATAATCGGCTCGGTGACCTTTAGTGTTACCGCGTCGCTGATATACAAATACAAAAAAACCCTTTTTGGTGCTGTTACGGCACTGCTTTCCGGCGCTTTTCTCATGGTTGCCGTAATGCTTGTCGCCAATCTCATTGTTACGCCGTACTATATGGGCGTGACGGCAGAGGCTGTACGCGGCATGATCCCTACGCTCCTGTTTCCGTTTAATCTTTTAAAGGCAATCGTAAACGTAGGTGTTGTGCTGCTTTTGTATAAGCCCGTGTCGCGTGCGCTGCGCAGAGCAGGATTTTTGCCGCGCCGTGTTGCGAAAGAAAATGATGAAAGCGCGGCATTGGCAAAATCAAAAAGTCGCATGACCACTGTGATCATTGCCGTGGTGGCAGTTTTGCTGATCACCGCATCCCTGGTGCTCATTTTCACGGTGTTTGATGGCGTATTTGATTTTGGACTATCAAAATAAAGGAGAGTTTTTATGCACGCTATTGTTGAAGCGATCGAGGCTTTTCTTACAGAAACACTTGGCGCGCACCTTGGCGTTATGATCTGTGCCATGCTGCCTATTATCGAGTTGCGTGGTGCAATACCGCTGGGGGCGGCACTTGGACTCCCTTGGTGGGTAAGTTATCTCTTTGCCGTGCTCGGTAATATGATCCCCGTGCCCTTTATCTTGCTTTTTATCAAGAAGATAATTGGGTGGATGACGGGCAGCCGCATCAAGTTTTTTAATAAGTTTGGCGGTTGGCTTACCCGCAAGGCGGAAAAGAACCGCGAGAGAATTGAAAAATTTTCCTTTTGGGGCGTTTGCCTGTTTGTGGCTATCCCTTTGCCCGTCACAGGTGCGTGGACGGGATCGCTTGTGGCCGCCACCATTGATATGAAGCCCCACAAGGCGTTTCTTTCCTGCCTTCTTGGCGTGATGATCGCGGGCGTTATCATGACACTTGCTTCGTATAGCGTTGTTGCGGCATTTGAGATTTTTGCTTAAAAACGAAAAATATCGACATAAACCCCTTGCAATAGCGAGGGGTTTATGTTATACTAATGAAGTAATCGAATATGTCATCAAGAGTAGGTGAGGGACAGGCCCTGTGACCCTACAGCAACCTGTTTTTTGCAAGGTGCTAAATCCCGAGAGATGAGTTTTTTAAATTTCTCCCTCGGTTGGCCGAGGGATTTTTTGTTGAGGTGTGCTATGAGTAAAAAAAGAATGCTGTTTACGTCGGAGTCCGTGACTGAAGGGCATCCCGATAAGATTTGCGATAAGATCTCAGATTCGATCCTTGACGCGATTCTCGCACAGGATCCTGCCTCGCGTGTGGCGTGCGAAACTTTCTGCACCACAGGCATGGTTTGCGTGATGGGTGAGATCACGACCGAGGCTTACGTGGATATTCAAACCATTGTGCGCGAAACGGTGCGCGAGATCGGCTACGACCGTGCAAAATACGGCTTTGACTGCGATAGCTGCGCAGTCCTTAGCTCTATTCACGAGCAGTCGCCCGATATTGCCATGGGTGTTGACAAGGCACTTGAGGCAAAGGAGGGGAAAATGGCAGATGCGCTCGATACAGGTGCAGGCGACCAGGGTATGATGTTTGGCTATGCTTGCAACGAAACCGAGGAGTTGATGCCCCTGCCCATTTCGCTTGCTCACAAGCTGGCACAGCGCCTGACAGCAGTACGCAAAGACGGCACGCTCTCCTACCTGCGCCCCGACGGAAAAACGCAGGTGACCGTAGAATACGTGGATGATAAGCCCGTGCGTGTGGATACCATCGTTATTTCCACCCAGCATGCGCCTGAGGCTACGCTTGAAGAGATCCGTGCCGATATGATCGAGCATGTCATCAAGCCCATTATTCCCGCGTCGCTTTTTGATGAGAATACCATTATTTACGTCAACCCCACGGGTCGTTTCGTTGTAGGCGGTCCTGCGGGTGATACGGGTCTTACAGGCCGTAAGATCATTGTGGATACCTATGGCGGCTATGCGCGCCACGGTGGCGGCGCATTTTCGGGCAAGGACCCCACCAAGGTTGACCGCTCGGCTTGCTATGCTGCTCGTTATATTGCCAAAAACGTGGTTGCGGCAGGGCTTGCCGACCGCTGTGAGGTAGAGGTTGCGTATGCCATTGGCGTGGCACGTCCCGTATCGGTCATGATCGATACCTTTGGTACGGGCAAGGTTGCCGAGGAGGAGATCGCCAAGGCGGTCGAGCGCCATTTTGACCTGCGTCCCGCCGCTATTATCGAGCGCTTTGGGCTTCGTCGCCCGATTTACGCGCAGGTTGCCGCATATGGGCACATGGGTAGAGAAGATCTTGATATCCCGTGGGAAAAGCGCGATATGGCGCCTCTTTTGGCGGCAGATCTGCTGAAATAACCGCATCGCACCGCTTTGCATAGACTACCAAAGAGCGCGTTTGCTCCTTGGGAGGTACACATGGCAGTTCTTCTTGCTGAGATCGTGATCTCGCTGTTCGCCGTGTTCGGTCTTTATGCGGCGGTGCGATTTTTTTGTGCTTGCGCCCTTGCGCCAAAGGAGCTGGTGGTATCCTTGGAGATCGGCTGCTCTGTTAGCGCCGAGGAGGCGGCGTTTCTCTTTTGCCGCGCACGGGAGTATACACCGCTGCCTCGACAGGGTAGAATCGTGGTGATTGTGCATGAGGATGTGGAGGATGCAGAGGCGGTTGCGGCACATTTTATAAGACTTGGCGCAGTTTGTTATATTGTAAAATAAAAAAGGAGGATACGCATGGAAACGGATGTAAAAGTGATTGCCGATGACAGTGAAAAGCTGGTTGGCAGTGTAGAGAGTGTCATATATATCAACGAAGATAACGGCTATGCGATCCTCGATTTCGGTACGAACGAAAACGAAATGGTGACGGTCGTCGGTACCATGCCCTATGTTGGGGAGGGCGATGAGCTGACCGTTTGGGGTAAATGGGTACATCATCCGAAATACGGCCGTCAATTTGCGGTACAGCAGTTTGAAAAGCGCTTGCCCTCGGACAGTGCCGCTATCCTGCGCTATTTGTCCTCGGGCGCGATCAAGGGTGTGGGTGCTAAAAAGGCGCAAAGCATTGTGGAGGTGTTTGGCGAGGATACCTTTGATGTGATCGAAAATCATCCCGATTGGCTGACGCAGATAAAGGGGATCAACCATCGCTAAGCCAATAGTATTTCCGAGGAATTTTGCCGTCAGGCAGGTGTGCGCGCCGCTATGATGTTCTTTCGCGAGTTTTTCGGTGCAACGCTTACCGTTCGCATCTATCATGCGTGGGGTGCGGGGGCGATAGACCGCGCAAAGCAAAACCCTTATGCGCTGTGCGAGGAAATAGAGGGCATAGGCTTTGAAAAGGCTGATATGATGGCAGAGCACCTCGGCATCGATAAAAACAGCCTTGAACGCGTAAAAAGCGGCATTCTATACACCCTTTCCTATAACGCCGCACAGCATGGGCATATGTGCTTGCCGCAGGAAATGCTGCAAGCCGCCGCGGCTGAATTGCTTGACGTGCCAGAGGTGCGTGTGAGTGAGGCAATGGCAGCACTGCAAAAAGAGGGGAAGCTGCGCCGTATCCATACGCATCAAAAAGAGGGTGACGTAACTTACGTCTATGACAGAGCATCCTATTTGTGCGAGCGAAGCATTGCCGAAAGGCTTGTGATGATCGAGCGCAGTTGTATTACGATTGAAAACACAGATGTCACGGGCTTTATCGCAAGAGAGGAGCGCATGGGCGGCATTGGCTATGCCGAGCTGCAAAAGCAAGCGATTGCGGGCGCACTTGAAAACGGCGTAATGATCTTAACAGGCGGCCCCGGTACGGGAAAAACCACCGTTGTGCGCGCATTGCTGCGCATTTTCAGCAGTATGGGTCTTCGGGTAGCGCTTTGCGCGCCCACGGGCCGTGCCGCCAAAAGACTTTCTGAGGCAACCATGGAGGAGGCAAAAACTGTACATCGTTTGCTTGAAATGAACTATAACGGCGGTACCAAGGCAGAGTTTTTGCGAAATGAGCGCAACCACCTTGATGAGGACGTCATTATCGTGGATGAAAGCTCCATGCTGGATGCACCTCTTGCCGCCGCCTTACTTGCGGCGATCAAGCCGGGCGCGCGCCTTATTTTGGTGGGAGATGCCAATCAGCTGCCCTCGGTGGGGGCAGGGAACGTCCTGCGGGATATCATTGCATCGGGGCGGTTTGAAACGATTGCCCTGACCGAGATCTTCCGACAAGCGCAAAACAGTTTGATCGTAACAAACGCACATGCCATTCATCGCGGTCAAATGCCGCAGCTTGATATAAAAAATAACGATTTTTTCTATTTGCCGCGGGGGAGTGATCGCGAGATTTCTCTTACCGTTGCCGACCTTTGTGAAAATCGCCTACCGCGTGCTTACGGGGCGAGCGTTGTGGGTGGCATACAGGTGATCTGCCCCTCGCGCAAGGGAGAGGCGGGCACTGAAAATCTCAACAGAGTGCTGCAAGCCACGCTAAATCCGCCCGCCACCTATAAGCGTGAGTATGTGGCGCGTGAGCTTTGCTTCCGTGAGGGCGATCGCGTGATGCAGATCCGCAACAATTACGATCTGATCTTCGAGCGGGGGGAGGAGACGGGATGCGGCGTGTTTAATGGGGATATCGGTATCATTGAGGAGATAGACCCCCAAGAAAAGCGCCTTGTCGTAGCATTTGACGACCGCCATGTGACCTACGATTTTACGGGCCTTGATGAACTTGAGCTTGCCTATGCCGTAACGGTACATAAAAGTCAGGGAAGTGAATATCCCGTTGTGATCCTGCCTCTTTGCAGCGCATCGCCGATGCTGCACACGCGCAACCTGTTTTATACCGCGGTGACAAGAGCGCAAAGAATGGTGATTTTGGTAGGTAAACGCGAGATTGCCGAAAAAATGGTGCAAAACAATCGGCAGGCTATGCGTTACACGGGGCTTGCCGCAAGGCTTTTTGTTGGGGGAGAGAAGCAGAATGAAATCCCTTTGTAAATTGGTGAAGGAGCTGCTTTTCCCGCCCCGTTGTGCGGCTTGTGGCAAATTGATGCACCCGTCGCCCTCTTTGGCAGAGCACGCGCTTTGTCCCGCGTGCCACAAGATTTGGGAGCGGGAACTTCGCACACAGTGCTCCACTTGTTTCTTGGAGTACTGCACCTGCCGTTGCGTGCCCGTGGGCTTGAAAAAGCAAGGTATAGAGCAGTATGTAAAGCTTGCGCCCTACGGTGATGAGAAAAATTTTACTGTCACGCGCAGAATCGTGCTTGGTATGAAGGAGCATGTAAAAGACCGTACACTGCGTTTGCTTGCAAAAGAACTTGCGCTTACCGTACAGGCAGCCATAGCGGCATCAGAGCGTGTGCGGCAGAAAAACGGCTACAAAGAACCGCTTGAAACGGTGGTTACATATTTGCCGCGCGGCAAGCGCGGTGTGCGCCGTACGGGTGTTGACCAGGCAAGGGAGCTTGCCCGCGCACTGTCGGCAGAAACGGGATATCGATTTGTGCCGCTGCTGGGGCGTGTGCGTGACGGTTTACCGCAAAAATCTCTTTCGCGCCGCGAGCGTGCGCTGAATCTGCGTGGCGCGTTTGAAAGGATTGCCGATGCCGGGCAATACCGTGTGTTGCTTGTTGATGACGTTGTAACAACGGGTGCGGGCATGTCCGAATGTGCCCGTGTGTTGGAGGCGGCTGAAATCATTGCCGTTAGTGTAGCGTTTACCGAGAAAAAGCAGATAAAGTAAGGGAATTTCCAATTTTGGCATTGCTTTTTTTCGTTGCCTGTTGTATAATAATATAATAATACGCTAAAGAAGGGAGGGAGAGTTGTATGCTTCGCAAGGGCTTGGGCTTGGATATTGGTACAACCAAGACGACCATTTGCTCAATTGATGACGGCGTTTTGCTGCGAGAGCCAACGGTGGCGGCGGTAGATGTGGATACCGATGAGGTTATGGAAGCGGGCGATGCTGCTATTGAAATGGTAAACAACTCTCCCGACAAAATGCGCCTTTGTTGGCCCGTGTGGGATCCTGTGGTGAAAAGTGCCGAGGTTCTTGCCGCCATCCTGCGCATATTTTTCCGCCGTGCCATTGGGCGCACATTGCTTCGCCCGCAGGTTATGGTCGCTATTCCCTGTGATCTGACCGAGGCACAGTCAAACGCCGTAGAGGATGCCGTGCTTGCCGCAGGCGCATCGCGCGTGCATTTGCTTGAGGCACCGTTGTGTGCGGCGCTTGGTGTAGGGCTTGATTTTGCCTCTCCCACTGGGCAGATGCTGGTACATATCGGTGCATCGCGTACTGAAGCCGCTATGATTTTTATTGGCGATATGGTAACGCACGTCACGGTGCAAACAGGTGGCAAGCATTTTGATAATGCCGTCATTCGGTATATGCGCAACAAGCACAAGCTTTATATCGGTACACGCACGGCGGAGCAGATAAAAATTCGCCTTACCAACCTTTCCTCTACACACGAGGAGAAAAAGCTGGATGTAAAGGGCAGGTTTGTCGATACCAAGGTGCCGCGCATCGTTACGCTCTCCTCAAGGGAAATGCTGGGGGCGCTGCGTGACCCGCTTTCTGCTGTTCTCGATGCCATTGTTTCGGTGGTTGAGCAAACGGGTGATGATATGCGTGCCGATATCGCAAAGGGCGGTATCGTTTTGACAGGTGGTGCCGTGCTCACGGGCATGGATCAGCTGCTTGCCGATGTGATGGGGCTTCGCGCCCGCGTTGCCGCAAATGCGGATACCGCAGCCGCAGAGGGTGCGGCATTGGCACTTGAGCGCCTTGGTAAATAAATGCGCTTGCTTTGACCAAATCAAAATACAGAAAAAAGCCGCTTTTTCTATTGTCATGGCAGTGGGGAAAGCGGCTTTAGATGTAATTTCCATTCAGCCTTCATTTTGTAAACAGGAGATATGTTATGCTTGAAACGATTGCAAACGATGCCGCACTTCGCTTTTTTGAGGAAATATCGGCAATACCGCGTGCCTCGTACCACGAGAAGGAAATTGCGGATTATATTGATAAATTTGCCGCAACGAGAGGCCTTTTTTGCTATCGGGATGCCGCACACAATGTGCTTGTGAAAAAGTGCGCCACACAAGGCCGTGAGAAGGAGCCCGCCGTGCTCCTGCAGGCACATACCGATATGGTTGCCGAAAAGCACTCGCATATCGAGCATGATTTTTTGCGCGATGGGATACGGCTTCAACGTGAGGGCGACCGTCTGTTTGCAAACGGCACAACGCTTGGCGCCGATGACGGCTTTGGCGTTGCCATTATGCTTGCGGTGCTTGATGATAATGAGCTTTCTGCCCCCGCGCTTGAGTGTCTGTTTACCTCTGCGGAGGAGGTTGGGCTTGTTGGAGCAGGGAAATTTGATTATAGCCGCATTTCGGCAAAATATATGTTAAATCTCGACTCTGCCGAGGAGGATACCGTTATTGTTGGATGCTGTGGCGGTGTGCGGTCTACCTTAACCGTGCCCGTTACACCCGAACAGGTGCAGGGGCAGGGCATCACGCTTTCGGTTGGCGGTCTTTGCGGCGGTCACTCGGGTGAGGATATCCACCGCAACCGTCTGAATGCCAATGTGCTGATTGGCAAGCTTCTTCTCGCATTAAGGGAGCATACCTCTTTCCGTTTGGTTCATATCGCGGGCGGCGACAAGAGCAATGCCATACCAAGAGAATGTAAGGTGACCCTCTTGCCCGATGATATTGATGCCGCACATGCCTTTCTTGAAGGCGGCGAGGCGCTGGCACGCAGCTTTATTTGCGCTAAGGAGGACAAGGGGCTTACCCTTGCGGCAAATGTTATAGACGTGACGCATGCAATCTCCTATGCCGATACCGATAAGATTCTGCAAGTCTTGCAGCTTCCAAACGGTGTTTTGCATATGAGAAAAGAGCCGCCCATTATGCCCGAAACCTCAAGAAATCTTGCGAGCCTGCGTACCGACACTGACCGTATTATCATCAATCTTTGCGCGCGCTCTCCAAAGCCTGAGCGCTTTTTGGAGTTAAAGGATGAGGAGGAAGCGCTTGCAAAGCGTATTTCGGGCAGAATAGAATATGATAATGCCTACCCCGGCTGGGAGAGTGATATGAATGCCCCATTGGTTCACACTTGGCAAAAAGCACTCTATACCGTGACAGGAAATCGTGCTGAGGCTACGCTTATTCACGCAGGTCTTGAAACGGGGTTGATCACCAATGCCGTTAAGGGGCTTGAAGCAATTGCCGTGGGGTGTAATATTCACGATCTGCACACCCCGTTTGAAACCATGGAGATCAGCTCGTTTCTTCGCATTTCTCATACCGTTAAGGCGTTTTTGCGTATTATAAATCAATAATCGAACATAACAAAAAGCCGTTGCACAAAAGGGGCAATGGCTTTTTGCAAAAGCAAAAATGGCTACTATGATATTTTTATATAATATTATTTTGTATTAACCTATTGACTTTTACGTCACGTAAAAATGTAAAATGTACAAAAAGGAGGTGCCTGTTATGAAAATAAAAGTGGTTTGTGAAAGAACAGGCCTCACCGACAGAACGATACGCTATTATATTGAAGAAGAACTTTTATCTCCCTCATTCAAGGAAAGTTATATTGGAAGAAAATCGTTTGATTTTACGGAAGATGATATTGCAAAGTTAAATGATATTGCAGTGCTCAGGAGCTTTGATTTTTCCATTGAGGAGATCAGACAAATACTGAAAGATCCCTCAAGCAGCCCCGCTATTATCCAAGCGGTCAAGGAGAGAGTAAGCGGTGAGCTTACCACAAATCAAAAAAAGGAGTCCTTGTTATCATCCTTGCATGAACAGACCGCTTATACCGTTTGTGACCTTGCTAAGCAACTATCAACTCCTGCTGAGATAACGAGTGGTGAGAAAAAGAATAAATCAAAGCGCACGCTTAGAATGACGATCGTTTCAGCGGCGGTATTGCTTCTTTTTATTGGTGTTTTTTTCTTTGTTTTCGCTTTTTGCAATAAGACCTGTGAGCATCGCGATGCAGATGATAATGGACTTTGCGATGCGTGTGAAGAAGCCTTTGCGGATGCTGTTGAGCACGCCATTGACTTTAAAACGCTTGTGGTAAATGACACCACTGCGCATGTCAGGGTGTCAAGCAGTATCACAAGTTTTTCTTTTCTTGATGAGGTCAGTGTTTTGGGTGGTGCTACCTTTGAGGTGTTCCGCGATATTGAGTGCAAGCAGCCGATCAAGAGCAAGGTCCCCGAACTTGCTATCGGCGATAATATCTTTTATGTGCTTGAATATGTCGGTGGCGAGCGCCGTAACCTTTATACCGTTACCGTGCGTCGAAAGCCCATGTATACGGTTACCTTTGATACTGCAGGCGGTACCGCCATTACATCGCAATTGGTAGAGGAAGGTGCCTTTATCGTAGCACCCAATAGCCCCGCCAAATCAGGCTACTTTTTTGCGGGCTGGTCTAGTGACCTTACCTTGCCTGTTACAGGGGATATTACCATTAAAGCAAATTGGACAGGTAAGCCCTATACCGTTACTTTCAATGCAAATGGGGGAACGGTTGTTGCAACATCTTTGGTAGTTACATACGGCCAATCCTATATGTTACAAGTGCCGGAAAGGATCGGCTATTCCTTTGAGGGGTGGTTTTGCGGCGAGAACAAAATTGAAATGACGGGAATTTGTGAATTTACCGAGAATATTACCCTTATAGCAAAATGGAAACTTAGTAGTTATACTGTTACTTTTACTACCAACGGCGGAGAGGGAATTGCAACACAAGCGCTGAAGTACGGAGCCGCTCTTCCTAATGCTACACGAGCAGGGTATACCTTTGGTGGCTGGTTTAGTGATGTTGATCTTACAACAGCCGTTACGACTGTTCCTGCACAGAATGCTGTGGTTTATGCTTGGTGGGTTGAGGAAAACAAACCCTATGATTTTTCATATTCCGGCACTCATGAGATCCTTGTTACGGATTTCAAGAATGGTGGTGCTAATACCGTGTGCATTCCTGCTTTTATTGGCGGAAAACCCGTAGCAAGAGTTGACGATTCTGTGTTTAGATATCGCAGCAATCTTGTTTCGATTACATTTCCTGTAACCGTGACCGATATCAGCAGCGCTGCCTTTCAAAAATGCAGCAACCTTGCTTCGATTATAGTGATGGAGGGAAATGTGCTTTATCACAGCAAGGGGAACTGCTTGATTGAAACGGCAACAAACACCCTTGTGCTTGGATGTAAAAACAGTATTATCCCCGATTATGTGACAAGCATTGGTGATTATGCGTTTGCGTATTGCAGTAGCCTCACTTCGATCACGATTCCTGCCGGCGTTACAAGTATAGGAAATTCAGCATTTTATTCTACTGATCTTAAATCGATTATACTTCCCGACACTTTGACTAGCATCGGCAGCTCTGTGTTTGCAAATTGTATTAGTCTAACATCTATCACACTGCCTAGCGGCTTGAAAAGCATCCCGAATTCTGCTTTTTATAGGTGTGATTTCCTTACTTCGATCACGATTCCTGCCGGTGTTACAAGCATAGGAAATTCAGCGTTTTATTCTACCAATCTTAGATCGATTATACTTCCCGACACTTTGACCAGCATCGGCAGCTCTGCGTTTGCAAACTGTATTAGTCTCACGTCTATCACACTGCCTAACGGCTTGAAAAGCATCCCGGATTTTGCGTTTTCTTATTGCTATTCTCTTACTTCGATTACGATTCCAACAAGTGTTACAAGCATAGGCTATTCTGCATTTTATGCCAGTGACCTTAGATCGGTCACACTCCCCTTTGGTGTTACAAGTATCGGTAAATATGATTTTGGGAACTGCATTGACCTTGTTTCAATTACCATTCCCAATAGCGTGACCAACATCGGGATGTTTGCGTTCTATTGTTGCTATGACCTTGCTTCAATTACCATTCCTACAAGTGTGACCAATATTGGTCAAGATGCTTTTGGGGGGTGCTACAGCCTTACATCGCTTACCATTCCGCTTGGGTATTTACCGGAATGCATCGAGTGCTTTTCTTCGTTATCAAATAGGTATTTTTGCTGCCTGTATGAATATGACGGCACGGGAAAACCGGCGGGCCTTTCAAATTTTGAAAAAACGCAGCAGTTTGGTGGCTGGTATGCCGATGCCGAACTGACGACTCCGTTCGACTTTGATGCATGGCTTGCGGGCGAGAGAGTGGTTGGCGATACGCTTACACTGTACACAAAGATTTCCGAATCTTAAATTTTGGCTATACCTTTGAGGATCTTATAGTAGATCACGCGTTTGTGGAATGTGAAGGGATGTATCAATAAAAGTTTTTTTAGGAGAATCTAATATTATGAAAGAAAAGATTTTTAGAACACTGAGTTGTATTTTTCTTGTATTGGCAGCGTTTCTGCTTGTCGGGTGTGATCAAGAGAGTGGTTGCGAGCACAAATGGGGGGAGTGGACAACAGAGTCTGCCGCTACTTGCGTGAATGATGGCACGCAAAAGCGCGTTTGTGCAATCTGTGAGGAAAGCGAGACCAACGCAATTCCTGCTACGGGTTTCCATGTTTTTAGTCAGTGGGAAACGATAACCCAACCTACTGTTTTAAAGGAGGGCGAAAAAAAACGCACCTGTGCCTGCGGTTTAACACAGAGTAAGAATATCTCCGTTTTGAAGGCGACAGATAGATTAAGCTATGCCTTGGTCAATGACGGTGCCGCTTACGAGGTTTATGGGATCGGTGCGGCAACGGATACCGATATCATCATTCCTGCTACCTTTGAGGGCAAACCTGTGATCGGTATAGGTGATAATGCATTTTACGGTTGCCGTAATCTTACGTCAATCACATTCTCCGAAAATATAACGAGCATTGGAAATTATGCATTTGTCGAATGCGACAGCTTGACCGAAATTACGATCCCTGTGAGCGTGACTGCCATTGGTGTGTGTGCATTTGCGGAATGCAGTAGCTTGACATCAATTACGATTCCCGACAGTGTGACTGCCATAGGTAATGCTGCGTTTGAGGGGTGCAGCAGCCTGAAATCAATTACGATCCCCGGCAGTGTGACTGCTATAGATACTGCTACGTTTGAGGGGTGCAGCAGCCTGACTTCAATCGTGATTCCTGCCGGCGTTACGGAGATTGGCTTTCTTGCGTTCTACAATTGCAATGCTCTTACTGCCGTTTACATTAGCGATCTTGCGGCTTGGTGTAACATTTCGTTTGCCGGAACTGCTTCTAACCCCTGTTATTACGCACATAACCTGTATTTAAACGGTGAATTGATTACCGATCTTGTCATTCCTGAGGGCACTGACACGATAGGTGATTATGCGTTCTACGGTTGCAACAGCCTGACGTCGATCACAATCCCCAAATCTGTAACCGCTATTGATAATAGTGCGTTCAATGGTTGTAGCAATCTAACGTTGATCACAATCCCTGCATCTGTAACCGCTATTGCTAAAGGTGCATTCAAAGGTTGTAGCGGTCTTGCAAGTGTTATCTTTGAAAGCACATCCTATTGGCATTGCACTGCTTCCTCTTTAGCAACAAGCATTTCTGCGTCTGATTTGGCAAATACAACTACTGCGGCAATGTATTTGACATCAACTTATTGCCAATATGCTTGGGAGCGCCTGTCTTCCGACAATAGTCAAAAAGAGGTCACCGAGAAGGAATGGCACGAAGCATTTACCTTTGAAAATGTGCGTGTTGATTGCACGCGGCAGAATTCTTGGCAACAAGAGCCTTCCGTTGGAGAGCCTCTTTATAGCGGTACGCATTATCTTTTTGACGGGATTATTGCAGCTGTGGCAAATGCGAAGAGACAGGATATAGGCAGCGAGGAACCTATCATACATGAAAAACTGTTTGTAGAACGCTTAAATTTGATACGGTTGTTTGATTTTACCGATTGCTTTGAAGAATTTGCGCTTCTTGAGAACGGCATCTATTTTTGTCAAAAATCATCTTTAAAAAATATAATATGGGAAGGTGACTGTATAAAAAATGTGTATGTGACCTTTACCGATGGACAGATCAGCAAAATTTCATATACCTATTGCCCTGACAGCACCGGTCTTGTGCCGACATCAATTTATACCTTTACCTTTTCCGAATACGGGCAGGTCGTATTAGGAGCACCCGCCGAGTAACGAGTATTGGCGATTGGGCTTTCAGCAGTTGCAGTAGCCTCACGTCTATCTCGCTCCCTGGCAGTTTGACTAGCATCGGCAATTTTGCGTTTGCGTATAGAAGTAGTCTTACGTCAATCACGATCCCCGATAGCGTGGCCGGTATGGGTCAAGATGTTTTTACGGGTTGTCGCAATCTTACGTCGATCACCATACCGCTTTGGTATTTGCCCGAATGCATCGAGTGCTTTTCTTTGAAGTCTGATATGTATTTCTGTTGCCTGTATGAGTATGACGGCGTGGGAAAGCCGGCAGGGCTTTCTGATCTTGAAAAAACGCAGCAGTTTGGCGGTTGGTATGCCGATGCTGAGCTGACGACTCCGTTTGATTTTGATGCATGGCTTGCGGACGAGAGAGTGGTTGGCGATACGCTTACACTGTACACAAAGATTTCCGCATCTTAAATCTTGATACCCTTTGTGTGAAGAAAGGAGAGAATATTATGAAAAAATTTTTAGTTGTGCTCTTGGTATTTACCTTATGCCTTGGTTCGTGTGTTTGCTTATCCTCTTGCCAAAAAAAGATTACCGAAGAGGAGTGGCGCACAGCATTCGCCTTTGAAAACGTGCGCGTTGACTGTACAACACAGATATGGGGGGAAGAGCCTTACGCCAATGAGCCGATTTGTGGTGGCACACATTACCTTTTTGACGGAGATACTGTGGCGGTGGCAAACGGAAAGGAGTGGCTTATTGGCAGTGAAGAGCCTGTTATACGTGAACTGCTTTTCGAAAAACGCCAAGAGCTGGTACGGCTCTTTAAATTCGGAGATTGCTTTGAGGAATTTACACAACTTGAGGACGGCACGTATTTTTGCGAAAAATCTTCTTTAAAAAACGTTATGTGGGAGGGTGATTATATAGAGGACGTATACGTGAGCTTTACCGACGGGCAAGTCAGTAAGATTTCATATACGTATCGTATGAGCAGTCTTGGAAAGCCGATAGTTTATACCTTTACCTTTTCCGAATACGGGCAGGTCGAATTAAAAGCACCCGCCGAGTAACGAGAGTTGTTTCATAAACAAAAAGAGAGAACAAAACGGTTTAGATCCGTAAAGTTCTCTCTTTTTTGTCGAATTATGCCTCTTTGTTTTCTTCTATTGCTAAACGGAGTGCTTTGGCAAGCTGATCGGGACAGGAGGTGCTTTTGAAGCCGCAACGAATGCCCTCAAGTCGGGCAATTGCCTCGGTTACGGGCATGCCTGCAACCAAAGCGGCAACCCCTTGGGTGTTGCCGGCGCACCCACCCATAAAGGAAACCTCCTTTATGATCTCACCTTCAAGCGTAATGTGTATGCGTCTGGCACATACGCCGCGCGGTGCAAATTCTATACTTTTCATTTGTTATTACTCCTGTGTTTTAATATTGATGTAATCGGCTGTAATGGAAACGCGCGGTAAAAAGAGTGACAGATAGACCAAAAATCCCTTTATTTCATTTTTTACAGTGCGAAAAACGAGATGCTGCACAAAGTCATCCTCTCGGTAAGAAAGCGGTAGGGAATCAACGCGGCGCAAGGAAAGGTCAAAGGCGGCAGCCACGGTGATAAGATCTGTCAGCGTGCACTCGTTTTCCGCATATAACAGGCATTCAAGCATGCGCTCACTGCACGGTGTCACACTTGGGGGCTCGTTTTTATAAAGAAGCGCCATGCGCACCGTTTTGCCGCCTAACTCCGTGATATCGGCAGTGCAGGCAATGTGCAATTCAAACCGTTCTATTTGCTCGTAAAGGCGGAAAAGCTTACCCTCGGCAGAATCCTCCAGCGGTAAAATACCAAATGCAGCACGGCTCGCCGCCACTTCCTCACAGATGTCGGAAAAACTACGGCAAAGCAGAGGCTCTGTTTTTGGTAAAACCGCGGAAAACGTCGCAATGGCAGTGCTGAAGATCGGGCTGTTCAGTATCGCAACATTCACTGTCTTATCGGAGGAGGCGTGTCGATCCTGCATGGCGGAATCTCCCTCGTTAAGCGTGAGGGGGAGATTTGCCAGCCGCCTACAAAGTGTTAAGCGCTCCGAAAGTTGCTGTGCGCGCTCGGCGGGGTGGGGCGAAAGCTCCTTGTCAAGCAATCTTGCGGCAAGGTGGCGGCACCCCTCAATATCCGTGGCATTTGCAGTAAAGTCTTTGGCAATGCTCTCGATCTGCAAAACGGAAAGCTCGCGCAACACGCCGAGTTCGCCGTGCCATGCGGCAAGGTTATCTTTTGCCGTATCGTATGCGGCGATAGGGGGGATGGCGGCAGCGTTTTCATCCATACCCCTTGGCATATTCTCACGCGGCATCATTGCTCTGCAAGCTCAAGCAGCAGCTTATAGCTGTCGCAAAGGAAGGCTTGCATTTCCTCGGCAGAAAGCTTGCGGTGCGAGAGCAATGCCAAGCGGTATACGTGTGCTGCCAGTGCTTCTGCTTTGTCAGGGGTGGCTTCCAGCATACTGTCGATCTTTTGAATGAGAGGGGCGTTTGTGTTAAGGATCAGAGTCGTATCAAGCGGGAAGGAGAACGCGCCGCCGTCGTCGTTTGCCATGCGGTACATTTTCATCATATCTTCCATGCGGCGGCTCTCCTCGCTCACGCTGAGCATTGCGGGTACATCCCCCTCGCCAAGCGCTTCCTGCTTTACAGTCAGTTTTTCGTTCCCGCTTACTTTTACAAACAGGTCTGTCAGCGCCTTGCTTTCGGTGGCTTCGCCCTCGTTTTTCAGCGCGGTGAGGTCGGCATCCACACGCAGGAATTTTACCCCCGCACGGTGTGCCTCCTCCGAGGTGGCGAATTGCGTATCAAGCAGACTGTCAAATTCCACTACGGCGATACCCTTTTTCTCAAACAGGGCAATATACTGCGCTTGCAGTGCCTTGTCCGTGGTGTAGTAGACTGTGTTTTCATGCTTTTCCTTTGCAGCCTCCAGGTATTCGTCAATCGTTTTGTGCGTACCGTCCGTCAGCTTTAGTAAGAGATGATCCTTTACACGGTCACGGAATTTTTGATCGCGCATGGCGGCATATTCTACAAAGGTCTTAATATCATCCCATACCTTTTCATATCGCTCGCGCTCGTTTTTCGAAAGCGACACCAGCTTGTCAGCAACCTTTTTTACAATGTGCGCGCTTACCTTTGCCACATAGCTGTTGGTCTGCAGGTAACTGCGTGAAACGTTCAAGGGCAGCTCGGGGCAGTCAAGCACGCCTTTCAGCATCAAAAGGTATTCGGGTATGACCTCCTTGATGTTATCGGCTACAAACACCTGGTTGTAGTAAAGCTTTACCTGTCCCTCAATGCTTTCGTACTGATTGGTAATGCGGGGGAAATAGAGAATACCCTTAAAATTAAGGGGATAATCGGCGTTGATATGAATTTGAAACAGGGGCTCACGGTAGTCTGAAAAGACTTTGCTGTAAAACGCCTTGTATTCTTCATCCGTGCATTCCGAAACGGGTTTTTGCCAAAGAGGAGCAACGTCGTTTACGGGCTCTTCCTTTTGGTCATCCTTTTTTTCGCTCCCGTCATCAAAATAGATCTCTGTGGGCATAAAGGCGCAGTACTTGTTCAGCATTTCGCGCAACTTACCCGCATCAAGATATTCCTGCTCATTTTCCTCAATGTGCATGATGATCTCGGTGCCGATCTCCTCGCGCTCACTCGCTTCAAGCTCGTAATCACCGTCAGCTGTGCATACCCAGTGTACGGCGGGTGCGCCTGTGTAGGAGCGCGTGTGGATCTCTACGGTTTCGCTTACCATGAATGCAGAGTAAAATCCAAGGCCGAAGTGACCGATAATGCCGCCCTTGGCGCTATCTTCGCTCTCACCCTCGTATTTTTTGATGAAATCTACTGCACCGGAAAGCGCGATCGAGCAGATATAACGCTTCAACTCCTCCTCGGTCATGCCAATGCCGTTATCCTCTACCGTAAGTGTTTTTGCTGCCTTATCAAGGCGCACGTCAATGCGATAGGGGGTGTCAGTTGCCTCGGCTTGCCCAAGAGATTGCAGGCGCTTTAATTTGGTAATGGCATCGGTTGCGTTTGAAACGATCTCACGCAGAAAAATATCCTTTTCGGAATAAAGCCATTTTTTGATAACGGGGAATATATTTTCGGCACTGACGGAAATGCCGCCCTTTTGTTTTTCAGACATAAATGCACCTCATTTTTTAGTTAAGAGCGAGTTCAACCCTTCGGCCAAACTCGCTCTTGAAATTTTTATGTGTTGGTTCGATCGTTCACTTCAACGTCAACAGGCTCCGCGTTATCGGGAATCGCAGGCTCAAAATCAGGCTCGATCTCTGCCTCCTCCTCAAAGGAGCCAAATATGGTGGTGTCACCAACAAAAGCAGCCTTCTCGGCAGCCTTTGCAGCCTTGCGTGCGGCAAGATAAGCAGCACCCTCGGCAGCCTCTTCCTTGATCACGCGGCGCGGCAACGGGAAGGTGTGCGTTTCGTTGAAGATACGGCAGGATTGCGTATATGCGGAAATAAAGCGCGCAATGGCGATCAGCGGCCCTACTACCGTAAGGGCGCCGAGCAGCGTCCACATCAAATAAAACTTAACGCTGGTGCGGCATTCCTCGTTGTTCTTTTCGCAATAATCGCGATAGCGGCAGATCGTTTGGCAGTGCCAAATGATCGGGAATATGCCAAGCGTAAGCACACCGAGCGTGAAGACAGGGAAGGCACCCCACGTGCGCTTGCCGTCGCGGCTGCAGGAAATATTGGTATCCGCAGCAATGTTTTCAACCAAATAAATGGGGTAAATACCAACGGTTACAACTGTCAGTAATACTGTGCGCCAGAAGGTACGGTTGGTCAGCATACCGCGCTTGAGAATGGCATTGACGTGAGAGCCGTGATAGTCCTCGGTGATCTGCTTTGCAGCAAACACACGGCGGAAGAACTTGCCAACGTACAGGCATCCAAGGCGCAGCATGTTGATGCAGTGACGCAGGGGAGATGGCTTGTATTCCTTATCCTCTATTTCAGCCTCTACCGCAACGATCCAACGCACAAATTTTTGCGTCATGGTGATGTGCTGGGTCTCCGCCTCGTCAGAGGGGCGGATAAACGCATCGGCTGCATAATAGGAATAAAGATCTGTGGGCGATCCCTTTTCGCGCAAGCGTTGCTTTACGATGTCATCAAGGATGATCATTATCAGTGCAAATAACGGCACGCCGATCACCATGCCAATAATGCCGAAAATACCACCCGTTAGGGTAATGGCGATAAGCACGCCAAGGGAGGTAAGACCGGTGTGATCGCCAAGAATGAGCGGGGCAAGAAGATTGCCGTCGATCTGCTGGATCACGAGGATCAGAACCACAAAAAGAATGGCCTTGGAGGGATCTGCGATGAAAATGATGATGGCGGAGGGAATGGCACCGATAAAGGGACCAAAGAAGGGGATAAAATCGGTTACACCGATAATTACCGCGATAAGAATGGGATAGGGGATTTTGAAAATGGTAAACAGAATGGCGGCGGTGATACCAACCATTAAGGAATCCACCAATTTGCCAACGATAAAGCCGCCAAATTTTCGGTTTGCTTGCGCACTGTAATACAGTATCTTTTTCTCGCTATCCTCTTTGAAAAATGCACGGATCACGCGGCGGCAGCCTGCCTTTAGCCTATCCTTGGAGAGTAGCACGTAAATGGAAACGAAAATACCCACTAAAATGTTTTTGAGAAGCGTTAAGGCGCTGCCGGCAAACACGCCGATGCTACCAATGATATCAGAGCCGAGATTGCCCACCAACTCCATGGCAAAGGTCAGCAGCTTTTCAAGGCTAAGCACGTTCTCGTTGCCGCCGGGTAATTCAAAGGGCAGATCGGCAATAAAGCCATTGAGCGAGCCGATAAGGCGGTTTAAGTAGTACATGCCGTTAATGCGGAAGTCATTGATACTCTCAATGACCTGCGGTATGATCAGCAGCACCATGCCACTGATGATCAGTAGGGCAAAAATGTAGGTAAGAACCATAGAAAGCGCACGGTTTACGGTACGCTTTAATTTGTAAAATATTTTGATCTCGCAAAAACGCAGTATGGGATTGCAAAGATATGCGATGACAAGGCCTATCACAATAGGCGTTAAAATGTCGCCAAGTGCCTTGATCGGCTTTAGGATCGCATCAAGATTTGCAAGGATCAGCACGATAAAAATCCCCGCTAAAAGCAGGACGGTTGTGCCGCGCGGACTGCGTTTGGGTTTTTCGGGGCGCGGGTTTTTACCCAAGGAATCGTTCAATTCAGCCATCATTGCCCTCCGTAATGTAGATTGCATATGCAAATTTAAGTTGTTATTATAAATATTATAAACAATATTTTAAATTCCGTCAAGTGAAAAGAATAAATTTTGTGTGTTGAAATAAGGGAAAATATGTGATATACTTATGGCAGAGTTTTTTGTATGGGAGGGCAGAGCATGACCTTGACTGTTTGCGCAAACGCCAAGATCAATCTGTTTTTGGATGTTATCGGTAAGCGCGAGAATGGCTATCACGATATCGTTAGTGTTATGCAGGCGGTTTCGCTTTGCGATACGCTGACTGTATCGCAAACAAGCGGCAATGAGATTGCGTTTTCCGGGGGAGGGCTTCCCAACGATCAAACAAATCTTATCGTGCGCGCGGCACATGCATATTTTGCGCTGCGGGGCAAGCCCTTTGGCGTTCGTATCGTGCTTGATAAGCAGATCCCCATGGCGGCGGGTCTTGGGGGTGGGTCTGCCGATGCCGCGGCAACACTCAAGGCACTTAACGCGCTGGACGGCAATCGTTTTACCACAGAAGAGCTTGCCGCACTGGGCGCGCGCATCGGTGCCGACGTGCCCTTTTGTGTGCAGGGCGGCACCTGCCTTTGTCAGGGCATAGGGGAGCGCATGACACCGCTTGCAAGCGGTGTGCATCTTGCACTTGTTGTAGCAATTGCGGGAGAGGGCGTTTCCACACCCGTAGCGTTTGGTTTGCTTGACCGCCGTTATCAAGATTATAGAGGCTATGCCTCACAGGTCACGCCTGCGGCATTGATCGATGCTATGCAAAACGGTGACGTTTCTGCTACCGTTTCGGCACTTTTCAATCGCTTTGAGGAGGTTATCGAGCCCGAGCGTCCCGCCGTGTCACAGTTAAAGGAAATGCTGATGAAAGAGGGCGCGCTTGGCGCGCTGATGAGTGGCAGCGGGCCTGCCGTGTTTGGCGTTTTTTCTGATGATACGTCAGCCAAGCGCGCGGCGGAGCAATTAAAGAGTATGGGCGTGCGTGCTTATGACTGCTACACAGTTGAAAATTAAAGTTGTTATAATATCAAAAAACCGCTTTTTGTGCATAACGCAGAAAAAGCGGTTTTATCTGTTAAAATATGGTTTCTACCAGCCGTGTGCTGCTTTGGGGAGAGTATTCCCAATAGTCGATGTGGCGGGTCTTTTCGGCATCTATGTAGTAGTGCAGAGGCTCCGGTGGCTCGCTTGAAGGGTAGGAGTCTATGATCACCAGCTTAACCTTCATGCGCTCGGGAATGATGCTTTTGATAAATACTGCCGCTGTGTCACCCACCGCACAGCGCACAGGTGTATTGCCGCTTCCGCGCAGCTCGGCAAGCCCTGCGAGGTTTGGGGAAAGCTCTACAAAAATACCGTAGCTTTCAATGCTGCGCACGCGCCCTACTACGGTCTCTCCCGCACGGAAGTTTGCGGTGTTTTCCTCCCATGTGCCAAGCAATTCCTTCAGTGTTACAAAAATGCGGCTAAGCTCCTTGTCAATGCTTTTGATGACTACGTTTAAGTACATGCCGCAACTCAGCCGATCGCGCGGGTGGGAAATGCGGGATACCGAAATGCAATCAATGGATAAAAGGGAAGAAACACCGCAGCCGATGTCTAAAAACGCACCGTAATTTTCAAGATGTGTCACGCGCGCGGGTATGATGTCACCCGGGGTGAGGTGCGAGAGAAATTCGTAAATGCAATCCCGTTGCACCTCGCGCCGCGAAAGGATCGCCACGCGCTCGCCGTTTTCCTCGGCAAATCGCAGGATGCGAAATGCCACTGTTTTTCCCACACGCGTAATAATGGCAATATCCTTTAAGGTTTCTGTTGGGCGGCAGTATACTGCCTCCTCTCGCTCCATGATGCCGCGCATGCAACCAAGATCCACGTGCAGGCGCATGCGGTTGTCGCAAAGCAGCACAGGGGCCTCCAATATCTCACCCGTGCGCCATGCGCGCTCAAGGGCGGCAGGTGAGGAGAGCGCTTCCTTGTTTTCCGGTGTTTTATCTAACATTCCTTCTGGCTTGAAGCGGGTTATCATTTTTTTACCTCCATATCAATGTTTCTTTCTGAGTGTATGCAATCAGGATTTAAAATAGTACGCAAAAAAATGATATGGCGATTGCGCTTGAGTAAGCAAAATGGGCAAAAAACGGAGAAAACAAGAGGTTATTGGGTGCTAAATTAAAAATTTCGGATTTTTTTAAAAAAAGGGGTTGACAAGGTGTTTTGCTTATGCTATAATGTGCAGGTCGAAAAAAATTAACGTATAATTATGGAGGAAACATCATGTCCACTTTCATGGCAAAAGCCGAAACGATCGAGCGTCGTTGGTTTGTCATCGATGCGGCTAACAAGCCCCTCGGTAAAACCGCTGTTGAGGCCGCTACCATTCTGCGCGGCAAGCATCGCCCTGAGTTTACCCCTCATGTCGATTGCGGCGAGTTCGTTATCATCATCAATGCCGACAAGGCAGTTCTCACCGGTAACAAGCTTGAGGACAAATACTATCATCACCACTCCGGTTACATCGGTGGTCTTAAGTCTGTTCAGTACAAGACCCTTATGGCAACCAAGCCTGAAAAAGCAATGGAGCTTGCTGTAAAGGGCATGCTTCCCCACAACAAACTTGGTGCAAAGGCTGCAACCCGTCTTAAGGTTTATGCAGGCGATGCACACAAGCACGAAGCACAAAAGCCCATCGTGCTGTAATTTGGAAAGGAAGGTAAATTGATATGTATACAAGTGCAAAGCCTTACTTCTACGGCACCGGGAGAAGAAAGAAGTCCGTTGCTCGCGTTCGCATCGTTCCCGGTACCGGTGTCATCACCATCAACGGCCGTGACGTTGACGACTACTTCGGTCTTGAAACGCTCAAGCTCATCGTAAACCAGCCCTTTGGCGTTACCGGCACCACCGGTAAGTTCGATATCATCACCACCGTACAGGGTGGCGGTATCTCCGGTCAGGCAGGCGCTATCCGCCACGGCCTTGCTCGTGCACTGCTTCAGGCTGACCCCAACTTCCGTGCAGCTCTTAAGGCAGCAGGGTTCCTGCGCCGCGATCCTCGTATGAAGGAAAGAAAGAAGTACGGTCTCAAGGGCGCTCGTCGTGCACCCCAGTTCTCGAAGAGATAATTTCGACCGAAGGTCGAAACTTGCAAAAAAGGTTCTGCTATGCAGAGCCTTTTTTGTTATCTCCCCGAGAACAATGAAATCTGCCTGCGGCAGAATAAATCCATCTGCGATGGATGAAATCGCTACGCGATGAAATCCGACTTCGTCGGATTATCTAATCCGAGGCTTGTCCTCGGACTTCATCTGAGTGCAGTGAAGACTTCATCTAAGCATTTGCTTGGATTTCATCACCGAAGGTGATTTCATTTTCCCTTTCCGTCCTATTTACTTTTTCGTGATTTTATGTTATAATACCGTGGATGTTAATTCGGATTTTAGGAGAACTGCTTTATGGATAAGATTTGGACTGAAATGTATCGCGCGGCAAAGGAAGTGTTACAGGCGCGAAAGATATCCGAATATGTT
>JAFVTV010000022.1 GCA_017502975.1 Clostridia bacterium | reverse complement strand
CGCAAAACCAAACACACTTTTCGCTGTGGCGAAAAGCATTTTTATATTGAAAAACACCGAAAACTGTGCTATACTAAACCCGGAAAGGCGGTGGGTGTATGAAAAAACAAGCAATAACCAAGCAAGATATACAGCGCGATCTGTTTGCTCTTTTAAACAAACGTAAAGTCGTTACTGTTTGGTTGACGTTCTTTCTGAGTATCTCGATTTTGTTTTACATTATATATGCCGTTCTTTATGCAAATGGAGTTTATTTGCCGCCTCGTCATCTTACTTTTGTAAGTCCAACGGCGGTAATAATTATTGTGCCTGTAATTATACTGTTTATATTCGGATTTCTTCTTTGCTATTATTACTTGAAATTCTTTGCAATTAAAACCGGAAGATTTAGCGTTAGCAAAGAAAAACTATATCAAAAAGGCCAAGAGCTAAAAAGTTACTATCGACGTATAGAACAGGAGAATGCGTTGTATTTCCGTAGCGGAAGAATTGTGGTCAACGACAAGGTTTATTCGTATTCAAAAGTCGATGATTCCTTTTACCTTGTTAAATTAAAATCTTCAAAAACGCCTTTTTCCGCATATCATACGAATTTTTATGAAATAAATGATGTTATATGAGTGGCATCTTTTTTGTCAACACGCCTCAAAACGAAAACCCCTGCCCAATCGGGCGGGGGTTTTCGTTTTGGACGTGCTACGCACGCAATCGAATTGGGCTCTGCCGCCATTGGCGGCAGAATCCGTTGGGAGAATTTGCAAAGCAAATTCTCTGGCAATGACTTTGTCATTGCAACGCATCTCCCCGCCCGAAGATCGGCAAGCTCGCTTGCCAGGCGCCGGGCGTGGGGATCTTCGCGCAACGCGCGAAATTCTGGGAATACGGCACAAATTACGGACAGTCGGGGACGTCTGTCCCTACAAAACGACGGGAGTCAAGCCCCTGCCCTGCGCTTGACTCCCCACCAATTTTATGATACAATAAGCACAGAAAGGCGGTGAACCGAATGATAATGGTGTACTTACTTTTTGCCATGTCAATATTTATGATCCGCATATTAGTGAGTTATGACAGCCGCTATCAAAATGGAAAATATTTATCTGTTAAGAACAAGGTTTTAAGCAAAATTTTGTTAGACAGTATGTCAATATATAGCAGAACCAATCGCCCCAAGAAAGACAAGAACAAAATGTCGATTTGCGGTATTCCGTTTTATGTTGCCGCGGCGGCGGTTTTGCTTATCAATATTGTTTTTCTTTTCGTTGCCGATATCCCAATCGAGCCGTGGAGGATAGAAACAAACAAATTTATTGCATATGCAAATACTTTTAACAATAAAATTTCAGCTATCAGCATTTTGCTTTTGTTTTCTTCGGTAATAGGCTATATCGCTTTTACGATTATTCACTCCACGAAGGAAACAAAGCCAAAATGGATAAAAATTTTTGTTTGGGTTGTAGCCGTCATTATGATTTTAACGGCTGTATTATCATCAGTTTACTTTTTGATAGAGTTGGTTGCATCTTTTTCGTAAAAACTTAGGTGCAAATAGCATCTTTTTTGTCAACACGTGCCAGAGAACGAAGCACTCCAATCGGGGTGCTTCGTTCTCTTAAGGGGCGCTCTGCGCTTGACCCCCCACCGCTTTTATGCTATACTAAAGCCAACACCCACGAAGGACAGTTTAAACACAAAAAACATCAATGCAATAAATCAGAAAATCTATTGACTTTTACCTTGCGTAAAAATGTAAAATGTGAATGATAAAGAAAGGCGGTGGAAGTATGTTCCTGACAAAAAAAGGATTTTGGAAAATTATAATTATAGCATTATGCTATTTCGTATTAGGAAGTTTTTGTATGGCGGCGGGGGCAATACTGGCTACTTTGGGCGCCGATGTCAAGTTTTTGTTTGTATTGGGAACTTTTTGTTATATTTTTTGTCCAATCGTAATTGCTTGTGGACGATATGCGGAAGGTAAGGGGAAGTTAATCAATTTAGGAAACAAGCTTGTCCGCAATGAACTGAAGCCTTACGAATTTATAAAGGAATATCAGCGGTTGAGAAATTCAAACGAGCTTGTTGTTAACAAGCCAAGCATTAAAATTTTGCAATTGGTTGCCATAGCCTATGATTCTTTGGATGATAGAAAAAACTGTCTTTGTGCCGTGGAAGAAATAATTTCTATTGCAAACGAGAAAAAGAAGATGTTTGCAAAGCTTATAAAATGCTCGTTTTTATTTTCTTACGATATGATCGACGAGGCTGAAGCTATTTTTACAGAAGCTCGCACCTCAAAGCAGAATTTTATATGTCAAGCGTTTACGGATGCTATTTTTAAGAGCAATCGCGCAATGGCTATGGGGGATTACAAAACGGCAGAGGCGTATAATTTAAAAATGCTTTCGCAAATCTTCCCCAAACTCGACAATTTATCAAAGCTAACACTCTATTATAAGTTAGGAGAGGTTTACGAAAAATTACAAAACTATGAGAAAGCGATTCCATATTATAAGTATTGCATTGATAACGGTGGAGCGACAGCGATAAAAGAATCCGCAAGATGCGCATTGCAGCGTATGCAATAAAAGTAACAGCATCTTTTCTGTCAACACGTGCCAAAAGCAAAAAGACAATTTAAGCACATAAAATATCAATGTAAAAAACAAAAAAGCAGTTGACTTTTACCTTGCGTAAAAATGTAAAATGTGAATAATCAAGAAAGGTGGTGAAAATATGCACTTTAAATTTAATATAAATTTGACCGATCAGGATTATTTGAATTACAATATCTTTTGGATGCTCAAATCACCGTATGGAAAAAAGCAGCTGCTGAAATTTCGAATTACAATAGCAATTCTTTTGGCCACTATTTCACTTCTTTCTTTATTCGGAGGAGAATTTTCTGCGGATGCTTGGATTAGCATCATTCCATATGTCATTTTACTCATATTGTTTGAATTACTTTTGAATCCATTTTTTTCTTGGTTGTTAAAAGGAAATATAAGATCGCTTAAGGCAAAAGGAAAAATGGGATATTCTCCTGTTTCCGAAATAGAATTTTACGACGAAAGTTTTATTGAAATTACTCCCGATGGCAAATCAGAGCAAAAATATTCTGCGGTTGAAAGAGTGAGCGTGATTGCCGACAAGGTAATATATATCCATGTAAATAACGTAATGTCATATATATTGCCGTCATCTTGTTTTGAATCCAAAGCGCAGCACAATGATTTCCTTGATTTTGTGAGAACAAAATGCGCGAATGTTGATACATATTGATGAAATTAACTCGGCATCTTTTTTGTCAACACACCAAGAGAACAAAGCAAATCCGAGATGCTTTAAGATAAATTTTTGGCGCACTATTGACAACGCTGTCAATATGTGTCACATACAAGTAAACAATAATCCTTAAAATCTATGGAGGTGCCCTATGGCTAACGTTTTTTCACACAACACCGCTTTGAGTGAGCGAGATATCCTTACGACCAAATACAGAAATGCAAGAATAAATCTTCTTATTGTGGCATTGGCCACGCTGCTCAACGTCATACTTGCCGCCACCGTCAGCGACTCGTATTTCCTTTTTTCCGCAACAATTCCCTACATACTCACGTTTTATTCCGCTCTGCTGTGCGGCTTATATCCGGCAGAATATTACGAAGGGCTCGGGGCTGTTAACGTGTTGCCCATGGGCGTATTTTTCGCCTGCCTTGCCGTATCCTTGATCATCATCGGCCTTTACGTGCTTGCCTTTTTCCTTTCCGGTAAAAACCGCGCGGGCTGGATGATTTTTGCGCTGGTGCTGTTCTGCCTTGACACCTTGACTTTATTCTTCTATGCCGGCATTTCCCTAGACTGGCTCTTAGATTACATCTTCCACATCTGGATCATTGTGATCCTTGCGCTCGGCCTGCGCGCCCACGCCAAGCTAAAGAATTTGCCCCCCGAAGCTTCTGACGCACCCATTATTTTGCAGGACGCGAACGGTGAAATGATGACCTTTGAAAGCGAAAACAGCGAAGCAGCTCCCTTTGAAGGCGAAAACAGCACGGCCGAAGATTCTGTGCCGCTGCGCTCTGCCGACATGACCGTAAAGCAAAAGGTACTGCTTGAAGCAACTGTCAACAGCAAAAGCATTTTGTATCGCCGTGTAAAGCGCACCAACGAGCTTGTGATCAACGGGCAGGTTTACGATGAATACGTGGCATTGGTAGAAATGCCCCACGCGTTGGCAGCCATTGTTGACGGACATCTTTACGAAGCAGGCTTCAACGCAAGCAGAAGCTTTATTGCGGTTGACGGGCAGGAAATCGCCTCTAAATTGCGTCTGATCTAATTCAAAAAAGCACCCCGTTTGGGGTGCTTTTGCTTTTAGACGTGCCACGCACGCTTCGTGTCGACAGGGGAAAACGCTTCATTCCCCCTACAGATGAGAAGGATAAACCTCTGCCAAGAATTGCTTTAATACGTCTATTTCGCTTTGGAGCTTTCTCCCGATATCAGTTTGTTTCACAAGGACTCGCTTATCGTATTTTCTCAATTGCCTTACTTCACTCCTAAGATCAGAAGCATTATTGATGACGTCTTCGCTGGAGGTAAAGGGCTGGTGGCAGATCAAAAAGAGCCCTTGCGAATTGTTTACCAACGTATACCCTGCGATGCCCGTTTTTTCATGATATGCCTTGGAAAGTCCGCCATCTATTGTAATATGTCTGCAGTTCCCGCTTTCCGGACTTTCTCCGCTTTTAACTTTTACAGGCATATGACCGTTGACGATCACCGAATTGTCACCCTTTGCGCCAAATTCGGACAAAACCTTTAAACAAAAGTCCTCGTTGTTTACAAGGTTATAGTATTCGTCCTTTTCCTCTTTTTCGGTATATCCCTCAAAATATTTGGTGTATACGCACATTTTATCGCGTCCGTATAGCGGAGATTTTTTTCCGCACCATAGATACCACATGTAATCCACGGAATATTTGTCACCCTTTGCGGCATTGCGAACAAGCGCATCAAGTGTGTCATAGAGCTGCTTTCCGGCGTATGTATGCTCGCCAACATGTATCTTGGAAAAGCTGCCGTCAGCTTCTGTTGGAACACAGCCATGCATAATGAGGTTATCATTAAATACCTTATACATGCTGCCGTATTTGAGCAGAATTCGCATATGTTCACCAAGCCGCTTACTGTGTCTGAACTCGTGTGTCAAAATCTCAATGAGCTTTTCTTCTCTTTCGGTGAGCGTATCAGACGGATACAGTATGCGGTCGTTCATCTCAAATTCGGGGTGAGCGTGTATGAGTTTGTTTTCCAGCTTGAGCTGTATCACCGTTATCGCTTTGGTCATACGTGCAAGCATTTCATCTTTTTCAAAATCACTTTCAGAACCGTATACATCGGAGATACGAAATGCTTCGCATTGATCGTTGGCATATTCCTCGGCTGCAAAAATGGCAAGCGGCCGCAAATTGATACCGTAATTCTCGATGGCTTGCAGATTTCTGTAAACGCAGTTGATCCTAATAACGTTACAAAGGCACGCAGCGTTTCCAAAATACGCGCCCATCCAAAGAACGTCGTGGTTTCCCCACTGTATGTCAAAGGAATGGAAGCGCGAGAGCTCATCCATAATGATATCACAACCGTTACCACGGTCATAGATATCTCCCACGATATGAAGATGATCCACCGCAAGGTGACATATGAGCTTTGAAGCCTCGATAATAAAATTTTTGGCATTTCCAAGCTCGATAATACTTGACACAATCTGCGCGTAGTAGTTGGTTTTATCTATACTGTGTTCGGGCATGTTTATCAGCTCATCCATAATATAGCGGTAATCCGCCGGCATTGCTTTTCTTACCTTGGAGCGTGTATATTTTGCACAAACGAGCTTTGCCACCTCAATCAGATTGCAAATGGTTTGTGCGTACCAAGAGGAAGTATACGTACTGTCATCATTTTTCAAAACCTGCTCGGGATAATATATAAGAGCGGCGAGCTTGTTTTTCTCTGTTTCAGACATTCTGTCGGCAAAAGCGAGGTCTATTTTTGTTCTTATGACGCCTGACGCATTGCGAAGAATGTGTGAAAAGGTTACAGATTCGCCGTGGATATCACTCAAAAAATGCTCCGTTCCCTTAGGCAGATTCAGTATCGCCTTTAGGTTGATTATTTCACTGACGACCGATTGTGACGTGGGAAATTGTTTCTTTAGAATTCGATACGTTCCGTTGTCGTTCATAATACTCTCCATTCTGCCTCAAAAGCGTCAACTCAAATAGGGCTGAAGGCTGACGGATGGCTTCGATCT
This sequence comes from Clostridia bacterium, assembly GCA_017502975.1. Taxonomy (GTDB): domain Bacteria; phylum Bacillota; class Clostridia; order Oscillospirales; family CAG-272; genus Firm-07. The sequence continues at coordinate 19,691 of JAFVTV010000022.1, read as the reverse complement.
TGCAACAAGCAACACCGCGCGCCCGTTTTCTCTGATGACAGCTCTGTGCGCTCCGCTCAAGCTATGTGGTCTTGTTATACCATTATACCATAGATTTGCTAATCATTCAACCACAAAATTATTGAAAAAAAGCCCGATAGTGCTATAATACAGTCAAGAAATGCGATGGCGTAATGCTTTATATTTTGTTTGAAATTTGTGATATGCTTGTAAACAGAATGAAAAAAAGTTCAAAAAACTATTGACTTTCACCTTGCGTAAAAATGTAAAATGTTACTGATCAAGAAAGGCAGTGGTGTAATGAAAAAGAAAAAAACAATTATTATCTGTGTTTTTGTGACACTGATCATGATCACCGCGATCTGCACCGTTTTATCAGCGGTAGCAGCTCGCCGATATGACCCGGGATCAGGACCGGGGGTAAGCGGTGTGGACTATTTGCCACGCACCTTGGGGGTTTTCATTATATTAATATACGGAACGTTGGCTATTTTATATGAGTTGGATCTGTTTTATACCGTTTATTATTTTTTCATAAAGCCCAAAACAAAAGTAAAATCCGTATTAAACATTCTTTGTAATTTGAGCTTGTTTTTATGCTTGTTACTTGTGTTTGTCGCAGCTTCGCTGGTATTTTTGGCAATATATATTGAGCTCAGATTTGCTTATTTTCTTGTTTCGGTTTTCACGCGGGCTTTAAGTCAAAAGCAGCAGTAAAGCACCCCTTTGTCATTGACACTATTGCCAAATTGTGTTATACTGTCACCATACCCCTTTGAGAAAGAAGGCTCTGCATGGAAAAGCAACCATTAACGCTACAAAATATCTTGCACGATCTGCGCATCATATCAAAGCAAAACAAAAACCGTCGCATACCGGGGCTTTTGTGCACCGCTATTATGTTTGCAATATTCGCAGTTCTCACGCTCATTTTTCTACCGATTCCGTTACTGATTATTGCATTTTTAGCGCTTACAGCATATTATACGGTGCGCTATCTAAGAGAGCGAAAGGATTACGCTGACGAAGCACAGGTGCTTCGTGCCGCGCTTAATCGCGCCAATATCTCTATCAGCATTGAAAAGTTTAGTCACGTCGGGCAAGAATACCATTATGAACCCTACACTATCCGCCAACAAGAGGGAACCAAATCAGCTGCAAAATTCTTCTATTTTTCCTCAGGCAATAATTGGCGCATGCCACTCATATATCGTTTTTATGCATGGAGCAAAACCCACTATCTGACATATGAAGGGCTGCAAAACATTTCTCTTGCAGGAGATGAATTTTTCTACATTTCCTTGCAGGGGTCTCCCGATATTTCCTTTATTTACCCCTGCAAACTTTTCACGCTCGCAAAAGAATTAGAGCAAGTTACCGTGCAAGCAGTAAACGAATAATCTCATCGCCTCAGCCCTAAACCTCACCCCCCAAGCACCAAAACAAAAACCAAGAAAGGACTACCGTATCATGAAAAAAATCATTGCAATCACCCTTTGTGCCGTATTACTCCTTGTAATGTGCGCTTCCCTTAGCTCCTGCGCTTCAAAAACCACCAATCCGATCGATTTTGACAAAAAATATATTTTGTTAGATGAAGACTATGAGTATTGCTATTATGTATTTTACTCAGATCACACCGGCATTTATGAAGTTAAGTATACATACGAAAGCACTTACAGTTCGTTCACGCTATCGGGGCGCATCGAATTTGAATGGAGAGAAGCATCGGACAATGGCGTATATTTGTTTGAAGTGAAGACCCATTATAATGAAGATTCCACACAGGGACATGAACTTGATTTACCAGAATCGCCCCTTCATTTCTCCGATGATTTTCTTGTAATTTCAAACACGCGTTATATAAAGGAAGGATCAGAGTTAGATAAAATCTTAAAAGACAAATAAAAAAGCTTATTGCCTTTCGGCAAGACAACCTCATTTTCTAACAAAGAAGCCACGGCAGATCGCCGTGGCTTTTTCTTGACTTGTTCGTTGTTTTGGGATATACTGTAACAAAGGGGGTGACGTGATGAAGCCGCAATTAAAGGATCAAAAATTACAAAAGCTGTACCGTTTTTGCCTATATTTGTTTTGGGGTATTCTTATCCTATATGCCCTATCCATTTTGATTATCACCGTCATTTCTGCCACAACCGGCTCTATGCTTTCCTCCCCCATTTGGGGACTATTTGCCCTACTTGGCACTATGCCCGTTCTATTTCCCATGATTGCCACATTTCTTTTCCTGCGCCAGCTGCTGGCAATTAAAACAAATGCTCTCACACCTCGCCGTCACCGTTTTGAGATGACGTTTGCCGTTCTCGGTTACATGCTCGCTTGGCTCACGGCAATTTTCACATTACTATGGCTACTTGGCGCATATCCTATGATGTATGCGGCGATTGCAAGCTTTCTGCTGCTACTGCTGTTCCCCTTGATGCGACACGTGCTGCAAAAGCGCCGTATAGAATAAGAGAAGCTGCCATTTTGCAAAAAAAACTTAAGGGAACGATAAAGCTAAAAGCACCTGATTAACAAAGGCTGCACGGTGACGCGCTTAAGCATGATCGATCCGTGCTGATCTTCATAGAAAAAGCACTTGCCTTGAGCAAGTGCTTTTTTATTCCTTATCGCTCATACCGACAAAAAAATCGGCACTGACGCCGTAAAATCGGCATAACGTGACCAGATCCTCGATTTTCAGCTCTGCCCTTCCTTCCTCAATGTGGCTATACCCTTGCTGCGATTTGTGGATAATTTGCCCCACCTCGCGTTGCGTGAGATCTCTGTCCTCACGCAGATTTCGCATTCTTGCTCTGTAATCCATAATAGACTCCTTACGTCAGAAAGTCAGTGTCGTTAGTGTGTACGTAAAAAGTCTATCATACTCACAAATTGAGTATTGACATTTACTCAATTATTGAGTATAATGTTGTTGTAAGTAGTCGAAATGCACGTTTTCGGTGCGGCTTTTTGACCGTTACACAACTATACTTATTTGGAGGCACAACAATGGACAACAACAAATTGGCACGCTTTTTGCTCACTTTCTTTCTTGGTTGGATCGGCAGTCTTATCATCAACTGCACGAGCCTGAAGCCCCACGGCTTTCGCTCGAGAACGCTTGCATATTTCTTTCTTCCGATGATCACCTTTGGCATCTACAGTCTTGTCGCTTCTATCTGCAACCTGACCTTTGATTCCGCCAAGCCCTCAAACATCGGCTATAAAAAGGATTAATCTACTATATGCACCGAAACAATAAAAGCACTTGCCTTGAGCAAGTGCTTTTATTGTTTATTCTATTTTTGCCGCCTCGGTCATGAGTGCGTCGTTAATCTCACGCATTGCCGCGGTCGGTACCTTTTGCACAGCGCGGTCGTAGGTAACAAGCCCATTGATCTCCTCCTCAACGTCTGAGACCTGGGTATAAATGGCTCCACAAAGGCCCTTTGCAATAAGGGGCTTGAGCTTTTTGAGATACAGCACGCGAAGTGCTGCTACCAGCTCCGCCTCGGTTTTAAATTTCTTATACCCAAACTCCTTTTCGGGGTCAAAAACGTGTCCCTCTACCTTCATGGAATAGCCGCCAAATTCCGATAGCACCACAGGGCGCGGATCGCGCGGCACGCGCAAGGGGGTGTAGTAGGTGTGAAGACTACAAAGATCTGTCTTCCCCACACCCTGATCGTGCCAACCACTCACCGAATCGATGATACGTGTGGGATCTTTTTCATGCACATACGCGGTATATTTGGCAGAATCAAATTGCCCCCAGCCCTCGTTAAAGGGCACCCATACCGAAATTGAAACGGTGTTGTAAAGTTGGTCTAGGATCTCATCCACCATTGTGTCAAACTCGGCACGCGCCTCGGCGTTTTCTCTTGCAAAATACTTATAGTCGCTATCCTTATGCTTAAAGCCGAGAAAAGGGAGCGCGGCAACGTGTGAAAACTTATATTCTCCGCCACCGTTTATAAAATCCTGCCAGACAGTCAGCCCCAAGCGGTCGCAATGGTAGTACCAGCGCATGGGCTCGATCTTAATGTGCTTGCGCACCGTGTTAAAGCCCATCTCCTTTAGCATGGTGAGCTCATCGATCACCGCCGCATCACAAGGATAGGTCAGCATACCGTCAGACCAATAGCCCTGATCGAGCACGCCATTGAAAAAGTAGGGCTTGCCGTTGAGGGACAGGCGCACCTTGCCGTTTTTGTCGATCACTCTGCCAAATGAGCGCACGCCAAAGTAGGAGCGCACAACATCCCCTGCCCCGTTCTTTAGTTCAAGTTCGTAAAGTTTGGGGTGCTCGGGCGACCACAGCTCAAAATCATAAGAGAGCGTGATCTCATCGGTAAATTTTCCTTGCAGGATCTCCTCGCCGTTATCAAACACGCGGATCTCAATTTTGCCACCCATGCTATCCGCCGCTATTTTTACGGTCTTTTTCATAGCATCAGGAGTTATTTTTAAATTTCGAATATGCTTTTTGGGCATGCTTTCCAGCCACACCGTTTGCCAAATGCCGCTTTGCGGTGTGTACCAAATGCCGCCGCGCGTATCACTTTGCTTGCCGCGCGCACCGCCGTTTCGCGTTGCCTCATCAAAAACGATCACCTCAAGCGTGTTTTCTCCCTTGCGGCACACATCGGTCACATCAAAGGAAAAGGCGGTAAAGCCACCACGGTGCGCGCCAACGCGCGTGCCGTTAAAAAACACCTCACAACTGCTGTCAACCGCGCCGAACCGGAGCACCGTTGTGCCCTGCAGCATAGATTTATCCAGCATAACGGTGCGAGAATAACAAAGGTGCGCACCGCGCTCCAGCACAAAGCCCTCATCAACTCCGCTGTTAAGCGTTTCGGGAGAAAAGGGCACCAATATCTCGCCCTCAAAGGACTTGTTTCCTGCCGCATCTATCTTACAAAATTCCCATTTTCCGTTCAGGTTTAACCAATGCTCGCGCGCAGCCTGCGGCATGGGGTGCTCGCTATGCGGCACCTCACCTATGGGATACGATGTTTTCAGATTCATTCTTCGCTTCCTTTCGCATTTTTAAGACATTTACACAATAGCGGTACCAAGGCAAAGATCAGCAGTGCTACAAGCGCACCTACCAAAAAGATTCCGGGCGCGGGGATATATGCCGTAGTCATGGTGTCCGCACTGCCAAGATCGGGGAGCGTAACGCCCGCTTGCTTGTTGATGGCATTTCCGATCATAGGGCCGATCAGCATCGGAATCAGCACGCCAAAAACCATGCGCACGCCCTGCAGCTTTCCCACATCGCCCTGCGGTGTGTGATCGCGCGACAACGCGCCGCACAGCGCCGATACGTAAATATATCCCGTGATCATCACAAAGCCTGCCACACCAAAGGTTAAAAGCACCGTTAATTTACTGCCAAAGCGAGCAAAATACATGGCGGCAAGCCCTACAGCAAGCAGGCCTGCTGCGATATACAAAAGCTTTGCTTTGTTCAAACGGTCGGAGAGCGCACCCAGCTTTAAATTGATCAACGCACCCGCAATAATTGCAAAGCCAAACAAAACACTGTATTCAAGCGTGCTAAAGCCAAGGTAGGTCTTCATGTAAATGATCAGATAGGGCATAAACACCTGACAGGCGATGCCATACACGCACATGATAGCAAAAGTGAGATACAGTGCGGGATTTTCGCGCACGACACGTGGCTTAAAGCCGTAAAGAATATCCGAAAGCGACCCGCTTTTGGCAAGATCTTTGCTATCCGTTACAAAAAACAAGCCAAAGATTCCGCACACCGAAATCACAACGCCAAGCGCCAAAAACAGCCCACGGTAGCCGATAAGCTCTACCAGCATACCAAATCCGCCCGCTACCACAAGCATGGCGGCAAGCGGCAAAATCGCAAGCACTCCCTCAACCTTACCGCGATAACTCTCAGCGGTGTTGTCCGTGACCCATGCATTAAAGGCGGCATCGTTGGCAGTTGAGCCAAACACCGTCATCACACAGTCGCACACCACGGCAAGCGCAAGCGTTACGCCAAGCGCCCTTGCGGCATCCCATGAAAAAGCAGTAGCCACCCCTTCGGTGCTCAGCATGCCAAAGAGCGCCACCGTCACACCCCAGATGATATAGCCCCAGGAAATAAAGGCGCGGCGGTTGCCCACCTTATCCGAAACGGTGCCCGCCACGAGCGTGGTAAGCGTTGCCGCAACGCCCGAAAGCTGTACCATAAGCGTAACAGTATTCAGATCGGGCGCAATGGTTTCAAATACAAAAAGATTGAAGTACATGTTCTCCACTGCCCACGCGATCTGTCCGATCAATCCAAATACAAGCAAAATGCGCCAATTCCGTTTGCCAAACACCTTGTTATCCATAGCGTTCTCCCCCACAGATATTTTATCTCTTACATCTATGATATCACATTTTTTCTCACTTGTGTAGTGCTTTTTTGTTTTTAGCGCAACCCGGTACAGCATTTCAAACATTTTTTCCCAAAGCCTTGCAATATAGGCAAAAATATGATACAATATAATATCTATAAGCATAATTAGAGAGGTATCCTTATGCAATACACGTTTTCAGACAAGCTGGCTGCCTTGAAGCCCTCTGCCATTCGTGAGATCTTCAAAAGCCTGACCGACCCCACCATCATTTCCTTTGCCGCAGGTAATCCCGCGGCAGAATCCTTCCCCGTAGAGGAACTATCCCGCCTTTCTGCCGATATTTTTGCAAACAGCGCCATAACCGCCCTGCAATACGGCATGACCGACGGCTACACGCCCTTGCGCGAGGCAATTGCAAAGCGCCAGTACGACGTGTTTGGCATTGGAAAATCGCGCGAAAGAGGCGATGCTTATACCGATAACACCATCGTTGTTTCGGGCGGTCAACAGGGCATTGAGCTTGCCTGCAAGGCGCTTTGCAACGAGGGGGATGCCGTCATTTGCGAGAACCCCAGCTTTATCGGTGCCCTGAACGCCTTTCGCTCCTGCGGTGCTACCACGGTTGGCGTAGAAATGGAGGAGGACGGCATCGATCCCGATGACCTTGAGCGTGTGATCAAGGCAACCCCGAACGCCAAAATGATCTACCTCATCCCCACCTTCCAAAACCCCACCGGCATCACCACAAGCGCCGAGAAGCGCCGCCGCATTTACGAGGTAGCAAAGAAGTATTCCCTGCCCATTTTGGAGGACAATCCCTACGGCGAGCTCCGCTTTGCGGGTGAGGAGATCCCCACGATCAAGCAGATGGATACCGAGGGACTTGTCATTTACTGCTCCTCCTTCTCCAAAATTCTTTCTGCGGGCATGCGCGTGGGCTTTGTGGTAGCCCCCGAGGAGATCGCAACCAAAATGGTAGTAGCAAAGCAAAGCGAGGATGTACATACCAACCTGTTTTTCCAGATGCTCTGTCACCGCTTTATGACCGAGTGCGATCTTGACGGACATATTGCAAGCATCCGTGCACTCTACCGCCGCAAATGCGATCTGATGCTTGGCGAGCTTGAAAAAAATCTCCCCTCCACAATCACCTTTACGCGTCCCGAGGGCGGTCTGTTTATTTGGTGCACGCTACCCGAGGGCGTTGACATGAACGCCTTTGTCAAGAGCGCCATCCAGAAAAAGGTTGCGGTAGTACCGGGTACGACCTTTAACTGCGATACCGAAGCTCCCTCTCGCTCCTTCCGCCTCAATTACTCCACCCCCTCCGACGAGCAGATCGTTGAGGGCGTCAAGCGTCTTGGCGAAGCAGCACGCGAATTTCTAAAGTAAGGAATTAAAATTATGTTAGGCGAACAAAAGATCTGTTTTTCGGGCGTGCAGCCCAGCGGCAATCTCACCATTGGCAACTACCTTGGCGCGATCCGCAATTTCGCAACCTTCAGCGAGGCTTATAAGTGCTTTTACTGCGTGGTAGACCAGCACGCCATTACCGTGCGTCAAACACCCGCCGACTTGCGCCGTCGCACCTATGAAACGCTCGCACTCTATATGGCATGCGGACTTGACCCTGAGAAAAACACGCTCTACGTGCAATCTCACGTACCCGCGCACGCAGAGCTTAGCTGGATCCTCAACTGCTACACCATGTTTGGCGAGCTTTCACGCATGACGCAATTCAAGGATAAAAGCAGCAAGCATGCAGATAATGTGAATGCGGGGCTTTTCACCTATCCTGTGCTGATGGCATCGGACATTCTCCTTTATCAAACCGACGTTGTGCCCGTTGGCATCGACCAAAAGCAGCATGTTGAGCTCTGCCGCAACATTGCAGAGCGCTTCAATCAGGTATTCCCCGATACCTTTACAGTTCCGGAGCCCATCATTCCCCAAAACGGCAAAAAGATCATGTCTTTAGCCGACCCCACAAAAAAGATGAGCAAATCCGATGAAAATCAAAACGCGATCGTGTATATTCTTGACGACCGCGACACCATTATCCGCAAGTTCCGCCGCGCGGTAACCGACAGCGATACCGCGGTGCGCTTTGCCGAGGGCAAGGACGGCATCAACAACCTCATGACCATTTATTCCTGCTTTACGGGCAAGAATATGGATGAGATCGAGCGTGAATTTGCGGGCAAGGGCTACGGCGACTTTAAGCTTGCCGTTGGCGAGGTGACAGCCGATGCGCTCGCACCCGTGCAGGCGCGCTACAAGGAATTGCTTGCCGACAAGGCAGGGCTTGAGGCACAAATGAAGCGCGGTGCTGAGGAAGCGGCATACTATGCGCGCAAGACCCTTTCCAAGGTGCAGAAAAAGCTTGGCTTTGTCCAAATCAGATAATAACGCAACAACGGCGAGGGCTATGCTCTCGCCGCTCTTGTAAAAGTGAGGATACGGTATGGAAATTTCGGTTATTTTTACGGGCGGTACGATTGGCAGTAAGTTGCACGAAAACAGCATTGGAACCGACAGCACAGCACCCCGCGAGCTGCTTTCACGCTACCGCGCCGCAAGCGGCGATGAAACGGTATTTAAAACGGTGGAGCCCTATACCATTTTAAGTGAAAATTTAACCATGTCACACATCCAAGCATTGGCACAGGCGATCAGCGAGGAGCAAGCGGTGGCAGACGCCTTGATCGTCACACACGGCACCGACACGCTCCCCTACACCGCCGCTGCCCTTTCCTATATCATGGGGCTTAGTGAAAAACCGGTGGTACTGGTATCCAGCAACTATGTGCTAAGCGACCCGCGCGCCAACGGAGTAGACAATTTCCACGCCGCTGTGGATTTCCTTCGCAGCGTGCCCACTGCCCGTGGCGTGTATGTAGCCTATCGCAACGGAGAGGGCGCCACGCAGATCCTGCGTGCGGCAAGACTGCTCCCTCACCTCGCCCCCACCGATACCGTTTATACCCTCAACGGCATAGTTGCCACGTGGGAAAACGGAACCATACAGATCTCAAACGCCTACACCGAGCAAGCCGATAAGATCGCGCCTCTTTCTGCCGAAGCGCTTACAAAAAACCCAAAACGTGTTCTGCTTTTACGTGCACACCCCGACATGATCTTTCCCTGTATCGATGGGGATATCTATGCCGTACTGATCGAAACCTACCACAGCGGCACACTGCCCACCGACAGTGCCGCCTTGACGGCATTTGCCGCACAGGCAAAGGAAAAGGGCATCCCCGTTTTTGCCGTTGGCATCACGGGTGAGAAGATCTACGAAAGTGCCACCCATTACCCCGCGCTTGGCATCATCCCCCTGCCACCTCTCTCGCCTGTAGCGGCGTATCTCAAGCTTCACCTTACCCTGTCAAACGGTCTTGACCCAAAAGAAATCCTTCCCCGCCCCTTGGGCGGTGATATGTAAAAAAACGCTTCACAGCCGACTATCCGTAAAGGATTGGCTGTGAAGCGTTTTTTTGTATGATATTTATGGCAATAAGATCACCAATCGGTAGAGATGGATCCCCAAGCACCCTTGATGTAATCAAAGCCCGAGAGAAGCGTAAATACCAGCATCACGGCAATGAGTGCCCAGGAAAACGGATACACGCCTGCAGCAAACCAATCGCCTGCCAAATGGGTGATCAACTTGTCGATCAGCGGCTCAACCATCAGCGCGCAAATGCAAAAGATCTGCGAAACGGTCTTGATCTTGCCAAGCATCTTGGCAGCAACCACCGTACCTGTGCTGTTCACAAGAACCAAGCGCAGCGAGGTAATGGCAAGCTCACGGAAGATAATGGCAACCACAGCCACAAAAAATACCAAGGTAAAGACGTTGTTGTAGGAAAGGCCGTAAAGATCGGGGCGCAGCATGCGAAACAGCATTGCCATAAGTGTACCGATCACCATAAACTTATCGGCAACGGGATCCATAAATTTGCCGAAATTGGTAATGAGATTATGCTTACGGGCAATCTTTCCGTCAAGCATATCGGTCAGCGCCGTAACGGCAAAGATCACCACGCCAACGCCGTATGCGATCTCCCAGCGAAGGAGCGAGCACGGCAACAGCAGCAGCACCATAATAACAGGTACAAGGCAAAGACGAAGCAGTGTCAGCTTATTGGGCAAATTCATTTTACTCATCATACTCTCCTTTACTCTTTTGGCATTACGGCACGGCCGTAAAGATCATAATCCAAAACCTCACGCACCTTTACGTCGATCATGCTGCCGGGCACAATGCGGCTTGGCGCCATAAAGTATACCTTTCCGTCAATATCGGGGGCATCCGCCTCGGATCTACCGAAATGCGCCTCGCTAACGGGGTCAAAATCCTCAACCAGAACGCGCACCGTGCTGCCAACCTTTTTCTCGTTTAGGGCTTCACTGATATGCATTTGCTGCTTCATGAGGATATCCATGCGGTCCTGCTTTACCTGCTCGTCTATCTGGTCGGGCATTTTTGCCGCAGGCGTTCCCTCTTCGGCAGAGTAGGTAAACACACCCATGCGGTCAAATTTTGCCTCCTCCACAAAGGCAGAAAGCTCAGCAAAATCCGCCTCGCTCTCACCGGGAAAGCCGACGATAAAGGTGGTGCGAAGCGTCAGCGAAGGGATCTCACGGCGCAGCTTTTGTACCACCTCGCGTATCATTTTTCCGTCACCGTGACGGTTCATACGGCGAAGCACCGGATCGGCAATGTGCTGAAGCGGCATATCTACGTATTTTACAATTCTTGGATTATCGCGGATCTCGGCAATCAGCTCATCTGTCATTTTATCGGGATAGCAATAAAGCAAGCGGATCCACGGAATGGCCGTTTCCTCGGTGATGCGTCGCAGGAGCGCCGCCAGTTTGTAATCACCGTAAAGGTCCTTTCCGTAGCGCGTAACATCCTGCGCTATGATATTCAGTTCCCTTACACCAAGGGCTTCAAGCTGCTTTGCCTCGGCAACAAGCTCATCCATGGGGCGTGAGCGAAAACGCCCGCGAATGAGGGGAATGGCACAATAGGTGCAGCAGTTATCGCACCCCTCGGAGATCTTAAGATAAGAGTAATACTCGGGGGTGGTAAGCACACGGTCACCGCCAAGCTTTACGGTATTTTTATCCTCAAAGGAGGTGTATTTCTTCAGTTTTTTGTTTTTGGCACGCGCCAAAACGCTCTCCACAGCGGGCACGATGTTGTGGATACTTCCCACACCAAGCAGTGCGTCAACCTCAGGCAACTCCTCTAAGACCTCCTCGCGGTATCGCTCGGAAAGGCAGCCTGTCACAACAATGCCCTTGAGTTTGCGGTGCTTTTTCAGCCATGCAATATCAAGAATATTCTCAATGGCTTCCTTTTTTGCGCTTTCAATAAACGCGCAGGTATTGATGATCACAACATCCGCTTCGGTTTCCTCAGGCGTGATCTCATATCCCGCCGTGAGCAGTTCATGCAGCATAACCTCGGTATCCAACTGATTTTTGGAGCAGCCGAGCGAAACAAATCCTATTTTCATAGCATCAGCCTTTCTTTTCACTCCTTTAATGATAGCACAAACAACGACCGTTGTCAACAAAAAAAGCGGGCTTTACAAACAAAACCCGCTTTCATATTTTTGTATGCATTACGCCTCTTGGCTTGACTTGCACAGCAGCCAACGGCGCACCGTAAGCATCGCCGCTACCGCAACTGCCGCCACGCCCGTAACAATGACAACACTCATCCAAAAGCTGCCTGCAAAGCGCTCCACCTGCAACAAAGAAATGTTAAATTCACCCGTTTCTGCATCCTGCATGCGCGAAAAGATCATAACGGTATCAAATACAAGCGCCGCGCACCCCACAAGCCCAGCCGCCACAGCAAGGATATTGGCTCCGTGCGAGGCGGTCTTAACGGTGGGCAGACGCGTGATCTCCTCTTTTCCGAAATCCAGCATGCTGCCAAGATAATAAGAGGCAATGCAAAGCACAATTGCTTCGGGCACCATATAGGTGGCGTTGTAGACAAGCGAATAAAGAAGCGCCGCCTCGGTAGGGATCGAGAGCCCCGCCCACACGGTAGCACCCGAAATCACATGGCACAAATACCGCAAGGCAGCGGCACAGGCAGCGCCCAAAAGCAATGCGTCACGCTGCGGCAATGAAAACCGACGGAACATGCCGCCAAGACCCACCACCGAAAATGCGATCAGGTAATCAAGAAGCACGATCGCCACGATCGATTGCCACGTAGTAAAATACGAAAGATTGGATAGCCCCAAGAGCTGCTGGATGACACCGAAAACAAATCCCGCACCGATCCCCCATCGGATTCCGTGCCGATAGGAAATCAAGATGATGGGAAGCATAGAGGCGACCGTAACCGATCCGCCATACGGCAGTTGTGCCAGAGGCAATATCCCCAGCACCGTGGCAAAGGCGACCATCAGCGCCCCCTCTGCCATCTTTTTTGTTTGTTGATGAGCTTTCATAAAAACTCCTCCCTAAAAAACTTACCGCACGGAAATCTCCGTGCGGTAAATATATAAGAGGGTCCTCCCTCATCTATCTCCCTACGCCGGCATTATCCGTATCAGGTTAAAGGGTTTAAACCAAGTTTATCTCAGCCGTCGTTTTGACAGCACCCCCGATTTCTATGCGGTTGTAACTACAGTATAGCAAAAGACAGTACGTTTGTCAATAGCGAATATTAGAGGAAACTGTGGTAATATCCACGGTTTTGAGCAACTCCCCATCCACGCTCACGCGGTCAAGATAGGCAGCGGTCTTTTGCTGCAGCATGTATTCAAGCGTAAGGCCGCGCAAGGTGCTAAACCAACGGCTGTTGGCATCATTTTTCCACGCACCCGTATCAAGCTCGGCACGCATGAGAATATAATAGCCCGAATCCGAGGCAAGCACGCCGGTGGCGCCGATCTCAAGCTTTGCAAGTTCGGCGGAAAAAGAGCCAAACACGGTATCCGCCGTATATGTTCCAACGTTAAAATACATGCCGTTTGGTGCATAGGTGCTGTTAAAATCGCTGTTGTCCGAAACCTCGGTGGCATACTGCAAAAATTTTGTCTCATCCCCCACACACTCGGCGGCAATTTGCTGGGCACGCTCGTATCTTGCCTGCATCTCTGCGTCGGTATATTGCTTTACGATATATTCGCCCTTGCTGTCAAGGCTATAGTGGATCACGCCGTTTTCCTTGTCATAGGCAACCACCTCGGTGCTGCCATCACGGTACAAAAGGATGGTTTCGCCATATTTTTCGCCGTACCTTTCAAGGTACTCGCCCGTGTTCTCTACCGTTACGTATTTCGCCCTTTCCGTCGCATCAAGGGCATCGATTGCGCTTTGGCTCAGATAAGCCACCTTTTTGTATGTATCGTCGGTATAGCGCACCGCCACACCGTTTGCATCCTTTTCATGATCGTAGTAATAATTGGCGATCTGCATCTGATATCCACGGTAGTAGGTGGACTTATAATATTCCTCGATTGCAGTATCGGCAATGAGATTACCGCTCTTGCCGTAGAGGTATTCCTTTAGCTGTGAAAGCTTTGCCTCAAGAATGGCGGCATCACGCAAAACGGTAACGTTTGCGCCGTACGCTGCAAGAATGGAATTGAGCGTGGCTTTTGAACCCTCTCCGTCACTCTCGATCAATTCTTCGATCCACGCGTCGATCTCATCTACCACCGTATCCGAAAGAGAAAGCCCGTATTCCTCATACATGATCATCGCTGCGGCAATGTGCTTTAATCCTGCCAGCACCTGTGAGGTATAAAAATCAGCGGTGGTGGTATGGTCGGTCGAAATATAGGTGCTCCAATAATTGGCATCGGTCACGGCATGACCCGCCTGTGCAAGCGAGCCCTTCATGCGCGACAGATAAAGTTGAAATACGTTAACGGATATTTCCTCTTTTCCCGCCTTGATCAGCGTTTTTCCGTGCGAAGCGCATCCACTCAGCAGCAGCACGCAAGCAAGACACGCGGCGAGTATGGCGATCAGTTTTTTCTTCATATTATCCATTCCTTTATATCATTCGATTGTACAGAGTGAGTATACCGTACTATTATACAATAAAAATTACGGTTTGTCTACCTTTTTCTTGTCGGTGAGTTCTACAAGCTTAAAAAACAGTTCGCACATCTCGGTAAGCGCCACCGCGGCTTTGCCCGGTCGATAGCGGATATAGGGCGTGGCAGATACCATCATACGGAGCTTGCCTGCGTATATGGCGGAAAGCTCCATCCAAGCCTCTACGTTAAGCTTTTCGGCATAAATGGCGATATTGCCCCCATCCTGACGGATCTGCGTGATGCCGCACTTCGCGGCAAGCGAGCGGATCAGCGCAATATAAAGCAGATTGGTTGCCGCACGGGGCAGATCGCCGTAACGGTCAAGCAGCTCGTCGGTCATGTCCTCCATATCCGCCTTGCTTGCGATCAGAGAAATGCGCTTATAAAGAGCCATGCGCTGCGATGCGGAGCGCACATAGTTATCGGGCAAGCACGCGTCATAGGAAAGCGTAACGATACATTCTACCCTCTCCTCGGGCTTTTCGCCGCGCTCCTCTAAAACCGCCTCGTTCAAGAGCTTTACGTAAAGCTCGTAGCCCACTGCATTGAGATGCCCGTGCTGCTCGGCACCCAGCAGATTCCCCGCGCCGCGCAACTCAAGATCGCGCAGCGCGATACGAAAGCCTGCGCCAAACTCGGCAAACTCGCGAATTGCCTCAAGGCGCTTGCGCTGTATATCATCAAGCGCACGCCCCACGGGATAGGTGAAATACGCATACGCACGGCGTGGCGAGCGTCCTACGCGTCCGCGTAGCTGATGCAGCTGTGAAAGCCCCATACGGTGCGCATTATCCACGATAAGTGTATTGGCGTTGGGCACGTCAATACCTGTTTCAATGATCGTGGTGCTGACTAATATATCGATCTTGCCTGCGATCATGTCGCCCCAAATACGTTCGAGCGCATCCTTATCCATTTTGCCGTGCGCCACGGTGATGCGCGCCTCGGGGATCTCGGTGGAAAGCCTTGCCGCCACCTCGTGTATATGCTCCACGGTATTATGCAGATAAAAGACCTGTCCGCCGCGGCGAAGCTCGCGTCGAATAGCTTCCTCTATGATCAGCTCATCGTGCTCAAGCACGTAGGATTGCACAGGCAAGCGGTCGCCGGGTGCCTCGTCAAGAATAGAGATATCGCGAATGCCGCTCATTGCCATATTGAGCGTGCGCGGAATGGGGGTTGCCGTCAATGTGAGCACGTCAACGTTACCCGCAAGCTGCTTTAGTTTTTCCTTTTGCGCCACGCCAAAGCGCTGCTCCTCATCCACAATAAGCAAGCCAAGATCCTTAAATTTTACGTCCTTTGAAATCAGGCGATGCGTGCCCACGATGATATCAAGATCACCGCGCGCTAAGCGCCTTAGGGTCTGCTCCTGCTCCTTTGGTGTGCGGAAGCGAGAAAGCATATCCACGCTTACCGCAAAGGCACGCATGCGCGAGCCGATCGTTTGATAATGCTGCAGGGCAAGAATGGTGGTTGGCACCAATATGGCCACCTGCTTGCCCGCCAAAACGGCTTTATAGGCGGCACGTACTGCCACCTCGGTCTTGCCAAAGCCTACGTCACCGCACAAAAGGCGATCCATGGGCGCGGCGCGCATCATATCCTCTTTTATCTCGTCTGCCGCGGCGATCTGACCGTCCGTTTCCTCGTACTGAAATGCCATTTCAAATTCTCTTTGATAGGCATCATCGGGCGGAAAAGCAAAGCCCGTGCGACGTTTTCGCTCAGCGTAAAGGCGAATGAGATCCTTTGCCATGTCCTTTACCGCCGCCTTAGCACGCGCCTTTGCCTTTTTCCACTCCCCACCGCCAAAGCGCGAAAGCTTGACCATGCCGTCATCACCGTGCGCGCCGATATATTTTGATACGGCATCCAGGCGGTCACAGGGCAAAAACAGCTTATCGCTACCCGCGTATTGAATGCTGACGTAATCACGCGTTACGCCGTCAATGGTAAGCGTTTCCAGCCCCACGTAGCGCCCGATACCGTGCGCCTCGTGTACCACAAGATCTCCCGGCGCGAGATCGGCATAGGAGAGAATGGCACCGCGTGCATCTTTCTTTTTCTTGGCACGCTTGATGCGCCCCGCAGGAGAAAGACCGCCGCGGCGATTTTCCTCCGAGAGGGAAAGCACCGCAAAGCCCGAAACGCCAAGCTCAAAGCCCACGCTCATCTCCTGCCATGTCAGCAATATCTCACCCATAGCGGGCAGTGTGGCACCCTCGCTCCACACCTTCACCGCAAAGCCGCTTTTTTCAAGCCTTTGTGCCATCTGCCTTGCCGCCGTCTCGTGCTCGGCAAGCAGCAGCACCGCGCGGCGTGTTTCCATATAGCTTTGCAGATCCTCAAGGAGCAGCTCAAAATTATCTCCGTAAGCCACCGTGTGCTTGCTTTTGAAGGTGTAAAGACCGCCAAGGCGCTTACCGGAAAGTCCCTCTGCAATAGAATTGACGTGTACCGTAACCGCCCCGTCCAAGAAGCGTTCAAGCGTGGTTGCGGGCACACCGTATTCGACATAGCGTGCGGCAACCGTGCCACTCTCAAGCAGCTCCTTCACCGTTTCCTCCGCGTGCCACATAGCAGCCCTTAAACGATCGTTTATGGCATTTGTTCCTCGCAAAACAACGAGCGTATGGGGATCAAAATAAGAAAGCAGACATTCGCGAGCGGGGTCGCAGAGCGTTAAATACTTATCCGCAAAGCGCACTTCCCCACCGCCAACGAGCTCAGCAAGCTCCTTTTCAAGCTCCTCGCGCCCACGCGCTTCCTTACATTTTTTTAGCTGCGCCTCCACCGCGTGACGGATGTCAGCTCGCACCGTATCGGTAACCAAAACCTCTCTTGCGGGTGGGAGCTCACAATCGGCAAGCATGGTGTGGATGCGTTGTGTTTCTACATCAAATATGCCAATACGGTCAATCTCATCGCCAAAAAACTCTACACGTATGGGTGCAGATCTCAAAATTACGGTGCTGTCTGTAGTTAACGCGCGTAAATTGGGCGGATAGATATCAAAGATGCCGCCGCGCACGGCAAACTGCCCTGCGCCCTCCACCAGATCAACGCGGGTATAGCCCGCCGCTATCAGTTGTGCGGCAAGCACAGCGGGATCGATCACACTTTGGGTGTTCAGTGCGATCATTGCCTCTTTTAGCTTCTCTCGGGAAACCGTAAGCCCCAGCGCCGCGTCGGGCGTGGTAAGCACCACGTCAAGCTCGCCCCCAAGCAAGCGCCAAAGCACAGAAAGCCTCTCATGCTCATACTCATGCGAGGCTGTAATGTTATAAAAAGTAAGATCGCGTGCTGTAAAAAATGCTGCACGGATACCATATTGCGAGAAATACTGCTGCAAGCGCACGCATTCCTTTTCCTCGGGCAGGATCATGAGTGCAGCTCCCGCATACCGCCCCTTCATATCGGCAAAAAGTGCCGCCAGCATAGCATCCGAAGCACCCTCACAAAGCCCGCAAACAGCAAATGGCAATGAGCGCGTGCGAAGGGCGCGTGCAAGATCGTCGGTAAGCGCCCGATACTCCGCCTCGGCGCGGATCGCCTGTGGAATCAGCATGGCACAGCTCCGTTACAAACCTGCATAGCGGTGGCGAGATCTCCCTTGATCAGCAGCTCAACGCCCCTCTCCACTGTATCAAACATTTTAGAAAGTACCGCAAGCTCCTCAGCGGAAAAGGCGGAGAGCACCCAATTTGCAAGATCGTATGCGGGGTGTGGCTTTTTGCCAACGCCAACGCGCACGCGTGCAAACGCATCGGAATTCAGCTGATAAATAATGCTTTTCATCCCGTTATGCCCACCGTCACTGCCCTTGCCGCGCACGCGAAGTCTGCCAACGTCAAGCGTAACGTCATCATAGATTACAATAATATTGGCGGGCTCAATGTGGTAAAAGGCAGCCGCTTCGCGCACAGACTCGCCCGAAAGATTCATATAGGTCTGCGGCTTTAAAAAGAGCACACGTGTGCCGCAAAGCGTGCCCTCGCCCGTCAGCCCCTTAAAGCGCACACGGTCTATTCGGGTGCCTGCGTGTGAGGCTATATGGTCTATGGCAAGAAAGCCCGCATTGTGCCGCGTGCTTGCATATTCCTTGCCGGGGTTGCCAAGCCCCACCACCAAATATGCGGGCGCCCCCGTCAGTGCTGCTTCACTCTTTTCTATTTTTCTAAACAGATCAAAAATGTTTGCCATATACGCTCCTTTTTGTAAAAGCACATAAACGCCGCCGCGAGAGCCTCGCGCCGACGGAAAGCCTTTAATTTCTTTTATTATACACAAAACAAGCCGCAAAAGCAACCGCTAAAGCCGATTTTTTAGAAATATTGACAAAAATTTGCCGTTGTTCAAAAAAAATTAACTTTTTATGTTTTTGAAAAATAGATAAAACAGTTGCTATGTTTAAAATAATATGATATAATAATTGCCGCTATGCGGAGAGCCGCATATTTTTGTGTTCAAGATAAATATAAATATTTGGAGGTATTTCAAATGGCAAAGAAGTATTGTTACCTTTTCACCGAGGGCAATGCAAGCATGCGTGAGCTGCTCGGCGGCAAAGGTGCAAACCTTGCGGAAATGACCAACATCGGTCTTCCCGTTCCCCAGGGCTTCACCATCAGCACCGAGGCTTGCACGCAGTACTACGAGGATGGCCGTCAAATCAATGACGGTATTCAAAAAGAGATCAACGAGTACGTTGAAAAAATGGAAGCGATCACCGGCAAAAAATTCGGTGACAAGGAAAATCCCCTTCTTGTTTCGGTTCGTTCGGGCGCTCGTGCATCCATGCCCGGCATGATGGATACGATCCTCAACCTCGGTCTTAACGAGGAGGTCGTTGAGGTTATGGCAGAAAAGTCCGGCAACGCACGTTGGGCTTACGACTGCTACCGCCGCTTTATCCAGATGTACTCCGACGTCGTTATGGAGGTTGGTAAGAAGTACTTTGAGGAGCTCATCGACAAGATGAAGGAGGAGAAGGGTGTAACGCTTGACGTTGACCTGACTGCTGAGGACCTCAAGGAGTTGGCTAACCAGTTCAAGGCAGAGTACAAGGCAAAGATCGGTTCTGACTTCCCCTCTGACCCCAAGGAGCAATTGATGGGTGCTGTTAAGGCAGTATTCCGTTCTTGGGACAGCCGCCGTGCAAACGTATACAGACGTGACAACGATATCCCCTATGCTTGGTGTACTGCATTAAACGTTCAGG
>JAFVTV010000021.1 GCA_017502975.1 Clostridia bacterium | reverse complement strand
GTTTGTGCGGCTCGTTGCAAAACTCGAACACGCCGCTATGGCGGCTACACCTCACCACCCGCTACGCGGGAGCCTCTCCTCAAGGAGAAGCCTTATGTAACGATACACTCTATACAAAAGGGGTATAACCCATTGTTCCCCACACGCATAGCGGGTGGTTGTCTGTTTCGCACTTCGTGCGGGGGTGCCTGAAGGCACTAATGTAGGGGAGGGGTTCCCCCCTCCCGATTTAATATATTGTGAATTGTGGGAGGGGGAACCCCCTCCCCTACGGGATACGCGCAACAAAACGGAAAAATCCCGAGCGGTCATGCTTACATGACCGCTCGGGATTTTGTTTTTATGGCATCAAGCGTTAAACATCAATAATAAAATGCGTGATTGCCGATCCTGCCAAAGTAGGCGCGGTTTTTGCTTGCCCAGCTATTGGGCGCTTTTGCGGGATTGACAAAGTACAAGATCCCCTCACTAACGGTATATCCCTCAAGACAGATCTTGGCGGCAATGATACTCTCCTCGGTAGGGGTGCCGTAGATCGTGCCATTTGCGGCAGGGGTAAACTGGACACCGTGTTTCTTGTCAAAAATGACACTGTATATGGTATTTGGAAAAGAGCTGCTGCGCACACGGTTCAGAATCACGTTGCCAACGGCGATCTTCCCGAGGAGCGGTTCTCCCTTTGCCTCGGCGCTGATGATACGCGAAAGCCACAAGACCTCATCACTTCGGTAATAACTGCTACCTGCGGCGATGCCGCCGCTACCGCGCGTGACGGCAAAGCCACCAAGGGTGTTGCTCCACTTGATACCTGCTCCAAACGCGCGATACAGCTGCAAGATAGGGGCATACATCGTGCCGTTTTTCATGAAAATAGGCTGATCGTAGTAAAGATATCTGCCATTGGCAACGATGTAGCTGCTTCCGTCGGTACAGGTAAGCGTAAGTGCGCTTGTTTTAACGGTGAGTGTGCGCGTATCCGAGCTGTATGTAACGGAAGCCGTGGGATAAAGATCCGTTGAAAATTTACGGATCCCCACATACGTGGTATTATTTTTTACTTGAACGCTCCCCGAAAACGGCGCACCGTCTACGGTAACATTCACGGGTGAGGATGCTGCCGCGGTAAGCGGCACCATCAAAAACAGAGAAAATGCGACCAGAAGGGCTGCTATGAATTTCTTCAAAAATACGTCCTTTCTTGTCTGCCAGCAAACGATTGGTTTGTAAAATCGCGACAATTTACACTATTATTGTACCATATGGAAGGAAACAAATCAAGGAACAATATCTGGCAACAAGCCGCCCCAACGGCATAGCGTTGGGGCGGCTTGTATGATTAAACAGGCTGGGCCTCTTTTTCCCTCTCTGCGGGGTAAAGCGGTGTAGCGTTTTTGAGCAGTTCCTCGGTTTTGGCAAAAGCCGTATCGGCTAGCGTGCCAAGCTTTTTTTGCATATGTAAAAAGCGCTTATAATCTGCGCGCTTTGCCTCATGCAGATCACTGCCGAGTGCCACGACCTTGCCCTCACGTATCAACTCGACGTAACGCTTAACATTCTTGAAGGGGCCAAACGCCTCAGCATTGACCTGAGCCAATATGCCCTTGTCAAGCAGAAGCTCCACTTTCTCAAGATCATAGCGATTGATATGCGCAAGAACGGGTACAAGCCCTCGGTCTTTCACACCAAGCACAGTATTGATCAGCCCCTCGCTCCAGTTTCTAAAGGGCATTTCAAGCAAAATGACATTCGTGCCCGAAATAGCAAGGCTTTCAATATCCTTCATCTTATGCAAGCCCTCGCAAACAAGCACCTCCGCCGCAGGATATACTGTGGGCAATGCCTCTAAGGGAAGCTTTTCTCGCATGGCATCCAGTGCCCCCTCTCGCGCCGCGAGGAAGGAGGTGATGCTATCCTCATTCGGGTAAAAATGGGGGGTCGCCACTACGGCGGCGGTGCCTGCACTTTTCATCAGGCTTAATTGCGCAAGCGCCATGACAGAGCTATGACAGCCGTGATCGCAGCGCGGCAAAATATGTGCATGGAAATCGATGATCATAAACACCCTCCCGTTTCTTTTGTTATGTTTATTGTAGCACAGGGGGCGTTGCTTGTCAATGTTAGCAACGCACAGAGCATGAAAATTTATATAAATAAATTTTAAAAAACACTGGAAATAGTTTCAATAATATGGTATACTGAAAGCAATTATAAAAAGGAGGCGGCTATGATCAGCAAAAACCAACGCGCGGCGTTTGAGCACCCCAAGGATGCCTATCGCCCTATTTATTATTTTGATCTTCCTGCCCCCCATACCGCGGATATTGACGCGTATATTACGGCAGGGATCGATGCTTGTCTTGCCGCGGGATGCGGCACACTTATCCCTATGCTACCCGAAAACACAGAGCTGCAAAGCATGGATGATGTGGATGCCGTACGCCATATGTACCAAACGCTTTTGGAGCACGCCACAAAAAAAGAGTTAAAGGTTGGCTTTTTCTTTGACTTTTCCTTTGAACGCTTTGTGATCGGAATGCTTGATGATCTTGGCGAAACCGACCTGCATGCAAATTTGCTTGAATGCAAGGAATATATTTGCCGTGCCGAGGAGCAGCTTTGTCGCCGCTTGCAGGGAGAGGATCCGCTCTCTGTGGTCGCCTATTCCGAATCCTTTGGCGAGGTGATCGACCTGCGCTCCTTTATCAAGGAGGGAAAAATCTGCTGGCAGGTGCCGCACGGCAACTGGGTGGTACGGGAATACCACGCCGTTAAGGAGCCGCACTGCCGCCGTGCCAATTATCTTTCTTTTGATGTATCCTATCGCTATTTAGAGCTTGTCTTTGACTTGTTTTCTGAAGTGTTGACCCCTTACATCGGCAACACGCTTACCACGCTTGCTTACTCGGGCATCGGCTTTCACGGCAAAAACCGCCGTGATTGGGACAACTCCTTTAACACCTTGTTTTTTGAGCGCTTTGGCATTGACCCCGCACCGCTTTATCCCGCACTCTTTGGATATGCGGGAAAGGATACCGTGCACTACAAGGCAATGCTCATGACGGTGCGTGCCTCTATGCTGGAGAATGGCATCATAAAGGCTTTGCAAAAAATCGCCCAAAAGCACGGTCTTGCGACCTTTGGCACACTCTCTGAGCCAAAGCTCACTGCCTGCTCCTTTACCTCGGGCGATACGATGCTATGCAATGCCTACTCTCCCTGCGCACTCCTTGACAAGGCATATCTGTACGGCACAAACTCAATAAAAATTGCCGCGGGTGCTGCCTATAATTTTGACATAGAGTGCATCAATGGCGAGCTGTTTCGCAACTATCGGCGCCACGACCGCACGCACCTGCTTAAGGATGCCATGAACGCCTTTGCGCGCGGTGTAAACAACGCAGCGCTTCACCTGCCGAGCGAGCTTACCGAAAACAGCGACTTTTGCGACTATGTCACGCGCGTGCAGGCTCTGCTGCGCGGTGGCAAGCATGTTGCGGATATTGCTCTGCTCTACCCCATTTACGATCTACATAGCAAGCTAACGCTTTATTCCTATCCCGCAAAAGGATATGAATATCCCGAAACACCTGCTGATTCGGACTACATGACGCTCATCAACGCCATTTCCTTTTATGCGGGGCATGATTTGACGGTGCTACACCCCCATACCATGGAAACAAAATGCCGTGCCGAGGGCGGAACGCTGTACCTTGATAACAAAACAAACAGCGAAAAATTCCGTATTGTTGTGCTCCCCGCAACCAATATCATCAGCCTATCAAGCATGCGCCTGCTGAAAAAGTTTTACGATGAAGGCGGAAAAATTCTTGCCACGGGCGTGCTGCCCACCTTGGCGTTTGAATATGACAAGACCGGCGAAAACGATGCAGAGGTCTGCCGTTTGGCGCGTGAGATATTTGGCGAGGATGCCACAAGCGACCGCGTGCTTCGCCGTTACTGCCACAACAAAAACAATGCGGGTGGCGAGGCAATATTCCTTTACTTTAACGCCACCGCCGTAGACGGTACGCACATGACCAAAAGCTCGGTGGTAAACCGCGCCCTAAACTCCTTCCAAATCCCCTTTGACGTATATCTGCCCGGCATGGCACGCTTTGAGGGCACGGGAGCGCTGAACTCCATTTATCCCGAATTTCACAACGTAGGGCTTGATCGCTCCTTCCCCGATGGCGGTATGTTTCAGCACATACACAAGCGCCACGGCTGTGACGATGTATATTATTTCGCCAACGGCACGGATGTAACCTACAACCACCATCTTTTGCTGCGCGGCGCACACGATGTGGATGAGTGGAACCCCCACACAGGCGAAATTCGCCCACGCGCCGAAAAGTTTATCACCTACCTTGGCCAGGTTTATACCGACCTGCGCTTAACGCTCCCCGCGCACACCTCAACCTTTTTTGTTACGACCCCTGTTGAGGTGCCCGCGGCAGAGCTGCCTGTGATCCACTCGATCGACAGCCTTGAAAGCGATCACGCGGCGCAAACTTCAGAATTTTAAATTTAATAATAATTTTATCTTCAAAAACTACACTGTCAAACAGAAAGGAAACACATTATGGGAAAACGATTTGGCGTTATGCTTGATATGTCAAGAAACGCGGTAATGAAGCCAGACGAGGTCAAAAAATTTGCAGCTACCATCAAAAAGCTCGGCTACAACATGATCCAGCTTTACACCGAGGATACCTACGAGGTGCCCGGCGAGCCCTATTTCGGGTATCTGCGCGGCAAATATACACAGGCCGAGCTGAAGGACATGGTCGCTTACTGCGATTCGATCGGCGTGGAGCTTATTCCCTGCATTCAGGTGCTGGCGCACCTCAACCAGATCTTCTACTGGAAGCCCTACGCCGACATCAACGACACCACTGACATCCTTTTGGTGGGCGAGGAACGCACCTACGAGTTCATTGAAAACATGTTCAAGAGCTTGAAAGAGTGCTTTTCCTCCGACATCATCCACATTGGCATGGACGAGGCACACATGGTGGGCCTTGGCAAGTATCTTGACAAAAACGGCTTTGAAAACCGCTTCTCGATCATCCGCCGCCACCTTGACCGCGTGCTGGAGTTGGCTAAGAAGTATAATCTGAAGCCCATCATGTGGTCGGATATGTTCTTCCGTCTCGGCAACAAGGGCACCTACTACACCACCGATCGCTCGGTCATCACTGACGAGATCGTAGCCGCCTGCCCCGAAGGGGTCGAGCAGGTCTATTGGGACTACTACACCCAGACCAAGGAGCGCTACGACGCGATGCTTGATATGCACGCCAAATTCCCCGGCAAGACCTGGTTTGGCGGCGGCGCGTGGACCTGGTCAGGCTATGCCGCAAACAACGCCTTCTCGATCAAAACGATGTCCCTCGCCGCACAGTCCTGCAAGGAGCACGGCGTTGAAAACGTGATGATGACCATGTGGGGCGATAACGGCAAGCTTTGCTCCTTTTACGCCGTGCTCCCCTCCCTGTACGCCATCCGCCGCATTTACGACGGCGTTGAGGATATGGACCTGATCAAAAAGGAATTTAAGGAGATCACAGGCGAGGATTTTGACGCCATGATGCTCTTTGACATCCCGGTGGACTTCGGCAAGCTTGAAAAGGACCATACCTACACGCACACGTACCTGCTTTACAACGACCCCTTCCTCGGCGTGGTGGACTCCTGCATCAAAAAGAGCTACAAGGACGAGTACCTTGCCATCGCCGAGAAGCTTGAAGAGGCGGCCAAGACCAGCCAATACGGCTATTTGTTTGAAAACTACGTGACACTTTGCCGTGCTCTTGCCCTCAAGCACGACCTTGGTGTGCGCACTCGTGCCGCCTACAAATCGGGCGACCGCGAGACGCTTGCCGCCGTCGCGGAGGACTACGCCACCACCATCAAGGCCGTAGAGGACTTTGAAAAGACCTTCCGCACGCTCTGGATGACCGAGAATAATCCCAATGGCATCGAGGTTTCCGACATTCGCCTTGGCGGACTTATGCTGCGCCTGAAGAACTGCCGAGACCGACTGCTTGCTTACCTTGACGGCACCGAAGCCAAGATCGCCGAGCTTGAGGAGGACATTCTCCCCTACCGCGGCAAGGGCTACGTGAACGACGAATTCACCCTGCCCCGCATCCCTCGTTGGCACCTCGTTGCCACCCCCAACCGCTTGAGGTAATTAAAAGGGAGTTCTACCATGGAAAAAAGATTTGGCGTGATGCTTGATATGTCAAGAAACGGCATCATGAAGCCCGATGAAGTTAAAAAATACGCAGCAACCATCAAAAAGCTTGGCTATAATATGCTCCAGCTTTACACCGAGGACACCTACGAGGTGCCCGGCGAGCCTTATTTCGGATATCTGCGCGGCAGATATTCTCAGGCGGAGCTAAAGGATATCGTTGCATATTGTGATTCGATCGACATTGAGGTCATCCCCTGCATTCAGGTGCTCGCGCACCTCAACCAGATCTTTATGTGGAAAAACTACGTAGCGATTCAAGATACCGACGATATTTTAATGGTTGGCGAGGAGCGCACCTACGAACTGATCGAAAACATGTTCAAAAGTGTGAAGGAGTGCTTTACCTCGGATGTCATCAATATCGGCATGGATGAGGCACACATGTTAGGTCTTGGCAAATATCTTGACAAAAACGGCTTTCAAAACCGCTTTGACATCATCCGCCGCCACCTTGACCGTGTGCTCGCACTGAC
Organism: Clostridia bacterium; assembly: GCA_017502975.1. Classification (GTDB taxonomy): domain Bacteria; phylum Bacillota; class Clostridia; order Oscillospirales; family CAG-272; genus Firm-07. Next base: position 27,395 of record JAFVTV010000021.1, on the reverse strand, counting down.
CAAGAAATACGAGCTTAAGCCCATCATGTGGTCGGATATGTTCTTCCGCCTTGCCAATCACGGCAGATACTTTACCACAGACCGCAGCGTGATTACTGACGACATTATTGCCTCTCGCCCCGAGGGGGTGGATCTTGTATATTGGGATTATTACAGCGAATCCAAGGAATACTACGACACCATGCTCGAATTGCACCAGCGCTTCCCTGGTGAAACCTGGTTTGCGGGAGGTGCCAGAACCTGGGTGGGCTTTGCCTCTAACAATGCGTTTTCGCTGAAGATCATGTCGCTTGCCATGCAGTCCTGCCGTGAGAAAAACATTACAAACATTCTCATGACGCTGTGGGCAAACAACGGTCGACTTGCCTCCTATTACGCAGTGCTTCCCACGCTTTATGCCGTGCGCAGAATGTATGACGGCATGACCGACATGGAGCAGATCAAAAAAGAGTTTAAAGAGATAACGGGTGAAGATTTTGATGACATGATGCTCCTTGACTTGCCCATCGACTTTGGCAAGATCCAGCGTGACGGCACGCATCATCACACCTATCTCCTTTACAGCGATCCCTTCCTTGGCATGCTGGATCCCTGCATCAAAAAAAGCTACAAGGCAGAGTATGAGGCAATGGCCGAAAAGCTTGCGGCTGCAGCAAAAGCAAGCAGCAGCTATGCATACATCTTCAAGAGCTGCGCCGCACTTGCAAGTGCGCTTGCCGAAAAGCATGACCTTGGTGTCCGCACCCGCGCCGCTTACAAGTCGGGCGACCGTACTGCTCTCTTGGCGTTGGTGGAGAAATACAACACGACCATTGCAAAGGTAACAGCATTTACAAAAGCCTTCCGCACCCTGTGGTTTACCGAAAACAAGCCCCACGGCTACGATGTTTCCGACATCCGCTTTGGCGCACTCCTCTACCGCTTAAACGCTTGCCGCGATCGCCTTATGGCATATCTTGACGGCACCGACCTCTCTATCCCCGAGCTTGAGGAGGAACTCTTGCCCTATATCGGCCACGGCTACACCTCGGATGAGCTTGATATGCCCATTCCCCTGTATTGGCGCGACATTATCACACCAAACGTGCTTTGATAATCAAAAAAACGGATGCTTTCGCATCCGTTTTTTGTGATTTGCTCTTAAATTCTTGCCTTTTACTCTTGTTTATGCTATACTTGTAATATCTATTAAACATTAACCGCGGAGGCTTATCATGGCATTTGCCGATTTTCATACACACACCGTTTTTTCGGATGGGCTTGGCACTGTTGAAGAAATGGTCGACAGCGCGAGAGCCAAGGGGCTTTTGGCACTCGGCATTTCCGACCACAGCATGACCCCCTTTGACCTGCATTACTGCATGCGCCCCGAAACAAATATTGATAAATACGAATCTACTGTGCGCGAAGCACAAAAAAGAGCACGCGAACTGTACGATTTCCCTGTTCTACTCGGTATTGAATGGGATCTTGGCTCTGAGATCGAGCGTGAGCGCTATGACTATACCATAGGCTCAGTGCATTACATCATCAAAAACGGCGAGACGTTTCCTGTTGACAGCAGACCTCAGCTGATTCATGCCGGGATAGAAAAGATGTTTGGCGGCAACAGACTTGATTTTGCAAAGGCATATTTTGAGCAGGTGGTTGCCCATGCCGAAAAAAACAAGCCCACCTTTATGGGGCATTTTGATCTTCTTACCAAGCACCCCATCGTTGACGAAAACGACCCCGCATACCTTGCCTTGGCGCGCGAGGCACTTGCCGAGACGCTAAAGCACGTGCCCCTTGTTGAGATCAATATGGGCGCGGTCATTCGGGGGCTTCGCTCCGTGCCCTACCCGCACCCCAGATTCCTGCCCTTGGTATTAGAGCTTGGCGGCAAGGTCATTCTTTCCTCGGACGCACACCACCCCGATAAGATTGCCTTCCGGTTCCCCGAAATGCTGCGCATGCTTGCTGATATTGGCTTTACGCACGTGTCGCACTTGACGGAAAACGGCATTGTTGAGGACGAGATCGCTACCTTGCTGTAACGCTAAAAGTATAATTACCTATTTTATTGACACACAAAAAAGAAGGAAAGCATGAGAAAGTGCTTCCCTTCTTTTCTTTATTACTTATTGTAAAGTGCTTCCTCGTCAATAGCAATGCTACCGTTCTCCGCTTCGTATTCCTTCACACAGCTTTGCGCCAAAAATTCAAGCTGCGCATTGAGCGAACGCTTATTGTATTTTGCCACCTGCGTAATTTTGTAGAGGAGCTCGGGCTCAAATCTTATTCCGGTTTGTATTTTGTTCGTAGCCATGATAACACCTCGCAAGCATTTTGATAATAGTATGCTATAATTATAACCAAAAACATCTTGACTTTATACAAACAAAGTGTTATCATATAGTAAATTACAAAATGGAGTAAAATATAAATTATGTCACTTGGAATAGAGAAAGAGCTCGATAATCTTGGCAGAATTGTTCTGCCTGTAAAATTCAGAAACCAGTTGGGTCTTAAAAGCGAGGACAAAGTTTTAATTTCCCTACACAACGATACGATTTTCATTACGCCGACACAACGATATTGCGCACTTTGCGGAAAGCATGTTACCGGCAAACACGATTTGCGCTTATGTAACGCTTGTATTCAAACCGTTAAAAAGCTTACTTAAAAAGAGCGCGACGCCTAAGTAGGCAACGCGCTCTTTTTCTCTTTTAGTCTTTGATATCGACGTTCACTTTTTTGCCACAGCTACCTGCTGCCGCCTTCATAACGGAACGGATTGCCTTAGCAATGCGACCGTGACGGCCGATAACCATGCCCATGTCGTCGGCATGTACGCTCAAAGTCAGCGTTACTTCGTTGTTTTCTTCCTGCTCGGTTACAACCACGTCATCGGGATGATCCACGATAGCGACGGCAATATCAACCAGGATTTCTTTGAGGCTCAACATAAGACGCTCCGCGCGATCAACCGATCACGCCGGCTTTGGTCAACAGTACCTTTACGGTCTCAGTGGGCTGTGCACCGTTGCCAAGCCATTTCTTTGCAGCATCGGCATTCACTGCCAGCTCCTTGGACTTGGGGTTGTAGTGACCGATCTCCTCGATGAAGCGACCGTCGCGGGGAGAGCGCTGATCTGCAACAACGATACGGTATGCGGGGCTGTGAGTCTTACCCGTACGGGTGAGTCTGATCTTAACCATGGTAAAAATCTCCTTTGTTTTTGTGTTTTATTTTTAATTTATTGTTTATAAAAAATCCGTCAGAACGGAAGTTTCATCTTACCGAAAAGCGACCGCTTGCCACCGGGGCTTGTCAGCTGCTTCATCATCTTGCGCACGCTATCAAACTGCTTTAAAAGCTTGTTGACATCCTCTACCGTGGTGCCACTGCCCTTTGCAATACGCATCTTACGGGAGGCGTTGATGATCTCGGGACGCTCACGCTCACGCTTTGTCATCGATTTGATGATTGCTTCGGTGCGCGCCATCTGCCTTTCATCGATCTTGGCATCCTTCAGCGCCCCGGGCTTAACACCCGGCATCATGCCCATCAGGCTTTCAATATTGCCCATCTTTTTTATCTGAGCAAACTGATCAAGATAATCATCAAGCGTGAAAGTGGCGGCACGTATCTTCTTTTCAAGCTCAGCCGCCTGCTTTTGGTCAAACGCTTGCTCTGCCTTTTCAATGAGTGAGAGCACGTCGCCCATGCCGAGAATACGGCTTGCCATACGGTCGGGATAAAAGGGCTCGATCGCATCCAGTTTTTCACCCACACCGATAAATTTGATGGGCTTGCCCGTCACGTGGCGCACCGAAAGCGCCGCACCGCCGCGGGTATCACCGTCAAGCTTTGTAAGGATCACGCCCGTCACATCAAGCTGCTCGTTAAAATGCTCTGCAACGGTAACGGCATCCTGACCGATCATAGCGTCGATCGTCAGCAGGATCTCGGTAGGATCGACTGCACGTCTGATATCCTGCAGCTCGCCCATGAGCGTTTCATCAATGTGCAAACGGCCTGCCGTATCGATAAACACCATATCATAGCCGTTCTTGGCGGCAAGCTTTAGTGCTTCCTTTGCGATCTTAACGGGCTTTTCCTTTTCCCCCGGTGCATACACGGGAATATCCAGCTTTTCACCAAGGATCTGCAGCTGCTTGATCGCAGCGGGACGGTAAACGTCACACGCCACCAAAAGCGGCTTTTTACCCTGCTTTTTATACATGCCCGCAAGCTTACCTGCATGCGTGGTCTTACCTGCACCCTGCAAGCCAACCATCATCACGACCGTTGGGGGCTTGGGTGCTATGGTGAGCTTTGCCTGCGAGGTGCCCATTAGCTTTACAAGCTCCTCATTTACGATCTTTACGATCTGCTGTGCGGGAAGCAGAGATTCCATCACCTCAGCGCCCACCGCACGCTCGGAAACCATTTTGATAAAGTCCTTTACGACCTTAAAGTTTACATCCGCCTCCAGCAACGCGAGCTTGATCTCGCGCATGCCTGCCTTAACGTCAGCCTCTGTCAGTTTACCCTTGTTGCGAAAGAATTTAAAGGCGTTATTCAATTTCTCGGTTAAGCTTTGAAACATTTGATTGCCGCCTCTCTTTTTGTTTTTCGGTGTTGTTGCGCTTACAACCCCTCTACCGTTTCTCCGCTTGCCGCGGCGATGAGGTCCTTAGCTGCACTTGCCGTTTGTTGATCGTTTTCGGTGAGGGCAAGGAGTCGCGCCCCCGCCTCACGCACCGCACTCTCGCGTGCCACAAGGTGAAGCTTGCTTTCAAAAAAGTAAAGCTCACGCTCTGCTTTTTTTAAGCTGTCACGCACGCCTTGACGCGAAATGCCAACGTCGTCTGCAATTTCGCCAAGAGAAAGATCTTGATTGTAGTAAAGATCAAGCAGACGCTGCTGTCGGTCGGTAAGCAACTCGGCATACACGTCGATGAGCTCCGCCAATTGCAGATTTTTTTCAAACATAATCTCACCCTGTAAAGCAAATTACTTTACAGAGTATAGCATATCCTCGTGCCCTTGTCAAGAGCTTTTTTGCTTTTTTCATAAATTTCTTTAAAATATCACGCTTTTTTCAAATCCAAGCGCACACAGCATATCCCGCGCCGAGCCCGTACCTGTTACGTGCATAAGATCCTCGGTAGTGATACCGTCCGCGCAATCGCTGCAAACGCTACGTACGCCAAGGCGAAAGCATACCTCACCCGATGGCAATCTCCCACCGCACAAATAGCACCTTTTCCCCACTTTCTCTCCCTTCCGCCCTTGACAACCAAGAGCCATTTCTTTTATAATATTTATGTTTCGGCAAAATATGTGGAGCGCTCACCCATTGTTGACAATAAAGGTGTGGCTGCGCTCGCATTTTTTTGCTATCATTATGTTAACAGTTAAAACGACGCTTGTCGTTACCTGTGGAAAGAGGATCCCCATGACGGTTTTGAGCGTTTGTGACCTTTCGCTCTCGTTTGGTGTGCGCACCCTGCTCGATCGCGTAAGCTTTTCGCTTGGCGAAAATGACAGACTTGGCGTGATCGGTGTGAACGGATGCGGCAAATCTACGCTATTTAAGGTTATTACACAAGAGCTTTTGCCCGATAGCGGTAACGTGTTTATCGGCAACGGCAAAACGGTTGGCTTTGTGCGACAGGATGATGCCTTTGAGATAGATGAGGCAGCCGGCGACACCGCGCTTTTGCAAATGATTGCCGCTTTTCCCGAGCTGCTTCTTGCGGAAAAACGGTTGGAGGAGCTGGAATTTGACCTGCGTGTAAGAGAAAGCGAGGCAAACACCCCCGCGTATGCCGCACTGACTGCCGCCTATACCGAGCAGCACGATAAATTTATACAGGACGGCGGCCCCCAATTCCGCACGCGCGCAGCATCGGTGCTAAAGCGAATGGGCTTTGATGAGCGAGAAATGAATCAGCCCTTGTCTACCCTTTCGGGCGGTCAGCGCACACGCCTTGCACTTGCCCGTCAGCTGGCACGTGAGCCCGATATTTTGCTGCTTGACGAGCCGACCAACCACCTGGATATCGATACCCTTTATTGGCTTGAAAGCTTTCTTTCGCAGTACAAAAAATGCGTGCTTGTGATCTCGCATGACCGCTATTTTCTTGACCGTGTCACAAATAAGACCTTGGTGCTGGAGCACGCACGTGCCACGCTCTACAACGGCGGCTACACCGCATCTGCAGAAAAGCGACGGATTGACCGCGAAATTGCCGAGCGGCATTACAAAAACCAGCAAAAGGAAATTGCACGGCAGGAAGCGTATATTGCGCAGCAGCGCCAATGGAACAGAGAACGCAACATCATCGCGGCTGAATCGCGCCTAAAGCAGCTTGCCAAAATAGAACGCCTTGAAAAGCCCAAGGATGCCCCAAAGGCAATTCGCATGAGCTTTAGAGAAGCAAGAGAGAGCGGAAACGAGGTGCTTTCGGCACGTGGATTATCAATGGCATTTGGCGAAAAAAGGCTGTTTAACGGGATCGACTTTTTGCTCCGAAAAAACGACCGCATGTTTATTACCGGCCCTAATGGGTGCGGAAAATCAACACTGTTAAAGCTCTTGCTTAGCAAGCAGCAGCCAACGGCGGGTCGCGTGGAGCTGGGCTACAATGTAGAGATCGGATATTACGATCAGGAAAACCAAAACCTCACTTCTCAAAACACCGTGCTTGAGGAGCTTTGGTCTGCTTACCCCAATCTCACCGAAACCGAGATCAGGAGCACGCTTGCGCTGTTTTGCTTTGTAGGAGAGGATGTTTTTCGCACCGTATCGGTGCTTTCGGGCGGAGAGCGTGCACGTCTAACGCTCGCAAAGCTGATTCTTTCACATGTTAACCTGCTGGTGCTTGACGAGCCGACCAACCACCTTGATATTGATTCACGAGAAGCGTTGGAGGCGGCACTTGACGCTTTTGACGGCACCGTGCTTGCCGTATCGCACGACCGCTATTTTATGGACAAGCTTGCCACGCGCGTTTTGGCACTAAAGCCCCAAACGGGTGACGGAGATCTGCTTGACTATCATGTGACAAGCAAGGGGCGCGGTTACAGTGAGTTTTTGGAGTTTAAGCGCGACCGTATAGCGCGTATGCAGGAAACGCAAGAAGCGCATGATGCGATCACCCCCCAAAGCAGTAACAAAGCGGAGTATCTTGCACGCAAGCAAAGCGCCGCCGAGGAGCGCCGTGAGCGCGCGCGTGTAGCGCGGTTAAAAAAGGAAGCGGAAAGCCTTGAGGCGGAGCTTGCAAGCATTGATGAGGAGCTATACGGTGCCGCCGCCAGCGACTATGAGCGCGCCGCCACACTTGACGCAAGAAAAACAGAAGCCGAGGAGCGACTGCTTGAAATATATGAGGAGATCGGCGTATAAAGCCCTAAAACAAAGCCCTCACCGCAAATGCGGCTGTGATAAACAGCCACGCAGGGTGAGGGTTTTGTTCATTTAATAACGCACGAAAGGAATGAGCGAAAGAAGCAATTTGCGCTTTTTCTTTTTCCAAAGAAGCTTTTCTTCCTCATCCGATCTTTCAATCTCCATATTGATATACCAAAGCTCTCGCTTGAATTCCGGAAGGCGGATCACAAGAAAAACAATGAGCACGCCGACCAGCAGACAAGCTGCCAAAGCCATTATATACATTAAATTCATATAAACTCCCTTGATCTCTTTTGTGCATCATACAATACACGAACATGCTCTATTATACAGTATGTGTCGTTTCTTGTCAATACAATTTATACACAATGATTCGAGGTGTTTGATGGCGTTTGAGGTAATAGTATACAATTAAAAGGCTCTGCGCCGTAAAAACGCAGAGCCTTTCTTTTTTGAAATTAAAGAACGGTTTTTGTTGCGATCACTTCCGTACCGTAAACGTCGGAAAGGATAACTGTGCCGGCAACGATGGGTGCCTGCACCTTTGCCGCGCGGATCTTTTCCATCACGTCAAAAATGTTTTCCTTCGGAATAGGCGCGGCGGTCTTCACACTCACCATAGTATCTACACGGTTTTCCACACGCACGATAGAGGTTACGGTACGTGTAGGATGTGTGCACTCATCGATCGCGTACTGCTTGCCCTTCGGGCACGCATTTCCCGTTACGACAAGGTTGTCCTTTTCACCCTCAACCGTCAGCGAACAGCCGCGGGGGCAGATAATGCAAGTCAGATTTCTATTCATCACAGCACCTCCAACGATACAGTAATGGGCTCTTGTGCCCCTTGGAGCTTCTCGCTCTTAACCGTGATCTTCTCCATTTCACCGGGCGCAGCCTTCAAGCGCTGTGCCGTAGCAAGCACCACGTCACCCGATTTAACGGTAAAGCGCACCTTCGGGAAGGGCTGAGTCACACGCAGGAACAGCGACACGTCCTTGCCACTCTCGGTATGCACGCGCTGAGGCAGCACGTATCTCACACCGTTTCCGGGCTTGGTTTCTACCGTCTTACCCGAAACAGCACCGTTCTTTACAAAGCTTGCTGCACCAATACCTGCCATCTCAGCCTCGTCAGACACGTAGTCAACGAGATCGTGCACCTGCAAAACGTTACCGCACGCAAAAATACCGGGGATCTCGGTTTGGCGATTTTCATCTACCAAAGCACCCGAGGTAATGGGGTCGATCGGGATGCCGGCGCCACGCGTCAGCTCGTTTTCGGGGATCAGACCGCAGGAAAGAAGAAGTGTATCACAAGGAATGTAGCGCTTGGTTTCTTCAATCACGCGACGGTTTTCATCCACCTGCGCAATGGTAACACCCTCAACGCGCTCCTTGCCGTGGATCTCGGCAACGGTGGTGGAAAGGTAAAGCGGAATGCCAAAATCCTCAAGGCATTGCACAATATTACGGGTAAGGCCGCCCGAATAGGGCATAAGCTCACAAACAGCCTCAACCTTAGCGCCCTCAAAGGTCATACGGCGCGCCATGATAAGACCGATATCACCGGAGCCAAGGATAACGACCTTTTTGCCGACCATATAACCCTCACAGTTGATAAACTTTTGTGCCGTACCTGCGCTGTAAACACCCGCAGGGCGTGTGCCGCTGATGTTAAGCGCACCGCGGCTACGCTCACGGCAGCCCATAGCAAGCACTACGGCACCTGCTTTGATCTTAAGAACGCCCTCTTTGTTTTGTGCCGTCACCACGCGATCGGCGGTAACACCGGTTACGGTCGTTTCACAATACACACGAATACCGCGCTTTTCCACCTCGCAGCGGTACACGTCTGCGTACTCGGGACCGGTCAGCTCACGGCCAAGCTTGTGAAGGCCGAAGCCATTATGTATGCACTGACGCAAAATGCCGCCAACTGAGCTCTCGCGGTCAAGCACCACCACGTCGGTAACGCCACTATCATAAGCTGCGATTGCCGCTGCAAGCCCTGCGGGGCCGCCGCCAACAACTACAATATCATGCTCTCTCATTCTAAAGCCCTCCTTACAGCTTGCCGATCAGGGGCGTTGAGCCCTTACCGTTTTTCGTAACACTCTCCATGGCAACACCTCTTTCCTCAGAAATAAGGCGCATAACGTAGGGCATGCAGAAGCCACCCTGACATCTGCCCATACCCGAGCGAGTGCGGCGCTTCACACCGTCAATATCACATGCAGGGGGATTGCGACGGATCGCATCGCGGATCTCTCCCTCCGAAACGGTTTCACAGCGGCAAACGATCTTACCGTATGCGGGATGCTCCTTGATATACGCATCCTTCTCCTCGTCGCTCATTTCGCGGAACGCATGCGGATTTTCGCGCGTGGGGCACCAGTCAGCGCGCGGTGCCATTGCAAGACCTGCCTCACGAAGCAGGTCGATTACGTAATCGGCAATCGACACACAGCAGGTAAGACCGGGGGAGTCGATGGCTGCAACATGGATCATATTCTCTACACTCTTTGCGGGGCAGATGATGAAGTCACCGCTCTTCTCGGAAGCACGGACACCCGAGAAGGACGTGATCACCTGGCGGAAGTTAACGCTCGGCACGCTTTTCGCAGCAAGACGCGCTACTGCGTCAAGGCCTGCGGGCGTGGTGCTTGTTGCCTCGGGGCTCTCTACAACAGTGGCGGTGGGACCTGTTAAAAGGTTGCCATCAACCGTGGGACTGACAAGAATACCCTTGCCATCCTTGCTCGGCACCTGGAAGATGGTATGAGATACACGGCTGCCCTCGTTTTTATCCAGCAGCATGTACTCGCCTGCACGGGGAATGATCTTAAAGAAGTCGTCGCCTACCATAGCCGCTACACGGTCAGAATAGCCGCCGGCACAGTTGACAACATATCTACCCTTTACCACCTCGCCACCAGCAGAGGTTACAACAAATACATCTTGCTCCTTCTTGATGTCAGAAACAGCAAAATTGACCTTTAGCTCCGTGCCGTTATCCATTGCATTTCCAATAGCGGCAACCGTCATCTCATAAGGGCAAACGATACCTGCATTGGTTACGTTCAACACAAGAGAAGCCGCGGGAGAAAGGGCAGGCTCAAGCACTCTTGCCTCATCACCGGTCAGGATCTCAAGCCCGGGGATACCGTTTTCCAAGCCACGCTCGTAAAGCTCTCTTACCGTTGCTTCCTCCTCAGGCGTGCCAAACGCACAAACAAACGAGCCGTTTTTGCGATAAGGCGCGTGGATCTCATCCGCTACGTCGTAAAGCTTTTGCACACCCTCGGCATTCAGCTTTGCCTTCAGCGTTCCGGGCTCGGGGTCATAACCGCCGTGCACGATACCGCTGTTTGCTTTGCTCGCACCCATGGCTACGTCGTTCTCTTTTTCGAGCAGGCAGATTTTAAGGTCGTATTTCGACAGCTGTCTTGCCAACATGCCGCCGATCACACCTGCACCAACGATCACTACATCAAACATACTTCTTTTCCTTCCTATATGCTTATAAAATAAAATCTTATTCGGTATACCACAGCTCACACTTACCCGTGGAAACAGCTAACGCGCCACATTCAAGCGCGGATAAAACCTCTTTTTTTGTTTCGATCAAGCCGCCTGCGATCACAGGGATACTGCCACCCGAAAAGCGTGAAATGATCTTGCCGATCACACCGGGCATGATCTCGATAAAATCAGATGAGCAGTTTTCCAGATTTTCGCTAATACTCTCAATGCCTTTAGAATCCAGCGCAAAAAAGCGTTGCACCGCGATCAGCCCCTTCTCCTTTGCCTGACGCACCAGCTGCGTACGCGTGCTGATGATACCGTCAACGCCAAGCGAAGCAAGGTATTCGATGCCGGCGCGGTCCTTGCCCACGCCATCGGCAAGATCGATGTGCACAAAAATGCATTTGCCTTGTGCATGTGATGCCTTTACCTGCTCCGCTATCTTTAAAATGCTTGCCTTCAGGCAAAAAATAACGTCAGCAGGCGAAGCGAGTGCCGCCTCAAATTGGTGATCGTGAACCGCCGCAATAATGGGATTGATTTCAAGCTGTGCTATCAATTCTTGTGGGGTCATACTTACTCCTCCGTATTAAAATAGGCAAAAAAAGATGCAAAGGTACACTTAGGGTAGCGTACTTTTGCATCTCCATTTCTCCATGCAAATTTTATTATACATTAATGCAGTTTGATTGTCAAGCGTTTTTTGAAAAATAACACCTCAAAAACAATGCCCTTCCAATACAGTTTCTCTTTCACTCTACGGCAAGCATTAGGCTTTGGGGATAAAGGACAAAACAATGGCTCCAGGACCCGTGTGCGTGCCGATCACGCAGCCAAGCTGACCGATCATGATCCCCTTTTCATTCTCACCAAAGATCTCCTTGCTATCCGCAAGATACGCCTTTACCGTACCGTCACTGAGGTCGCCCGCATAGGTAATGGCAACGGGATAGGAAAAATCGATTCCGCCTGCCGCCTTGACCGCATCGTTCATCATCTTGTGACTCATGCGAACGCCGCGCGCTTTTCCAACAGTTTCAAGCTTGCCCTCGCCGTTGAGGGTAAGAACAGGCATAAAATGAAGCATACCACCAACAAAAGCAGCTGTTTTTGAAACACGTCCGCCGCGCTTTAAATACTCGAGGGTCTGTACGCGCAAAAAAAGGCGTGCCTTTTTGCGCAATTCATTCAGCTCGGCACAAATTTCGGCAGCTGACTTGCCTGCATCACGCAATGCAATGGCATGCGCGATCAGAATCTGCTCGCCCGCAGTAGCCGAAAGGCTATCCACCAAAAACACCTTATCGGGATACGCGGCAGCAGCAATCGATGCGCTTTGGTAAGTGCCCGAAAGCCCCGAAGATATGGTAATAACCAGCACCTCGTCACCCTCTTTTACAGCCTCCTCGAAAAGCGCGTTAAACTCACCTACATTAACCTGACTGGTGCGCGCGAGCTCCTTATTGGCTTGCAGCTTATCGTAAAAAGCATCGGGGGTGATATCAATACCGTCACGGTATTCCACGCCCGCCAAAACAGTTTTCAAGGACGCAAGCAAAACACCCTGCTCTTTTGCCACTTCTACTTTAATATCGGAAGCAGAATCTACAATAATTTTAACACTCATAATTTAACTTCCCTTGTTTTTACTTAACATAATCTTAAAATCAAACCGAAATAATTTGACTCCAAGCCATGCGTCCCTCACTGTCGGTGACGGATGCGCGTATATAACGCTCACAATCCTGACGGCAATAGGTGGCATGCGTGATATTTTCGCCAAGCTGCGTGCGCCCACCGCGCGAGCTGACGCTATTGCTGTGAAAGCAAACTCTTTGGGCGGGCGAGCAATCAACGATGAAGATGTCCCCCTCACGCCTTAAATGGATCTCGGGGCCCGTCGAAGCGTAATAACGCCTTTCGAGAAACGCTTGCTTCAAAGCCGCAGGGGCAAGCGACTCGCACTCAAGCATGATGCAGGCGGTGGGCTCGATGCCCGTGGCACTGGTGTGGTCATTATGATGAAAATCGTCACAGGCGAGGAGCGGAAAATACATTCCGTCTGTAGCATAAAGATCGACCAGGAGCGACGCATCGTCACGCGCGGTATTGCGCGAAACGGTATTGAAGATCTCTACCCCGTCAAGGCCCTTCAGCGCCCGAACGTTCTCGGTAGTATTGAGGGACCAGGCCGGGTGCGCGAGAATGGCAAGCCCACCGGCCTCATGAATGGCATCGATCAGCTTCTGTGCCTTGAGCTTGCCGAAATGCGTGGCTCGGTCAAGTGCGGGAGCACGGTCGGCAAACAAGCAAACAATATGGTAAATCCCCATTCCCGCATCACGTGCACCAACATGGTACTCTGCGCCGGGGAGAATTGGCAGTCCCGAGATCGTATCCGCCTCGCCGTATATCCAGTGATCGGTCAGAGCAATGGCATCGTAGCCTGCATCACGGTAAAGTGCGGCAACAGCCTCAGGCGAGAGTATGCCGTCGGAGCGTGTGGTATGCTGATGCAATCCCAATTTCATACGCTTTTTCCCAAACATATCTATGTACATTACGCCACTTCCTTGTTGTAAAATTCTCCCTCATTATACGGACTTTTCAAAGAAAAGTCAAGCCTACTGTGACAAAAAGCGGCATATTTGTCAGTTGGCGGCAGCACCTCCTGCTTACAAGATTTCACAAAAATCACGCAAAAATCACGCTTCTCCCCTTGGCAAATATAATTTTTTATGCTATAATAAAATGTTGTTTAGACATTTAAAAAGGAGAGAAGCTTATGATCCGTGAAGATTTACGCAATATTGCCATTATCGCCCACGTTGACCACGGCAAGACCACGCTGGTTGACCAAATGCTAAAGCAGGGTGGCATTTACCGTGAGAATCAGGAGACCGTGACCCGCGTTATGGACTCGGGTGACATTGAAAAGGAGCGCGGCATTACCATTTTAGCAAAAAATACCGCTGTACACTACAAGGATGTAAAAATCAATATTGTAGATACCCCCGGCCACGCCGATTTTGGCGGAGAGGTAGAGCGCGTGCTGAAAATGGTAAACGGCGTAATCTTGCTTGTGGATGCAGCTGAAGGCCCCATGCCCCAAACGCGTTTTGTGCTGCAGCGTGCACTTGAGCTAAACCACCGCGTGATCGTGGTGATCAACAAAATAGACAAGCCCGATGCACGTCTTGGCGAGGTAGAGGATGAGGTGCTTGAGCTTCTGATCGACCTTAATGCCTCCGATGAGCAGCTTGACAGCCCCATTCTTTACTGCTCGGGACGTGCGGGCACCGCATCCCGTGAGGCTGATGTAGAAGGCACCGATCTTACCCCTCTTTTCGATACCATTCTTGACTATATTCCCGCGCCTGAGGGTGACGACGAGGGCGGCCTTCAGCTTTTGGTATCCTCTATCGACTACAACGATTACGTGGGACGCATCGGCATCGGTCGCATTGAGCGCGGTGTGTTAAAGCAAAATCAGGATGCGCTTATTTGCAACTACCATTCGGGCGAAAATCCCAAGCGCACCAAGATCGTTTCGATCTATCAGATCGACGGCCTCACGCGTGTGCCCGTGGAAAGCGCACGCATGGGTGATATCGTTTGCTTCTCGGGCGCTGCCTCTATCACCATTGGCGACACCATTACCGCAACAACAAACCCCGAACCCTTGGAGTTTGTAAAGGTCAGCGAGCCCACCATGGAAATGACCTTTGCCGTAAACAGCAGCCCCTTGGCTGGCAAGGAGGGCAAATTTGTCACCTCTCGCCAACTGCGCGAGCGCCTGTATCGCGAAACGATGCGTGACGTATCGCTGCGCGTGGCAGACGGCGACACCACCGATGAGTTTAAGGTGGCAGGCAGAGGTGAGATGCACCTCTCCATTCTCATTGAAAATATGCGTCGTGAGGGCTACGAGCTTTGCTGCTCCAACCCGCGCGTGCTCTTCAAGGAGATCGACGGTGTAAAATGCGAGCCCATGGAAAAGGTAACGCTTGACGTGCCGCTTGAATACGTCGGTCCCGTTGTGGAAAAGCTTGGGCAGCGCAAAGGCGACCTGCTTGAAATGCATCCCATTGGTGACCGCACACGTATCGAATATCTCATTCCCTCCCGTTGCCTGATCGGTTATCGCTCCGAGTTCCTCACCGCCACCCACGGAGAGGGCGTGATCAACACGCTGTTTGATAGCTATCAGCCCTACCGCGGTGAGATCCCCATGCGCTTTACCGGTGCACTGGTGGCATCCTGTGACGGTGAGACCACGCGCTACGGACTTTTCCACACGCAGGAGCGCGGTAATTTGTTTGTAGGTCCGCAAACGAAGGTATATGAAGGCATGATCGTTGGCATGAACCCCAAAAATGATGACATTGCCGTCAACCCCTGTGCTGAAAAGAAGTTGACTGCCATTCGCTCGGCAGGTGCTGATGAAAAGCTGCTTCTCACACCGCCCGTGATCTTTACGCTGGAGGAAGCCATTGAGTTTATCACCGATGATGAGCTCATTGAGGTAACACCCAAATCCATCCGCCTGCGCAAAAAAATTCTAAATACAGAGTTACGTATGAAGGAAACAATGCGCATCCGCCGCGCCATGCAAAAAGCATAAATACTAAAGAAAAGACCGCCACGTGGCGGTCTTTTTTATTTTACACATTTTAAAATTTCTCCGCATATACTGTTGTGAAAGATATCATTAAGGGGGGTATTATGGAAAAAGCACGCTTTGAGAGCCGCATACCGCAAAACAATACGTTTGCACGGGACGTCTATCGCGCCTTTGTGGGAGAACTGCAAGCCATGACGACATACGTACAGGGTGCTATGACGCTGGCGCCCTATCTGCCCGCAGTTACAAAGCTGTTCGATGAAATCGCGCGAGTAGAGATCTCACATTACGAGCAGCTGGGGCAACTGCTTTTACATCTTGGTGTAGCGCCCGCGCTCAACACCCGCTTGCGCCAAGAGCCGATACACCTTGGCTTTGACGCCACAACCGAAGCATCCCACCTCGCGCGGCAGATGATGCACGAAAAAATAAACGAGGAGGAAAAGAGTGCGAAAGAATACCACCGCTTGTCAACAAACGCCCCCACAAGATCGATCGCCAATATGCTCTTGGCTATCGCCCAAGAGGAGGAGGAGCACGCTTTGGCACTGCGCGGGATGCTGAATCGCTTTGAAAACTCATAGCTTAACCGATATAACTGTTATTTACAGAAAAAACGCAAAATTGTTATAGCGTTACGCGAAATTTTACATCACATCTTAGATATGGGGGTATAAAAAATACCTTTTTGAGAAGAATAAAAGCACGATTTATAGGAGGCATACAACATGACGGATATCAGAAAATGCGGCATTGTGGGTGTGGGGAACGTGGGGGCAAGTACTGCCTTTTCCCTGATGAAAAGCGGGCTTTTTTCGGAAATGGTATTGATCGACATCAATCGCGAGCGCGCTACGGGCGAGGCGGCTGATCTCAATCACGGTCTGCCCTTTTTGGCACCGATGGAGATCTATGCGGGCGACTACAAGGACCTTGCAAATGCCGGCTTGGTGATCATTACCGCGGGCGCGGCGCAAAAGCCCGGCGAAACAAGGCTTGACTTAGTGCGCGCCAACACCCGTGTTTTCAGCACCATTATCGAGCAAATTTGCAACTATAATACCGAATGCATTTTACTTGTGGTAACCAATCCCGTTGATGTGCTTACCGAGGTCACGCGCCGCGTTTCGGGGTTCCCCTCCTCGCGTGTGATCGGGTCAGGTACGGTGCTTGATACGGCGCGCCTGAAATATCTGCTTGGCAAGCGCGTTGGGGTGGATAGCCGAAACGTGCACGCCTTTATCATTGGCGAGCACGGTGACAGCGAGCTGCCCGTCTACAGCAGTGCCAACATTTCGGGTGTGGATCTTAACAGCTTTTGCGAGAACGGGTCGAATATTTTAAGCGACAACGATCTGCAACGCCTGTTTGTTGAGGTACGCGATGCGGCATACGGTATTATCCGCGCCAAGGGCGCTACCTATTATGCCATTGCCGAGGCTGTACGTCGCATCGTAACCGCCATTGTGCGTGACGAGGATGCTATCCTGCCGGTATCGGTGCTGGCAAATGGGCACTACGGGCTGGGAGAGATCTGCATCAGTCTGCCTGCGGTTGTCGGAAGATCGGGTATTATACGTGTGCTTGATATGCCGCTCTCCCCAAAAGAAGAGCAGCTGCTACACGCCTCAGCCGCCCAGATCACAGATGTTTTAAACAGTCTTACACTTCAAAAAAGATAATAAAATGCCGTTGGCTGCTCAAAAGGAGCGGTCAACGGCATTTTCAATGTAATCAAGCGCGCTCGGCGCGGCGTATCGCCGCAGCAACGGCATCGCTGGTGTTGATCGGTTTTAAATAAAGCTCAGGATTTGCACGCGCAATGACGGAAAACAACTCATGCGCAAAATCAGGGCCGATCTCCTCTATGCCGGCAAAATCAAGCTCAGCCACGGCAAAGCCCTCAAGCATTTCGCCAAGGCGACGCGCCTCGGAGCGAGAAACAGGATAGCCGCCGCCAAAAATACGCGACATAGGGATCTCGGTACGCACAAATCCCTCCTCAGGGTCGATATAGCGCGCCATGATCTCACCAAGATCGCGCGTGGTATCATTGGAAAGCGCCATTTGCACCGCAGTACCGCGGAAGCGCTCTCCCACTCCCTCATCCTCCGCATCCTCGGCATTGGGGGTAAAGAGTTGCATATCCGAACGGATCGCAAAATGATCCATAAGACGCGAGGCAAAGAAGATTCCCTGCCCTGCGTGTGCCTCGGGCGCGGTGGTATAGCCACCCGCATAAAGAAGCGATGCTGCCTCAGCAGCGGTAATCAGCTCACCGGTTGCCTCACGCTGCTCCTGCTGAATACGGCGGAATATACCAATACCGTTATCAAGCACACCCACAATGGTAGAAAGGCGACTGCGATTGACTACACATACGATCGCCGAAGCGCGTGCGTGCTCCATTGCATTATTGAGCATCGCGGTTATGGCATAGCGCCAGATCTTTTGCACACCAAAGGGCAGCTCCTCAAGCAAGGGGGCGATATCACGGTTGTAAATGCGATCCTCTGATCGCTCTTTTGAGGTATCAATGGTAAAGCGAGTGGTGTGATAGAGCAGGCGATAGGGCATGGAGCCGCCTACACGCTCAAGCTCACCCGCATCCTGCAAGCGATTGATATAATTATAAACAGTAGAACGCGAAAGCGAAAACGCCTCCATCGTTTTATCTACAAAATCGGGATCCTCCTCAAAAATGCGTTGCAGCAAATATTTTTCGGCAAGCAATCTTTCACTCTTTTTCATAACATGATCCTCCGCGGCGCATAGCAGTAATCACAGTATATCGCAGAGTTTCCAACTTGTCAATATATTTTTCCAATTTTTTACTAATATATTTCTATTTTTTTATGTGACAATTTAAAATTATGCCATTTTTTGGACTTTTATTTTTAGTTTATATGATTTTCTTATTTTCTGCATCCTCGACGCACGCATCGGGCACGGTTGCAATTGCCGCACCCAGCAGGATTTTATAAAAGGGCAACAGGATTGCGGTGGTGGCTACGTTAAACACCGTGTGCAGCAGCGCCACGCCCCCCTCATTCATCAAAAGATCCGCTGATAGCACCCCAAAAAATTGTAGCAAGCAAAAAACAAGCAACAAAATAACAGTACCTGCCACATTAAAATATAAGTGCACAAAGGCGGCGCGCTTGGCATTGCGTTCTGTACCGATGCCGGAGAGCAACGCCGTCACGCAGGTGCCGATGTTTTGCCCCATGATAATGGGCACCGCCACGCCAAGCCTTACGGCACCTGTGGCGGTAAGCGCCTGCAAAATACCAATAGATGCCGAAGATGATTGGATAATTGCGGTAAGCACCGCACCCGCTAAAATACCTGCTACGGGATTTTGAAAAAGTGTTAGAACACGGCTGAAATCAGGGTTTTCGGCAAGCGGAGCAACTGCGTTGCTCATCGCCTGCATGCCTGCAAACAAAATGCCAAAGCCGCAAAGGCCTGTGCCGATATGCTGTAATTTTTGCTGCTTGCAAGCAAGCAGCAGGATCACACCTGTAGCAGCCAACAAAGGTGAGAGCGCCGCGGGCTTTAGGATGCTTAAGAGCGGTGCATTGCCCGAAACACCGGAAAGGGAAAGAAGCCATGCCGTCACGGTCGTGCCAAGATTGGCGCCCATAATAACACCCACCGCATGTTGAAGCGTCATCATTCTTGCATTCACAAACCCAACCACCATCACCGTTGTAGCGCTGGAGGATTGGATCGCCGCTGTAACCAATGCGCCAAATATCACCCCTCGCAGGGGCGTGCGGCACATGCGCGCAAGCACCGCCTCCATTTTGCTGCCCGTTGTTTCGCGCAGGCTTTTACTCATGACACTCATGCCGTACAGAAAAAATGAAATTCCACCAAGAAATTGCAAAAAGTATGCCATGGAGCGCCTCCTTTTTTACCTACTATTGATAGTAGTATGTACTGCAAAAAGGCGCAATTTTTCGGTAAAATGAGGAAACGTATACGAAAAAGCAAGCACCGCACTTACCCATACGGATATCGCAACAGAAAGGGAGGCACCACAAAAGTGCCTCCCGAGAGTCAATCTTTACTGATTATTTCTGCTGTTGCTGTACGCCCATACCCTGCTCGTAGCTCTCGATCATCTTCTTAACCATCTGACCGCCGATAGAGCCTGCCTGACGTGCAGTGAGGTCGCCGTTGTAACCCTGGTTGAGGTTTACACCGACTTCGTTAGCAGCCTGCTGCTTGAATTGCTCAAGCGCCTGCTTTGCCTGCTTGTTAGCCATTTTTGTTCTCCTTCGTCGCGTGACTTCATCATCTGTCAACATCGCCTGTTCACAAGCGATAAATATCACGGACATTTCAATCTATTTTCAAGAGCGCTTGCTCGCAACAGTGGAAAGCCTCTGCCTTTGCCTACGCATTTGCGGTTGCGAGCAGCTGCTTCTCACTTGCGTTTTCACGCTCCGAAATATATTGTGCACTCCAATTAAAACTTTATGATTGGCAATTTTTTAAAAACACTATTGTAACGACCTCAGACCCTTTGTCATATTATGGGCAAAAAAACTTGACAACTACACTGCCATCTGATAGAATAAAATTGCTATAATTCTTTAAAAAGTAGGTGAGTCATTATGAAAAATTTGTTTGATCTGACAGGCAAGGTTGCTGTGGTTATCGGCGGAAGCCGTGGACTTGGCAGAGGTATGGCAAGAGGGCTTGCAGACGCGGGCGCTACCGTTGTCATCTCAAGCCGTGGAAAGGAAGCATTGCTTCAGGCAGCAGCCGAGCTTACCGCTGAGACAGGAAGCACGGTAGAGGGTATCGCACTGGACATCACGTCCACAGCCGCTATCAATTCCTTTGTCGACGAGGTTGCAAAGCGCTTTGGCAGGATCGATATCCTTATAAACTGCGCGGGTATCAATATCCGCAAGCCTGCGCTTGAGTACACCGAAGAGGAGTGGAACAGCGTTACCGATACGCAATTCAAATACGTGTTCTTTATGAACCAGGCAGTAGGAAAGCACATGGTGGCAAATAGGATCAAGGGTAGGATCATCAATGTTGGCTCCATTTCAAGCATGGTTGGTCTGAAGAACATGATAGCATACTGCTCCAGCAAGGGCGCTATCACACAAATGACCAAGGCTCTTGCAAACGAGTGGGCGCCTTACGGCATTACGGTAAACGCTATAGGTCCCGGATACTGTATGACTGAGATGACAAAGCCTCTTCTTTCCGATGAGACCGTTATGGCAAAATATAAAGAGAAGATCCCGATGGGCCGCCTCGGAACACCTGAGGACATGGCAACGACCGCAGTATATCTTGCGGCTGACGCATCGTGCTATGTAACAGGACAGATGATATACGTTGACGGCGGCTGGCTTGTAAACTGATCATAGATATAAAACCAAATAAGGCTGTTTCAAGTTGTTCAACTTGAGGCGGCCTTTTTAATTTATTGAGCATCCAATTTAAACTTTATGATCAGCAATTTTTATAGCGAAAAGACTACTGCCAATGCCATCAAAAATCCGAAGAAAAGATTACACTTTTTAAATATGCGTTTGGATTTTTTAACCGTCAGTGAGAAAAGGCAAGAACAGCGGCCTGCGATCGCATTAAAAGCCGTTCGTTTTTGCACACGCTACATATATTATATTGCATTGCAAACACGAAGGCTCTACACAAGCACATCAAAAAAAACGCATAGGATTTACAGCAAGAAATTAAAAATGCTACACGTTTTGTAAATATAGGTTTATCTCCTATCACACAAATATTTCCTTTCGTAATAAAATTCATGTGCATTGCAAAAAAAATGAAGCACGCGCCATCATTTTTTCACAAAAACCGCACATTTTCGCAAAAAAACGCGCAAAAAGCATCAAAAAAAGCGAATATATTTTCAAAAAGGGTTGACAAGCGCTTTTCTATTACTTATAATTTAGACTACCACCTTTGTATTCAAAACACGCACAAAAGTGCGAGTTTTTGTAACATTTTTACCGAATGCTTGCCAAAACATCAAAGCAAGCAGCGGAAAGCATCTCTATTTAAATTACACTCATAAGCTTTAATATGTTTTAAAAATCGCAATCACTTTTTATCGACAAAAAGCAAAATCCCGAGCCGTCATCGTCTGTGAAAGCTCTTGCATACTTCCTTATCTTTTTCAGACATTCTGCCAAAAAATGACGTCTTGCGGATCACACATTACTCTGTGTGCCAAAAGCACGCAGAACGACCAAAAGAAAGGGAGAATTATGAAAAGAAGAATTTTAGCCGCAGCGTTGACTGTTTTTATGTTGCTTACTCTTCTGCCCACCACAGTGTTTGCAGAAGATCCCAACACAGTCACCTCACCCCAAGACAACGGTTCCGCGGTTTCGACAGAAGAGAGCGGCAACGTTGATGTGCCCGAGTGGGACCCCTCTTCCACTCACTACACAAGTGAGCACGATGAAAAAGTTGCATGGGAGGGAGCTGATCAATTGCCCAGCACCCCGGGTAACTATTATCTGACGACCAACGTAACACTTTCTGCGACATGGTCGATATCAGAGAGCATCCACCTCGACCTGAATGGTTATAGCGTGACGCTGCAGAACGAAGAAGGCGGTAGCGTTATTAACATTTCAAGCGGCACTCTTACCCTTTGCGACAGTGTTGGCACGGGTGTTATCACCGGTGGCAATGCCACCAACGGCGGCGGTGTGCTTCTTGCCGCAGGCGCTACACTGAATATGTACGGCGGTAGTATCACCGGAAATACCGCAAGTAAGGGCGGCGGTGTATCTGTACCCGCAAATGCTACATTTAATATGTATGGCGGTTCGGTCATCGGCAATGATGCCACCGATTATTATACCAACAGTGTAGATAAAGCAGGCACCTTCAATCAACAAGGCGGCACCGTGGGTGGTACCTGGGGTGGTATTGACTGGATCTTTGCAGTCACTGCCGAAAACGGCATGGGCGAGCTTACCATCACCCCGACTGCAGGCACCCCCGAACCTAATCCCAGACTTAAAAACACAACACGTTACGCAGTCGGCCATTGGAGAGAAGGCGTCCTTTATGATGCCAACGGCGTGGGTGTAGATGTACTTGCTCCACCCTACAATACGGCAAAAGTCATTAGCCTTAAAATTGAAGAGGGTGTTATTGAAATCGGTTCGTTTGCCGCGCAAGGAATGCCCGCTACGGGTGAACTCGTGATCCCCTCAACTGTCACGCGCATCGGACAGGAAGCGTTTATGAAATCCAAATTTACCAAGCTGACCTTTGCCACCAAGCAAGACGGCACCAGCGATTTAAGATGCATCGCACAGGGAGCGTTTAAGCAATTGCCGATTACCTCTGTTGAACTGCCCGAAGGGCTTACCTGTATCCACCCTTGGGTATTTGTACTTTGCCAAAAGCTTGAAAGGGTAACAATTCCCTCCACTGTTACCTCAATGTCGGGAAGCGGCGGACATATTGATTATAATGGGTACGGCAACTCCTCAAACGGTGACAGCGCCGTTTTTGCGGCTTGCCCCAAACTGGCATCCATCACTTTTGCGGATGAAAATGTCAAAAATAAGTTTTTAAAAACAGGCACCATTGGTACGACTTCTCAAGGCACGTCCCTCAAAACTCGCGTTTTTGAGGCATCCACCGGTCTTACCGGCTACGCAGAGATTCAGGACGCCATCGATGCGGCAGCCGCAGAAGGCGGAAACGTAACCTTAGTGAACAGCTTTACGGTCGGTGCAGCTGAAACCGTCATCATTCCCGCAAACGTCACCGTAGATCTAAACGGAAAAACCTTGACCAACGCAGGCACGATCATCGCTCTTGGCGAGGTTTCGGGAACAGGCACGCTTGCCAACAATGGCACGTATGCGTCTAACCGTGACAATTCCATAGGCGAAAACGTCACCTTCACAGGCAATGATGTTGCACCGTATTACACGATCTCTTACGAGCTGGGTGGCGGCTCCATAGAAGGCACCAATCCTACTTATTATATTGGTACGGATATCGTTCTGATCAACCCCACCAAGGTCGGCTACACCTTTACGGGCTGGTCCGGCACGGGTCTTAGCGGCAACGATAACATGTCGGTTACCGTTTCCCAAATCGATCAGGATCAATCCTTTACCGCCAACTGGACTCCTACTATATATAATGTAGAGTTGAACGTTATCAACAATTTTGCAAACAGTGGCACGTACTCTCTTGACAAGAGCACTGCTATCATGGGCGAAGCTGTTACCGTTACTATTGCGTTAAATCCCGGATACGTATTGAAAAATATTAGCTTAAATACCGATGATATTCTCACCGATAACGGCGACGGCACCTATACCTTTACAATGCCCGCGCAAAACGTTACCGTCGAGGCAGAACTTTTGGCAGTTGCACAGGTGGGCGATACCAAATATGCAAATATTGACGATGCTATCGCGGCCTGGACGCCAAACTCAACGTTAACGCTTTTGAGTGATGTGACGTTGAATTCTGTCATCAAGTTGAATTCCAACGAGCATCATATTTTGAACCTGTCCACCTACACATTAACGGCAGCAAGCGGGCAGCACGCAATCGAGATCACGCCCATGAACGTAGGCACCACGCAAAGGTCGTGCCTGACGATCAATGCGGATACAACCGATCCCGGTGGTATTACCGCGACCTCGAAATCCTGTATCTATTACAGAAAATCAAACAGCACAAGCGACCGTATGGCAGTCACCATCAACGGCGGTATATTTAACGGTAGCTACTCCGTCAACATTTACAGCCCTAACAGCGGACAAAACTGTCCCGTGTTACTCATCAACGGCGGCACGTTTTACGGTAACGTATCCGCAAGCAAGACCATGCTCCTTATATCCGGCGGCACATTCCACGGCTGGATCAACTGTCAAGGTGATAGCACCGCCTACCGCCTGATCAGCGGAGGTACGTTTAAGTCCTTCCAATTTATGACCGCCGGTAGCGGGAAATTCACCATCGGTACGGCTAAAAACAACATGAACGTTGGCGTTTATGTAGACGATAACGGTTACATGGTGATAGGCGGCCCCGTTATCACCGCCCCCGGTGACACCTTTAAAGCCTCTGCTTCCTATAACGGTTGCAACACCTACCTTCAATACAGTAGTGCCGCTGCCAATCAGCTATACTACACCAGCGTGAAGGAAGCCTTAGCGGATAACAACAAAACCTCCGGCATGGTAACCGTGTATGAGAGCGCGATCGATCTTAGCGACATCAATTACAAGGGTACGATCGTAGTGCCCGAAGCAAACAGCAGCATTTCCGTCACCTTTGCGGAAGGCACCACACCCGCATGGAAGATTCAGCTGCAAAACAGTAATAAGATTGCCGTTTATACCGAAACAACAACTGATGAAAACGTAACACGTACATATTCTTTTGTACAGACCTCTGTCAATATTGCAGATAGTGGCGCTGTCCAAGCGGGCGAACCTGCAGAAGAAGGCAAGGCTACCTTGACAGCCGAACCCGAGGACGGTTACTATTTTGTAAACTGGACCAGCGGCGAGCAAGAGGTCAGCACCGACGCAACCTATTCCTTTGACCCTGCCGAGGTAACTGAACTGAGAGCAAATTTTGCGCTCAAGACCCCCGAAGCCGTGCCGACAGGTGCATTTATGTGGCCGGATAAGCTTGTTGATCTTGTTCCCAATGCAACTTACATCATCACAGCAAAAGGCACTTCTGTAGAGTGCGTAGCTGACGCGAACGGCGAGATCCTTACACAAGACGCATGGTATGGCACAAGCATCAGCGTCGTTAAAAAAGCTTCCGACGTCATGTACAGCGACAGCGAAGCGCAAGCAATAGAGCTGCCCACCTGTTATTTCATTACGATTGTCCACGGAAACAACATTGCCAATGAAAAGATCAAGCTGTTTGACTCTTACTTTGCGTATCCCGTACCCAAGACCGTGAACGGCAAGATCTTTATGGGCTGGTTTGACGATGAAAACTTTACCACGCCCCACGACTTTGACGCTGAGGTTACTACCGATATCACCCTTTGGGCAAAATATGCAGCTTACGAGGAAGATTTGAAGGAGCTTAACGATGCAATAAACAGCATGAACAGCTCTATTGAAACACTTGAAACTGCGCTCGCAGGCAAAGCAGATGCTACGACTGTGAACGCGGCAATCGAAAGCCTGCAAGCGGCTATCTCTGCCCTTGAAAACGCAAAAGACAATTACGTAAGTGCAGATGCCACCCTGAAAGCAGGATTGGAAGCCACCATCGAGGCGGCGAGATCCTCGGCTGTTGATATGGCAACCGCTCTTGTAAACAGCGCAAAGGCTGAGTTGCAGGCTGCCATCGACACCAAAGCGGATGCCGCTACCGTGAATAATGCGCTTGCCGCACTCCGTGATGCAGTTGC
This sequence comes from Clostridia bacterium, assembly GCA_017502975.1. Classification (GTDB taxonomy): domain Bacteria; phylum Bacillota; class Clostridia; order Oscillospirales; family CAG-272; genus Firm-07. The sequence continues at coordinate 1,412 of JAFVTV010000021.1, read as the reverse complement.
AGATCTTGAAGCTGTAAAAGACAACTACGTTACAGCAGATGCTGCCCTGAAGGCTGAGCTTGAGGCTGCCATTGCTGCGGCTGAGGCTGCTGCTGTTGACGCTGCCACTGCCCTTGTGAACAACGCAAAAACTGAGCTGCAGGCTGCCATCGACACCAAGGCAGATGCCGCTACCGTGAATAATGCACTTGCTTCACTCCGTGATGCGGTTGCAGCACTTGAAGCCGTAAAAGACGACTACGTTGCCGCAGACGCTGCACTCAAAGCTGAGCTTGAGGCTGCCATTGCTGCGGCTGAGGCTGCTGCTGTTGACGCTGCCACTGCCCTTGTGAACAACGCAAAAACTGAGCTGCAGGCTGCTATCAACACCAAGGCAGATGCCGCTACCGTGAACGATGCGCATGTGGCGCTCCGTGAAGCGATCACTGCCCTTGAAAATGTAAAAGATAACTACATCACAGCAGACGATGCCCTAAAGGCAGATCTGGAAGCTGCCATTGTAAGAGCACGCGCGGAGGCTATCATCATTGCAAACGACCTTGTTGATAACGCAAAAGCTGAGCTTCAAGCAGTTATCGACACCAAGGCGGATGCCGCTGCGGTAAACGATGCACTTGCTTCCCTTCGTGACGCGATCTCTGTTCTCGAGGCCGCAAAAGACAACTACGTTGCAGCAGATGTTGCCCTCAAGGCTGAACTTGAGGCTGCCATTGCCGCCGCCGAGGCTGCTGCTGTTGATGCTGCAACGACTCTTGTAAACAATGCAAAGGCTGAGCTTCAAGCAGTTATCGACACCAAGGCGGATGCCGCAACCGTAAACGATGCACTTGCTTCCCTTCGTGAGGCGATTTCCGTTCTCGAGGCCGCAAAAGACAACTACGTTGCAGCAGATGCTACCCTGAAGGCTGAGCTTGAGGATGCAATTGCTGCGGCTGAGGCTGCTGCTGTTGATGCTGCTACTACCCTTGTGAACAATGCGAAGGCCGAGTTGCAGGCTGCCATCGACACCAAGGCAGATGCCGCTACGGTAAATGACGCTATTGCCAACCTGCAATCGGCAATTGACGCGCTGGAAAGCGTTAAAAACGATTACATCATTGCCGACACGGCTTTGAAGATCGAGCTGGAAGCGCTCATCACAAGAACGCAAAGAGAAACCATTGATGCCGCAACCACGCTTGTCAATAACGCAAAGGCTGAGTTGCAGGCTGCCATCGACACCAAGGCGGATGCCGCTACCGTGAACGATGCACTTGCTGCACTCCGTGATGCTGTTGCAGCACTTGAAGCCGTAAAAGACAACTACGTTGCAGCAGATGCTACCCTGAAGGCTGAGCTTGAGGATGCAATTGCCGCCGCCGAGGCTGCCGCTGTGGATGCTGCCACCACCCTTGTGAACAACGCAAAGGCTG
>JAFVTV010000020.1 GCA_017502975.1 Clostridia bacterium | reverse complement strand
CTTTTTTGTTATACACGGCTGCTTTCGCTTCAATTTTTTGCTTTTCTTGCAAACATAGGACAAAAAGCAGTTATCATTCTTTCTTTTTAAAAGTTTTCGGGAGGGAAGATTGAATTGTTTTTGGCGGATGCCAAAAACAAGAAAGAAGGGCACCCCTTTTTTCAAAAGGGGTGCCCTTCTTTTTTATATTCGGCCTTTTCAGGCTTAATACATGCCGCCGCCCATGCCGCCTGCCATTGCTGCGTTTGCAGCTGCTTCAGCAGCGGGGTCCTTCTTGTCGGCAACAACGCTTTCGGTGGTAAGCACCACGGAAGCAATGGAAGCCGCATTCTGGAGCGCGGAGCGCGTTACCTTGGTGGGGTCAACGATACCGGTTGCGATCATGTCGCAATATACCTCGTTGTAAGCATCAAAGCCCCAGCCCAGCTTGCCCGAGGACATGATCTTATCTACGATTACAGCGCCGTCAAAGCCTGCGTTAGCGGCGATCTGACGAACGGGCTCCTCAAGAGCCTTAAGCACGATGCGCACACCGGTCTTTTCATCACCCTCAACGGTGTCAACCAGCTTTGCAACCTCGGAAATAACATTAAGATAAGCGGTACCGCCACCGGCAACAATGCCTTCCTCAACAGCGGCTTTGGTGGCGTTGAGAGCATCCTCAATGCGGAGCTTCTTCTCCTTCATTTCAGCCTCTGTTGCGGCACCAACCTTGATAACGGCAACGCCGCCCGCAAGCTTGGCAAGGCGCTCCTGCAGCTTTTCGCGGTCAAAGTCGGAGGTGGTGGTTTCAATGGCGTTCTTGATCTGCGTTACGCGGCTCTTGATGGCATTGCTGTCACCCGCACCGCCTACGATAATGGTGTTTTCCTTGTTGATCTTTACCTGACGGGCGCGGCCGAGCTGCATAATGGAGGTATCCTTCAGCTCAAGACCAAGCTCGGAGGAGATCACCTCGCCACCTGTGAGGATCGCGATATCCTGCAGCATTTCCTTGCGGCGGTCGCCAAAGCCGGGGGCTTTTACCGCAACACAGGTAAAGGTGCCGCGCAGCTTGTTGAGCACCAGCGTGGTGAGTGCTTCGCCCTCTACGTCCTCAGCAATGATAACCAGCTTTCTGCCTGCCTGTACCATTTGCTCAAGGAGGGGAAGTACCTCTTGAATATTAGAGATCTTCTTGTCGGTGATAAGGATCATCGCATCGTCGATGACAGCCTCCATTTTATCCATATCGGTTGCCATGTAGGGGGAGAGGTAGCCACGGTCAAACTGCATGCCCTCAACCACCTCAGAGTAGGTGTCGGCGGACTTGGATTCCTCAACGGTAATAACGCCGTCAGCGGTTACCTTTTCCATAGCATCGGCAATCAGTGTACCGATCACCTCGTCGCCTGCGGAAATGGTGCCTACGCGTGCGATATCCTCAGAGCCGTTCACCTTCTTGGAGTTGGCAACAAGGCACTCAACAGCGCGGTCAACCGCCTTTTTCATGCCCTTGCGGAGCACCATGGGGTTGGCACCCGCGGTTACGTTTTTCATGCCCTCGCGCACAAATGCCTGTGCAAGAAGGGTAGCGGTGGTGGTACCGTCACCGGCTGCGTCGTTTGTTTTGGTTGCAACCTCACGCACAAGACGTGCGCCCATGTCCTCAGCTTGGTTTTCAAGCTCGATCTCCTTGGCGATCGTTACACCGTCGTTGGTGATAAGGGGGGCGCCGTATTTCTTGTCAAGCACCACGTTTCTGCCCTTGGGGCCAAGCGTGATCTTAACGGTGTTAGCCAATTTGTCAATACCACGGCAGAGTGCGTCACGCGCCTCAATGCCGTAAAGAATTTCCTTTGCCATTGTACTGTTCTCCTTACTCTACAATTGCCAGGATGTCGCTCTGGCGCACGATGTTGTATTCCACACCGTCACATTTTACCTCAGTGCCCGAATACTTGCTGGTGATCACACGGTCACCCACTTTAACGATCATTTTAACTTCTTTTCCGTCAACAAGTCCGCCGGGACCAACTGCTACGACCTCGGCTACCTGCGGTTTTTCCTGCGATGCTGCGGTGAGAATGAGACCCGATTTTGTTTTTTCTTCTGCCTCAACGAGCTTTACAACCACGCGATCGGCTAAAGGTTTCAGTGTCATGTTTTTTGCCTCCTTTAACATGTTTATTGCAAAAGCTTGTAGAATTTTGGCACTCATATCATGGGAGTGCTAACTCATAACATTATTGTACACCAAATGCTGGAAAAATCAAGTGTATTTTGTATTGTTCACACATTGTTAACAAAAAGGAGATGCTGTTTTGATCGTTCAAGTTTTATCGGGTGTGCTGCTGCCGTTTTGCTTGTTTTTGGCGGGAGGATACTTCACTTTTAAAATAGGCACGTGCTTTTTGAGATACCCTAAAAAAACTGTGCTTGGCATGCTTCACTCACAGGGGCAGGGGGGCACTTCGCCCGTGCGGGCGCTGACGGTAGCACTTGCCGGTACGCTGGGGGTAGGGAATATTGCAGGCGTTGCAACTGCCATTATGCTTGGTGGCGCGGGCGCTGTGTTTTGGATGTGGGTAGCGGCGCTCCTTGTTATGGCGCTAAAATATGCGGAGATCGTGCTGGCACAGCTCACGCGCCAATGTGAGGGGGGCTCATGTGTCACAGCGCACGGCGGCGCTATGTATTATATAAAAGAAGCCTTTTGCGGGCGGCTCGGGCGCGTACTTGCCTCTGTGTTTGCCGTTCTTTGCGTGCTCTGCACCCTAACGCTTGGCACCATGATACAGGCGAATGCCGCCGCCGAAGCCCTTTCGGGGGTGTTTGGGGTTCCGCCTCTCGTCACGGGTGTCGTGATGGGGGGGATGGCCGTCATTATTCTTTGGCGGGGCGCGGCGCGTGTTGAGAGCGCCTGTGCCGTATTGGTGCCCTTTGTGTGCTTGCTGTTTTGCGTGCTTTCCTTTGCTGTTCTTTTTTTGCGGCGCGATGCATTGCCCGCGGCCTTTGGCGCAATTTTCAGGGGGGCGTTTACCTTGCAGGGTGGCATGGGCGGTATTGCGGGTGTTGTGACAAATAAAGCGGTACGGTATGGCGTTTCCCGTGGACTTGTTTCCAACGAGGCAGGGTGCGGCACCGCGCCCATTGCCCACGCCGCTGCCAATGCCAAAAGCCCCGCGCAGCAGGGATTTTGGGGCATATTTGAGGTGTTTGTGGATACGGTACTGCTCTGCACCCTTACGGCGCTTGTGATCCTTGTGAGCGGCGTAGAGCAGTCGGGCGGCGGTGTGTTTACCGCAATCAGCGCTTTTGGCGCAGTACTTGGCGACGTTGCACCGCCGCTTGTCGCCATATCGGTTGCATTTTTTGCGTTTGCCACGGTGCTTTGCTGGTCGCATTACGGTAGCGAGGCGGTGCATTATCTCACCAAACACCGCCACGCGCCGTATTTTTTGCTTGGCAGTGCACTGCTCGCAACGGTGCTTGGTAGTGTTGCAGCCCCCACACTCGTGTGGGAGCTGACAGACATTGTGCTTGCCGTAATGACGCTTTTAAACCTTGCGGCGTTGCTTTTCTCCCACCGCCGCATCGAGGCAGAAACCAAGGCGTTTTTTGAAGGGAACATTGTAGGGGACGGCGCCTCGACGTCCCGCAATAAGCGTACCAAAATAAGATCCGATGCTTCGTGAAACGCTCTGCAAAATGATAGCAAAGCTTTCAGGTGGGTGAATTTGTTTTGCATGGCAAAACAAAAAGGGAGAGAGGTCCTTTTGCAAAAGGACCTCTCTCCCTTTCCTGCTTTCCGTATCTTACCCAAGCACGCGGATGCGTGAGCACAGGGTGAGATCTGTTTTTGCGATCAAGTCGGTGAGGGTCTTCTCGGTCATTTCGTCCGAGATAAAGGCGATACGGTCACCCTCGGTTACAGTCTTAACATCACCAAATACGGCGGCAATCTTTTCAGCTGCGCCCGCGGTATTTTCAAACGCTACGCAGGTGCGGCAGGCATAAGCGGAGAAATCCGCATAATCCGCATCGGTTGCCACGGTGAACTTGGGGGCGCGCACGTTGTCGCTTTCCATATGTGCCACAATGTCAATAATATCGGCAACCACAGCGCTTGCGGTGGGGAGCTTGCCCGCACCCGCGCCGTAAAACATGACCTTGCCGACCATGTTGGCATCCACCAGAATACCGTTAAATACATCTGTAATGCCCGAAAGGGGATTGTCAAGCGGTACCAAGCGAGGGCTGACCATGGCAAGAACCTTGCCGTTTGAGCGCTCGGTGTGACCGATCAGCTTAATGGAGCAGCCAAGCTTCTTTGCCACTGCTACGTCAGCAAGCGTCAGCTTGGTGATGCCTTCGCAGTGGATCTTGTCAGGCGAGAGCAGGGTGCCAAAGGAGAGCGCTGCCAGAATCACGATCTTGCGTGCGGCATCAAGCCCTTCTACATCAGCGGCAGGGTTTGCCTCGGCATAGCCCTTTGCCTGCGCCTCCTTTAATGCGTTTTCAAAGGTGGCGCCTGCGATCATTTGCGTAAGGATATAGTTGGTGGTGCCGTTGAGGATGCCGTCAACGCGCTCGATCTCGTTGGAAGCAAGATCGTTTACCATTGGGCGAATGACGGGAATGCCGCCGCCAACGCTTGCCTCAAAGAGATAACGCACGCCGTGTGCGGCTGCAATTTCCAAGAGTTCTGCGCCAAAGCGCGCAACCACCTCTTTGTTTGAGGTTACAACGTGCTTGCCTGCTTCAAGGCAAGCCTTGGTAAAATCGTATGCGGGGTGAGAGCCGCCCATCATTTCGGCAACAACCGAGATCTCGGGGTCATTTAAAATATCGTTAAAATCATGTGTGACAAGGTGCCCAAAGGGGCTATCGGGAAACTCGCGCAGGTCAAGAATGCGCTTGACTGTAACTGCCTTGCCAAGATTTTTTTCAATTACAGCGCGATTGCTTGCAAGCACCTCTGCGGCACCGCTGCCAACCACACCAAAGCCAAGAATGGCAACATAGATCATTTTACGGTCCTTTCTGCGCACGCTTGCGCATAAAAATCTTATAATGTATTATTATAGCACACTTTTCCAAATAATGCAAATAAAAGTGTTGAAAAAAATAAAAAAATATGTTACAATATAAAGAGAAAATCAGTAAAGGGAGTGAGCATCATGGCTTCTGCTGTCGGCGGAATGAAAAATGTAAAAATATTTGTGCTGTATTTGATGCAAAATCTCGGTCGTGCGCTTGATTTTATCACGCTTAACGATATCGTTATGCAGACCGATTATATCATGTATCTTGATTTTGCTGAGGCGTTTGGGCAAATGCTCGACGGCGATCTTATCCGCGAGGCTGGGGAAATTGACGGCGATAAAATGTACGAGATCACCGAAAAGGGCATATGCGTTGCGGAAAATTTATCCAGCGACGTGCTCTCCTCCATTCTTGACAAAAGCCTTGCGGCGGCACTGCGCTATCTTGACTTTAAACAACGCGGTATCGAAGCAAAATGCACCACCACCAAGCAGGGAGAGGGTGTTTTTGAAATCAACTGTCAGTTGATCGAGCGTGGCAAGGTTATCTTTTCTAACACGCTTACAGTAGACAGTGCCGATCGTGCGCGGCGCATGGCAGAGAACTTTCGTGATCGCCCTGAGGTGATCTATCGCGGCGTGCACGCGCTGCTTGCCGGCAACATGAATTTTTTGTTTGATTGAGTCAAATCGGGGGGCATTTTTGCCTCCCGATTTCGCTTTCGCGCACTAAAGTAAACCAAATTTTGGTGATTTTGTAGAAAAATATGGAAAAAAATAAAAAAATCGGCAAATTTAACGAAATTTTCTTTGTTTTTTCAAAAAAAATTAAAAAAATCTCCAAAAATCCATTGACAAACTATATTTTTATGTTATAATTGTAATGTGATGTAAAAAGATAAGTGCATCTTTTTATAGTCAAGAGGTATCATGAAAACTGAAAAAATGCATCAAACAACAGAAGAAATTATCCACCTTATCCGTGCAGGTGAGCAGGCTGCGTTTGCACAGTTGGCAAAGGCATATGAGCCCCTTTTGCAAGCAGAGGTGTCGCGCCATGCGGCAGATCTTAGCCATGAGGATACAGAGGATTTGCACCAGATCGCGCTTGTTGCACTTTATCGTGCCGCTTTGGGGTTTGATCTTGCGCAAAGCGATGTTGAATTTGGCTTGTACGCTAAAATTTGCATTTCCAATGCGCTTGTTTCGCAGCTGCGTGTATTGCGCCGCCGCAAGATGGAGTTCCCTTTGTCTGAGCAGCTTGAGGGCTCTGTTGTTGACGATCCCGCAACTCGCGTGATGGAGGAGGAGGCGTTGGCAATCCTTCGCGGGCGTATTCGTGCCGTGCTTTCGCCGTATGAGCTTCGTGTATGGACGCTTTATACCGCAGGGTATCGCTCCGGGGAGATCGCACATCAGTTAGGAAAGGATCCTCATTCCGTTGAAAATGCCGTTTATCGCATTCGTCAAAAGTTAAGACGCGCTTTGCACGATTGCAGATAACGCATCTATATGCCCCGGTAGCTTAACAAGAGCGTTGAATTTATTTCTCAAAGGTGTCGGTGGAAATCCGTCTAAGGGCAAAATCATTCTCAATTCAAAAAGTGAGGTAACAACAATGAACGAAGAAATCACCCTGGTTGGCGCAACCGATGAAATCTTTGAGGATGAAACTCTTGTTTGCAAAGAGTGCGGCAATGAATTTGTTTTCACCGCCGGCGAGCAAAAGTTTTACAAGGAAAAAGGATTTCTGAACAAGCCCAAGAGCTGCAAGGCTTGCCGCGATGCAAAGAAGAACGCCGGCAAGGCACAAAGAGAGTACTTCATTACCACCTGCGCAGAGTGCGGCGGCGAGGCAAAGGTTACTTTCCAGCCCTCTAGCGACAGACCCGTTTACTGCAGCGCTTGCTTCGAAGCAAGAAAAAACGCACAATAATTGTGCTTCAAAATTCCCCCAATGCTTAGGGCATTGGGGGTTTTTTGATGTCTAAACCTTGACTTTACAACAAAAATAGTGTATAATGATTTTCCCATTACAAGCTATTCTTACGAAAGTGATGCGAGGGGAATTTTATGAAAAAAGACCGTTTTGAAATTTTTTCGGCGTCGGTTATGCGGTTGGTAAGGTCAGTGCAGGCATTAAAGGCGTGTAAAATGGCTGAGTATGATCTAAAGGGCACCAATGCTATCTGCCTTTGTCGCGTGCTGGAAAGTAAGTGTGGGCTTACCGCAACCGAGCTTGCAACGGTGTGTGAAATTGACAAGGCGCAGATCTCGCGGTGTATGGCAGAGTTAACGGAAAAGGGATTTGTTTTGCGCGAGGCAGAACAGGCACGGCGCTATAAGCAAAAGTACCGCCTCACGCCCGCAGGTAGGGATGCTGCGCTTGATATCAGCCACACGTTTGATGAGATAGAGGAAACGGTGAGCAAGAACATATCCGGTGCTGCGCTCGATCATTTTTATAATACACTTTACAAGCTCTGCGATAATTTTGATGCATTGCTTCAAAAATACCAAATTGAGAAATAAAAGGAGAACTTTATGAAGACCTGTGTAATTCAGCCCCCTTACTGCATGGATTTTGGCAAATCGGATATGTATTTTGCATGGGAGATCGAGGCGCTTGACCGTTGCACGCCTGATATGGATCTTATCGTTTTACCCGAGTATTCCAATGTGCCTTGCCTTGCCAAAACAAAGGCGGAAATGGAGCAGAGTTTTGAAAAGTACGGAAAGGTATTGCTGCAAAAGGCAGCGGAAACCGCAAAGCGCTGCGCTGCTACGCTTTTTGTAAATTGCATCATGGAAACACCCACGGGCAAGCGCAACACTACTGTTGCCTTTAATAAAGCGGGTGAAATGGTAGGGCAGTACTATAAGCGGCATTTGGTAAATTCCGAAATGCATGAGTACGAGCTTGACCGTGACTATACCTATGAGCATGCAGCCCCCACGATCCTTGAGATCGATGGCGTGCGTTACGGGTTCCTTATCTGTTACGATTTTTATTTCTATGAGGCATTTGCAAATATCGCACGCTATAATCCCGATGTGATCATTGCCTGTGCTTATCAGCGCAGTGATACACACCGTGCACTTGAGATCATGGCACAGTTCTGTGCCTATAACTGTAACGCTTACGTGGTGCGCTCCTCGGTCAGCCTTGGTGAAAACTCTCCCGTGGGTGGATGTAGCATGGTGGTAGCCCCCGATGGGCAGGTGCTTCTGAACCTTAAAAATGAGGCAAGCATGGGTGTGGTGGAATTTGATCCCCACGCGCGCTACCTCAAGGCGGCAGGCTTTGGCAATGAGCCCGCCACGCATCACGCGTATATCGAGGCAGGGCGCAGACCCTGGCAGTATCGCCCGGGCGGCAGTGCAATCGTGCCGCATAACGATGTGATGACCTATCCCCGTGTTTGTGCACACCGCGGCTTTAGCGCAATTGCACCCGAAAACAGCCTGCCCGCCTTTGGCGCTGCAGTTGCGATGGGTGCCGAGGAGATCGAATTTGATCTCTGGCAGACTGCTGACGGCAAGTTTGTTTCCTTCCACGATAGAAGATTGGCGCACGATATTGCGGGTGAGGGAAATATCTGGGAGCTCACGTTTGATGAAATTATGCAATATGATTTTGGGGCAAAATACGGTGTGCAGTTTGAGGGTATGCGGATCCCTACTCTTGAGGAGATATTAAAGAAATTTGCTTGCCACACGGTTATGAATATGCATATCAAAACGCCAAATGCTACAGATCCATTGCCGCAGAATTATCTCACTGAGCTCATTCGTCTGATTGATCTGTACGATTGCCGTAAGTACGTGTATTTCATGTGCGGAAACAAAACGGTTTTGAAGCAGCTTCGCGTGCTGGCTCCTGATATCGCTCGCTGCGCAGGCGCTTCGGCAGATCCGTTTGAGGATCTTGTTGAAAAGGCAATTGAAACGGGCGCGCGCAAAATTCAGTTGTTTAAGCCTCATTTCGAGCATAACGCACCCGATTATGTGGAAAAAACCATTCAGCGCGCACACGAAAACGGCATTACTTGTAATGTTTTTTTTGCCGATGACCCCGAGGAAGCAAAGCACTACTTTGATCTTGGCGCGGATACTGTTCTTACCAACGATTATTATCGCATTGCTGCCGTAGCAAGGTGCTATCAGCGTTATTACCGTGATCCACTGTCTAAACAGTAAATTATATACTATTAAGCAAAACAAGGGTTCATCATGAACCCTTGTTTTGCGTTGATGTGACTTGCGTTGACATGTCAATACCGCTTGAACTTGCGGCCTCTACCACCCCAATGGTAAAATTTACCATTTTCTAGACATTTCTGCTCCGTTTAGACCTTTCTAGTACACAAAAGTTGTCAAAACGCGCTCTCCTGTGCTCTTGTCTCCGTGTGCTCCGGTTCTGTAAGTGGTCAAATATGTGGTCAAAAGACAAGCCCTTAGAACATCAGAAATTGGTGTTTTAAGGGCTAATAATATATTCGGTTATAACTCAAAATTTGATATGCGGTAAACAAAGAAAAGGCTACTCAACGTAATCAATAATATCGAGATAGTTTCTGCTTGTAGTATTGAGAGCAGTGATTTTAATCGGTATCGATAGTTTATCGGCTATGTACGCAAGAAACTTGCAATATTCTTCGCCGCAATTATGCCCAATGATAATTGCTGAGAGCTTTATGCCAATCTTCTCGTATGAAATATTCGACTCATTATCTAAATCAGTAAATAAAGCTCTAATTTCATCTTCATACTTCCAGTCACCGTGTTTGGATGAGGCCCAATGAATGTGAAGCTTTTCCAAACATCGAAAAGCTTCCTCTCTGGTTATTCGATCTTCCCACAAATCTTTTCTCAATCCGTCGATTTCAAAGTTGGGTAGATTTTTCCCATAACCATAATCTACTTCCCATAAATCGTGAGGATCTACTATTTCGAACTCTAGACAGAAGCCCTTATAATTGTTTGCGTAATGGGCCCACATAGGTGGAGAATCACTGTATTTGGAGAAGCAGCATAGAAACAACTTGTTTCGCATGGCTTCTGCATATTGCTTCCAATATTCAATTTCATCTTTTGGTAGCGGTATAAAGTCATCGTCATATAAAATTCGTCTACCTTCGAAAGGATCATTCAGATCTGGAATGTTGCTTCTGGAAAACCAAAGAGAATTAGTGGCTAGTGAATAAAGTTTATTTTCATTGCTAGTACGGTGTGAAGAGTTTAAAATCCATTTATCTACTTCTGATGGGTCTGATAAGGATCTAAGTGCGATTCTCTCTGCTTCGCTGGCATCGCTGAGATAAACGAATTTGTAAATTGTTTTTGGAAATGATTTTCTTGTCTCGGGGACATAT
>JAFVTV010000019.1 GCA_017502975.1 Clostridia bacterium | reverse complement strand
GTAGTTGTCTGCGGACAGAGTGCCCAGAGTGATGGCATACGATCCCACATTTTCGCCTTCTTCACGACTCAGTGCGCCGGTCAGCGCGCTGGTCAGCGTATCACCACCAAGCAGACCTTCTGCCGTGTATGTCAGTGTGGGATTTTCATCGCCGTAGGACTTGATTTTCGCATCAGCCGTTACAGTCAAAGGTGCCTTTGCGATTATGAAATCAACGGTTGCGGTAGCTTCACCGATAGTGATGCTTGCGGTAGCTGTACCTGCGTTTGTGTTGTTTGCATAGGAAATGGTCAGCTCGCCACCTTTCCAGCCCTCGCTGTAATCAACGGTGGCGGTGTTATGCTCGAGACCGTCATAGGTCGCATCCCTTACGATGATGGTAGCGGTTTCGCTGTAACCGCAGCCCACGGAGCAGGACTCAGTGATGATATTGCCGTTTGCGGAGTAGGTCAAGGTGTGTGCAGCCTCGTTCTTCCTTCCGTACCACTCGCCGCAGATATCGCACTGATAACCCCTACAGGTCTGTTCTGTGCCGCCCTCGTGGTTGCCCTTTACGATGTGTGCGGGAAGACCGTAGTTGGAGAGAGCTTTTGCGAGAGTTTTCATTTCCTCTGTGTACTCACCGTCTACAACTGTTCTGCAATAATCGTTGATGCTATAGGAAAGGGTGAGTTTTGACTCGTCGTAGACAAGGCTTACATCCTTATGGAAGTTTTCGGGAGAGATGGGTTTGCTGATAACCACGTAATAATTGCCGTCGATATAGGCATCCGCAGGAGCTTCGCCATCAATCTTTACTTTGTCACCAAGGTTGGTAGCCGTGCCCGATGCAAACTCAAACTTGAACATCAGATAATTCATAGTTCCGAAACGCACGCCCGCGGTAGGAAGATTCACGTCATCAGCAGTATCGGTAGTAGTAATGCTTGCCTCTGGTATTGCTACTTCTCTTATGGGGTAGTTCGTGCCGGTCATAGATGTGTGACCCGTGTAAACCTCGGATGCTTTACCGTAAGCGCGGAGATCGTCGATGAGCTGCTTCTGTGCTTCGGTACAGTCATCATAAATTTCATTAAGATTTTTTTCTACACTGTAACCCGTAAGCATTGCCTTTTCATGCCCCACCGGGATACCACCCCAGAGAATCGTTACATTCATGAGATCTCCGAGGCACTGAGGACCCACGCCTTCAAAGGTGTAGATATACACTTTAGCGTCAGTGGGATGCTTCTCACACTCGGTAATATACGTTAGTTTACCGAGGAATTCGACCTCGACCGTTATGCTTTCAATGGGGCGATCTTCATTGTTTCTGACGTAGAATTTCATTGAGATATCGCCGCCGAGGTTGACCTGCTGACCTACAAATTCTGCGACAGGGGCGGTGGTGGGCTCTTCTGCACTTACGCCTACTGCGAAAACCGTTAACAAGCTAAGCATAAGAGCAATGCAGAATGCGAAATGAAGAATGCTGAATTTTTTAGTTTTTGTCATAAGCGTTTCTCCTTTAATTCCGAATTCCTAATTCGTATCAATCGGCAAGTCGATGCCGGGGTTTGTATCTTTGGGTGGGTTGCCAACCGTTACCTGACAGCCTGCGTTGTCGCAAAGGTAGTCGTGGTCAGCGTCGTGGTGACTTGTTGCTCCGGCTTTCGCATCCTGCTCACAGTTCACACACCCTATCGGTGTTTCGCAGTTTCCGTCATCTGCGCCTGCTACGTGATCCTTCGCCGCCGTTACGGTGTAGCCGCAGGTGCATTTATCATCGGTCGTGCAGTCATTGTCAGACGCCCCGGTGTGAGATACCTTGGTGCTTTCGTCGATCTGACCGCAGGCACATCTCATATAGTGATGTGTGTCGTCATAATCCGCTACGGTGTAAGAGTGCTCGTGAGGAGGAAGCACCTCAACAACATATCCGCAAACGGTACATTTACCGTCGCTGCCCTTATTGTGCGCCTCCTTGGTGCCTGCTACCTTGCAGTTCATGTCCTCAGTTGTGTTCTGACATACGTGCCAATGTCCGTCTGCATCGGTTTTCCAATCTCCTGCGAAATTGTGCTCCCATGCCGGTATTATAAGCCAGCCGCACTCGGTGCAGGTGACAGGCGTTGTGCAGTCGCCGTCATCGGCGTGTGCAATATGCTCTAACTTTGCAGGAGTTGTTACCGCACCGCAGACCGTACACAATACGTCGGTGCAGCAATCGCCGTCATCCTCGGCAGGCTTGTGTCCGAGAGGTTCGCCCTCGGTCGCTTTGCAGACTGTACAGGTTTTAAGTGTCGTACAGGTGGCATCATTCCACTGATGCGCCGATACCTCTCTTGTTTCTCCGCAATCATTGCAGCTCGCGTCGCAGGCATTATCGTATGTATGCTCACATTTGTCACCGCAAGCGGTGAGGAAAATGCAAAATGTAAATAGCAAAATAGCAAATGTAAGTGTTTTTTTCATAGCTTATAATCTCCTTTTGTGCCACTTATTGTCCTACGGGAAGCCACATATCTATCAGTTCACTGAGTCTTTTATCGGATATATCGCTACTGACGCGGCTGAGTGTGGTTCTCATACCGTCTGTATCGTTATAATAATTAGTGCTATAGGGTTGCTCAAGCGTCCATTCCACCCCATCGATAACAAGAATACTCCAGTCATCAGATATACGCTCTATTTGATATTCACGCACGACCTTTTCGCCGGGCGTTTCCTTCAGCGCATAATAAGCGGTAGCCTTAAGAGCGTTTTCAGCTGTATCTATTACATAATAGAAGTACTGATAAGGGCTATCCTGCACTACACCGCTTTCAATATCCCACGGAGCGTTGAGACCGTATATTCCTCGCGCTCCAAACGCGCTATAGCTATATTTCTTCAATTCACCGAGCTGCTTCTCCGCATAATCAAGATCAGTGTCGCGGCTGACCTTTGTCCAACGCACAGTCAGAGCCTCCGAGCGCATCGGCTTTTTGGTGAACAGCTCATTGTAATCAAATGAGTTTTTCGTATAGTTGAGTGAATTCTTCGTAACACCCATTTTGTTAAACTCGGTGTTCTTGTTCACCGTCAGAGCATCGTTGAATATAACATATTCTACCTTTGATGAATTCTCGTCATCATACTCATAGGACAGCGTGACCTCCTTAACGTATGCGTCAGAGCCTGCTTCCTTATGCACGTAGTAACCCGTACCGGAGCCGGTGATAATAAGATAATCCTCGTATTGATACTCCTCGTCCTCGAGATAGTTAAACGTCCTTGGCGTGTAGCCTTCTTTTCGCTCGTATTTTGGAGTGTACGTATAATGCGTCAGCTGATATGTACCCTTGACAGTTCTCATTTTCTGCCCGGATATCGTGTAACAGCTCGCAAACGTCAACATCAACGCTACCGTCAGTATCACGGCAAGCAAGTGTTTAAAAGCTTCCATAATTTTCTCCTTAATTCTTTCTTTTTTAAAATCATCCAAGATCAATATCATTTTTTGTTTTTTATACAAGTACATATCCCGATCCAATCTTCACCTTGCTGAAAGTATTTACATTCACAGCAGGTTGTATCGGGTGTGCGTTTTGTGTCTCCCCTGTAGCTCTTACAAGCATCCTGCATCATCGTAACGAACGGCGTTCCCTCATCCGTGTAAACAGGTTCTTTTGTAAAGTCGGGATAGATCACAACAGGGTCGCATAGTGGACTCTGTCGGTCGCATTCCTCATAGTAACCATACCTCAGCTCAAAGGTCTTACCAAAGGTAGTTACAACCTTGTAAAGTTCACCTTCCTCGTGGGTAACCTCCGCAGGCTGAATATTGTTCTGAAATAAACTGCTTAACATATCGGACTCCTCCCGTCTTTTGTCAAAAAGAAAAATCTGCCATACTGTTGTTAACAGTATAACAGACTTTTCCTATTTGCGGTATTACCTAAAATCACTTTTTTAGGTCTGATTTTTTGAGTATTTTTGGCTTTTGACAAAATTTTATATATCTTTCCCAGGGTGTTTTGGATATATAAAATTACAAGATCGCGGCAAATTCCGACCTCGGAAGACCCGATTTTTCGCTTACAATACGCACCGCTTGCTTGACAACAGAGAGCGATATGTGCAGATGCTCGGCGATCTCCTGATTGCCCATTCCGAAGGCGGCGAGCTTGGCGACCTCGCGCTCCTTATCGGAAAGTGTGGTCAGAATCGTCTTGCCTCTAACTGCACCCGAGAGCTTTGACCACCCCTCATTATATATCTTATAGAGCTTCTTGACTTCCTTCCAAGCACCCTCGTCAATGAGTGAGAGGCGCTTTTCCATAAGTGTATCGAGTGCACGGCAGTACTCGGCAAGAACGCCGTAGAATTTGTCGGGGAGCGCCAGCTCTATGGCTTTGTCGATGTGGTAGATCGCATCCTCGTCCTTGCCGCAGTTGTGGTAGATTGCGGCACAGGTAAGGCGCAAATATATCTCTGCCATAATGGTATTGTTGGCTCTTGCCCATGAGATCATCGGCTCTACCGAAAAGGAAATGACCGACATAATATAAAGACCTTGTGTTCCTTCCACCTTAACAAGACCCATTGCTACCGCATAACCGAGTGCGTACAGATATTTGGCGTAATACACCTTTGCAGCAGGGTATGCGTCCTTGTGAATTGGATCAAAACGCCCTTTCTTGAACCATTCCGGGAAGCTTTCCACGTTATATACCATAATATCTACCGCGCTGATCGCAAGCTGCATCACGTCTCGGTCATTGTCGTTTTTGGCAGGTGCTTCGGATATATGTATCTTAGCTTTACGCCACATTTCAATATCGCCTTTCCATATCGCGCACATAGCGAGAAGCATACCTGCTGATTGTATGGCATAAAAACCCGAGTGCTTGTGAAGGAGGTAGTTTGCTATATCGTAAACTCTGTCAATGTCACCGCGAGAGTATGCGACCTCAGCTTCAAAAAGCACACGAGCTTCGTGGTTGAACGCAAGGCTTTCACCTACATCGTCAGCAGTTCCGGGCGTGTTATAGAGATCTGTCATATACAGAAACGGCGTTTTGCGAGGAAGTGGCATATCCGCATCACGCTTTGATCGCGCCGCCTTGGTTCTGCCATCAATTGGCTTTTTAGCATTGTGCGGTATCATCCACGCTCTACCCAAACGGGTTGCTCCTTCTATTCTTCCTTTAGCACAAAGAACCTGAACAAATCTTTTTGAAAGCCCCCATTTTTTAGCAGCTTCAT
>JAFVTV010000018.1 GCA_017502975.1 Clostridia bacterium | reverse complement strand
GTTTGTGCGGCTCGTTGCAAAACTCGAACACGCCGCTATGGCGGCTACACCTCACCACCCGCTACGCGGGAGCCTCTCCTCAAGGAGAAGCCTTATGTAACGATACACTCTATACAAAAGGGGTATAACCCATTGTTCCCCGCCCGCATAGCGGGTGGTTGTCTGTTTCGCGCTTCGTGTGGGGGTGCCTGAAGGCACTAAAACAAACCGCTTTCCCCACAGCTTTTGCAGCAGGGAAAGCGGTTTTCTTGTAGGGGCGCCTGCAACCGCATTGCAGTTTCTTTCTTCACAGAAGCGCCCGTTTTTGTGGGGCTTTGGGCGAAGCGAGGAAAAACTCGCCACACGGTTTTTCCTTTCAAAGGTTTTGGGGAGTGGGAGCAAGAGGGAGAGGGACTTTTGAAAAAGTCCCTCTCCCTCTTTTCCTTTTCTTAGTAGAATGTTGCAAGGGGTTGCTTTGGCTCGGATGTGAGCGCGATATCGGTGGCATAGAGCACAGGGCCCACGCCGCCGTAGAGCTTGTGCGGCTCCACCTTGATCTTGGCGGTCACGATCGCCCACTCGCCTGTTTGCAGTCCGACCTCGCGGTCAAAATTGCACACAACACCCTGATAGGCAATGTCATCCTCACAGCAGGTCATCACGTGTCTGCCAATGACAATGGCACGCTTGCCAAGCGCGCGGTCGCGCGCAACAAGCCCTTTAAACTTTACAGTCTTGCCGTCATACGCAGGCATTTCATCGGCAAGATCACGGTAAAACAGCGCATAGTCCGCGTCTGCAATGGCAATGACGGGGGCGTTTTTGTCAAAGGGCAGGGGATCCTCGATCTCGTCGTATTCCAGCTCCTCGGCGGCGGTTTCATAGGCAATGCGCGCGCGGCGGCTGATACCGCGCACCAGTTTGTGCAGTGCCATACGGTCAGCATTGTCGGCACGGTTAAAGATCACAAGTTCCGCGTCGTTTAACTTATCCACCATAAGGCTGCGCATATTGGCATTATAGGTAATTGCGGTGGTGGCATCTACAAACAGTAGCTGTTGAAAGATGTACCAGCCGCGCGGCAAGCTCTCGTAGAGCGTTGCAAGCTGCCACATGCCGTTATATTCGATCACCACGCGCTCGGGCTTGTGCTCCTTTGTCAGGCGCTCAAGCAGGGCGGGCGTGAGCGCATCCTCGCGCTCCACGGTTACTTGGTATACGTTTTTACCAAAAAAGCGTGTAGCGTCGTATTCCTCAATGCCCTCCTCACAGGTGAGCAGCAGGATGCGGCAACCGTCGTTAAAGCCCTCATCCTCAAGGGTCTCTTGTATCATTTTGGTCTTACCCGCTTCAAGAAAGCCGGTAAACAGATATACGGGAATATTATTTGCCATGGCTTCACCTTATTTCAGCGTGACGCCCAAAAGGTCGGAAAGGGCTGCTTTGTTCAGGGCAGAGCCAATGACGCAAAGGCGGCCGATGATCGCGGCTGAGCCTTCTCTCACGTCCCCCTCGCCCGGTACATAATCAAAGTGGAGCCACTTGTCGTCCTCGCCGGCAACAATGCCCTTGGCGCGCAGCACCGTGCCGTATGTTTTGGCATCGTCAAGTGCCGAAAGCGCCTTCAGCAGAGCATCCTTGTCATAGCGCTTGGCGGTTTCGGCGCCGTAGCTGACAAATACCTCGTCGGCGTGGTGATGATGATGCCCGTGCTCGTGGCAATGGCACTCCTCATCGTGGTGATGATGGTGCTCATGGTCGTGACAGCAGCACTCCTCATCGTGGTGATGATGCTCGTGCTCGTGGCAATGGCACTCCTCATCGTGGTGATGATGGTGCTCATGGTCGTGGCAGCAGCATTCCTCATCGTGGTGATGGTGATGCTCGTGGTCGTGGCAGCAGCATTCCTCATCGTGATGATGGTGCTCGTGCTCGTGGCAATGGCACTCCTCGTCGTGATGATGGTGGTGCTCATGCGGATGTCCGCAGGTGGGGCAAAGCGCTTCATCCGTAAGACGCCCAAGCGCGGCGGCAAGGGTATCGGTGCCCGTGATCGCGCCAAGCAGCTGTGCGCCCGTCAGCTCCGCCCAATCGGTGGTTACGATCACGGCGCGGTCGTTGTGCTCACGCAGCGCCTCAATAGCGGCGTGCAGCTGCTCCTCGGAAAGCCCCTTGGTGTGGCTTAAAACAATGGTGCCCGCGTTTGCGATCTGGTCGTTGAAGAATTCGCCGAAATTGCGCATATGCATGCGGCATTTTTTGGCATCTGCTACGGTAACGGTGCCCGAAAGCACAAGGTCATCGGCACCAATATCCTTGATGGCACGCACTACGTCGGAGAGCTTGCCAACGCCCGAGGGCTCAATGAGAATGCGGTCGGGCGCGTATTCGGTGAGCACCTTTTTGAGTGCCTCGCCAAAATCGCCCACCAGACTGCAGCAGATACAGCCCGAGTTCATTTCGTTGACAACGATACCGGCATCGGCAAGAAATCCACCGTCAATGCCGATCTCGCCAAACTCGTTTTCAATCAGCACAAGGCGCTCGCCCACGTAAGCCTCACTGATCAGTTTTTTGATCAGCGTGGTCTTGCCGGCGCCGAGAAAGCCAGAGAAAATATCGATCTTGGTCATAGTTATACTTCCTTATCAGTTATTAAAATTTTGCGCGGATGTAAAAGGGCTCAAGGGTAGCAAACGCTTCCTCTACCAGCTCATCAATGGGCAACTTTTTCTCCTGCTCCTCTACCTTTTCTAATACGGGGCGCGTTTTGGGGTGCTTGGGGGTAAATACCGTGCAGCAATCCTCAAAGGGTAGGATAGAGGTTTCAAAGGTGTCGATCATGCGCGCGATCTGCACGATCTCCTCCTTATCCATGCCAATACAGGGGCGAAATACGGGATAGGCGGCGATCACATTGGTTACGTTTAATGCCTGCATGGTCTGCGAGGCGACCTGCCCAAGGCTCTCGCCCGTAATGAGTGCCTCACATCCCTTCATACTCGCCACGCGGTTTGCAAGGCGCATCATAAAACGGCGCAAAAGCAGAGTGAAATACTCCTCATCGCAGTGCTTTACCAGCTCCTCTTGAATGTGTGTAAGAGAAATAACGTTTACCTGCATGCTGCCTGCCCACCGTGCCACAAGACCCGCGAGATCCAGCACCTTTTGGCGTGCTTGCTCGCTGGTGTAGGGCATGGACTCAAAGTAAAGCGCCTCAAGCTTTACGCCGCGCTTTGCCATCATCCAGCCGGCAACCGGGGAATCAATGCCGCCCGAAAGCAGCAAAAGCCCCTTGCCGCCTGCACCCACAGGCAAGCCGCCCGCGCCCTTAAACTGCCCCGCATGCACATAAGCGGCGGTTTCGCGCACCTCTACACGCACGGTAGCATCGGGGTTGTGCACGTCAACGCGCAGATGCGGCATCACCGAAAGGATGGCGCCGCCCGCCTCGCGTGAGATTTCGGGCGAGGAGAGGGGGAACGCCTTGTCAGAGCGCTTTGCCTCTACCTTAAAGGTTTTTTTGCCCGAAAGGAAGGGGGGCAGATAGGATCTTGCGACGGAAAGGATGCTTTCCATATTCTTTTCGGCTACCGCCGCGCGCACCACGCCTGCAATGCCAAACAGGCGGCGTGCCGCCTCAAACATGCCGTCAAGATCGGCAAATTCATCCTTGGGCTCAATATAGATCGTGCTTTGCGCCCACGTTACGCTGAAATTGCCAAAGGATGCCGCGCGAAAGCGCAGCTCCTTGCCAAGCATATCCTCAAAATAACGGCGGTTGGCGCCCTTTAATACGATCTCGCCGTATTTACACAGTAAAATTTCCTTCATAGCAGTACCGTCCTTATTCAGCGTCCTGTGTTTCGGCACCGTCGGTGGCGTAATCGCTGTCATCGCCCTCTGCGGTCAAAAGTTCGCTCGCGCGCTCCACGTATTCCGTGGGCACGTAAATGTCGGTGCCGTGCGGGTTGTTGCCCATTAAAATGCGGATCGCGCCGCCGCCACTGCGATCCTTTTTGAGATAGGGGATCTGCTCTTCCTTAAGCAGTGCCTCATACATGTCGACCAACAGGTCGTCATAAAGCGTGCAAAGAAGGGAGAGCCCTTCCTCGTTTAGTACGGGTTTATCAAAGCCGAAAAAAAGATCCATTAGATAGCCTCGCTTTCAAAATAGTGGGGAAAGAGCGCTTCAAAAACCTTGCGGCACGCATCGGTGTCAGCAAGGGAGGTGTGCGCTGTGCCCGTCCAATCAAGAGAAAAATGCGTCATCGCGTCCGAGAGGGAAAGATGTGTCAGTTCGACCTCGTGCTCGTGAATGTAATGCGCAAATTCCGTGGCGCAATCCAGCAGCTTTTCGTGCATGCGATCGCGCTCGGCGCGTGTTTTGTAAATGCGGCGCAAATGCGAAAAATCGGTAGAGGTGCCAAAGGCGATCAGGCGATCGGCATTGTTGAATATTTTAACCAGTTGGGGCGTGATATCGGCAAGCGTGGGGGCATCCTTTACCATTTCGGGTGTGATGCCGTGAATTTTCTCGGTGCGCTTCCAGCGCTTTTGCCGCTGGGGGCGCGTGAGGGTGTGGAGCACGGTTTCTCCGTTGCCGTTGACGATGGAAACCGAAAGGATCTCATCGTGGTCAAAAACCCCTGTGAGTTCAAGATCGAAAAAGAGCACGCGTGACCTGTTCATGCCGTAATAAGCAGTGCGCTTTTTGTCGCCCGCCTCACGGCGCTTGGCAAGCTCGGCGGTATAGCAGCTACGGCAAAGCTTGGCGCGGTAGCGCACGGCATCGCCGCATTTGGCGCAGGGCAGGGGCAGGCGGCGGCAGGTAGCGCGGTCGTAAAGTTCTACACGCTCACCGCTTTTTTTAACATAATATGCAACGGGCGCCTCAAGCGGCTCGTAATACATGCGTGCCAGCACCTCAGTAGGGAAAAGCCCCTGTGCCGCGGCTTGACGGGCGCTGACGCGGCGCGCTTCACCCGCAGGGGCGTGGGGCTTGTCTGCGGGTGCTGGGTCAGAAAGCCTTTTGCCGTATTTGTAATTTGCAGGCGCTTCCTTTACCTTGTTCGGGTCAAAATAATAGGTAAAGGTGCCGCCCCCCTCGGCGGTGCGCGCAACGGGCGGGGCTATGGGAAGCAGGCGCATGCGGCGCAGGCTATCCTCACTTAGCAGGTGGCGGCGCGCCGCGTTGGCAGCGTCAATGAGGGGCACGGTATTCTTTTTTTCCTCGGTCAAGACCATATCCATCAGCCCCCCCTTTAGTTTATCCTTATTATTATAACATACTATGATTGTAATTACAAGAAGCAATGCAAAAAACTGTGCCCAAAAAGGTCATATGTCGCGCGTTCCTTTTCTTTTTCGACACGGTTTGCATACAATGAAAGGGAGAGCGCCGAGAAAAACGGCGCGCGGTGATTAAAGGCATGCCAAGGGGTAAAATAATAGCATCAAAAGCGCCCCACGGCGTGTTGTGAAATTGGAGGAGAGTAGGATGATCAGTGTGAAACGCGGCGATATCTATTATGCGGATCTTAGCCCTGTTGTGGGGTCGGAGCAGGGAGGGGTGCGCCCTGTCTTGATCATACAAAACGATGTTGGAAACAAATACAGCCCCACGGTAATTGCGGCTGCCATTACCTCACGCATGGGAAAAACAAAACTCCCTACACATATTGACGTTTATGCCGAGCGCGCTGGGCTCGCGCGAGATTCGGTAGTGCTTCTCGAACAGGTACGTACACTAGATAAGCGCAGATTGCGTGAAAAAATGGGGCATCTTGATGAGGAGATCATGCTGGAGATCGACAACGCCATTGCCGTGAGTCTTGGGCTCTTGCCGCACGGGGCGCGCTTGCCCGCACGCCCTGCAACCACCGTGCCCGACCTGCCCTTTGGCACGTATGGGGCGCCTGCTGCGGCGGTGGCAAGCACGGGAGATGCCCCCACCGCTACGGGGACGGCAGGCAACGGGGCAGAGCAAGCGGGGCAAGAGGGGGCAATAGGATAGGCGCCGCTACTGTGGGTAGCAAAACTTTCACTTTTTTTGAGAAAAGCTATTGATTTTTAACGCTATTTTCAGTATAATGATAGGTAGAATATTTATATTGTAAGGAGATATAAGCATGGCTCTTGTTACAACCAAGGAAATGTTTAAAAAAGCATACGAGGGCAAATATGCCATCGGTGCCTTTAACATTAACAACATGGAGATCATTCAGGCGATCACGGAGGCTGCCGCTGAGGAAAAATCGCCCGTTATTTTGCAGGTTTCTGCAGGTGCGCGCAAATATGCAAAGCACGCCTATCTCATGGCGCTTGCAAAGGCAGCGGTTGAGGATAGCGGGGTGGATCTCGCGCTTCATCTTGACCACGGTGCAGATTTTGAGGTCTGCAAGTCCTGCATTGACGGTGGCTTCACCTCTGTAATGATCGACGGCTCTCACCACAGCTTTGAGGATAATATTGCGCTGACCAAAAAGGTCGTAGAATACGCACACGCACACGGCGTTGTGGTTGAGGGTGAGCTTGGCGTGCTTGCAGGCGTTGAGGATGACGTTGTGGCAGAGCACTCCTCCTATACCCGCCCTGAGGAGGTTGAGGAGTTTGTTTCCCGCACGGGTGTTGACTCGCTTGCCATTTCTATCGGCACCTCTCACGGCGCATATAAGTTTACTGCAAAGCAGTGCACCAGAAACGAGCAGGGCATTCTCGTGCCCCCGCCTCTTCGCTTTGATATCCTTGCGGAGATCGAAAAGCGCCTGCCCGGCTTCCCCATCGTTTTGCACGGCGCGTCCTCTGTGGCACAGGAGTGCGTAAAGGAGATCAATGCACTTGGTGGCAAGCTGCCTGATGCTGTGGGTATTCCCGAGGAACAACTCCGTCAGGCAGCAGGCATGGCTGTATGTAAGATCAATATCGACTCCGATATCCGTCTTGCCATGACGGCAGGCATTCGCCGCGTATTTGCAAACGAGCCCGGTGTATTTGACCCCCGCGGTTACCTTACGGTTGCACGTGCCGAGGTCAAGAAGATGGTACAGCATAAGATCAAGAATGTGCTGGGCTCCTCTAACACACTGTAAGAGAATAAAAGAAAAAGAGGTCGCATCCGCGACCTCTTTTTAGAAATTTAAGAGGATGTTATGAAACATATTGAAAATCACACCGTGCGCTGGCATGATACCGATGCCATGCGCGAAATGCGCCCCTCGGCGCTCCTTGCGCTCATGCAGGAAACCAGCAATCTGCAATTTGTGGCGGCGGGGCAGTCGCTTGACGCGATCCGCGATAAAGAGGGTGTAGGCTTTATTTTGAGCCGCATATCCTTTGATATCCTGCGTCCTCTTACGGCATTTGAAAAAATAAGGGTGGAAACCTTTACCTGTAAGGGGCGCGGCTATACCTTTCCGCGTGGCTTTGAGGTCTTTTGCGGTGAGGAGCTGATCGCGCGCTGTCACTCGCTTTGGGCGCTGGTGCGCGTAGGGGACCGTGCGCTTGTTTCGTGTGAGGCGTTTCCGCTTTCCTTTGGCGATGAGCCCGAGCTTTCAACCGAGATGCCCGTGCGCTTTCGCGTGCCGCGCAATCTTGCGTTTCGGGCGGTGGGCGAGCGCTGCATCACCTTTGTCGATCTTGACTATAACATGCACATGAATAATACCAAATACCCCGATATGGTATGCGATTTTCTGCCCGATCCTGCAAATTTGCGCGTGGTTGGCATGTCGCTTGCCTACTACCGCGAGGCAGCCTTTGGCGATACCGTCACCGTAGAGCGCGCCGACGGCGGCGAGGGTGTATATTATTTTCGAACCAAAAAGGGCGATGCCGTCTGCCTTGAGGCGATGGTAAAAACCGCGCCGCGGTAACAGACATAAAAAAGGAGCCTTCCGCAGAAGGCTCCTTTTTTAAAATTTTAGATTGCGGTATAGCCGCCGTCAACGGGAAGAATAACGCCTGTTACGTAGGAGGATTCATCCGCAGCAAGGAAGATCGCCGCGGAATTAAGCTCGCCCTCGCGGCCGTAACGGCCAACCGGAACGGTTGCCTTCATATAATTGGTAAACATTTCGGTGTTAAGCGTATCCACGGTAAGCTCGGTTGCAAAATAGCCGGGGCAGATTGCATTGCAGGTAATGTTGTATTTTGCAAGCTCTGCGGCAACGGCTCTGGTAAAGTTTACAACGCCGCCCTTGGAGGCATGGTAAGCCACGGTGTCGATCGCAGGATTGCCAACAAGACCGTACATAGAGGCAATGTTGATAATGCGGCCGTAATTATTCTTCTTCATAATATTTGCAAAGGCTCTGGTTACGTAGAAAACGCTGGTGAGATCCGCGCTCATGGTGAAATCCCACTCCTCGTTGGTCATAGCAAGAACGCCTGCGTTCTTTGCAGAACCGGCACAGTTTACCAATACGTCTACCTTGCCAAACTCTTTTTCAACAGTGAGCGCAACCTCATCCACCATTTTAGAATCGGTTACGTCACACTTCAAGGGCAGACATTTTACACCCATTTCGCGAAGTTCCTTCGCAAGGCTTTCAAGTCTTTCCAGTCTGCGCGCAAGGATAACCAATGTTGCACCCTGCTTTGCATATCCGCGTGCCATTTGCGCGCCAAGTCCGGAGGAGGCGCCCGATACTACTACAACTCTACCTGTAAGATCAAACATGTTTTTTATCTCCTTGTTTTGTATTTTGACGTGAAAAACGGTACTTATAGTATTGCATATTTAAACAAATTTGTCAACAACTTTTTTAAAAAATTGTGCAGGTTGTATATTTTATGGCCAAGCAAAAACCAAAGGGGCTTTCTCAAATGCCAAGGCATTTGAGAAAGCCTTTTTTGTTACTTCCCCATCATGATCGCGGAAATGACGTCAAGCACCGTTTGGGGCGCTTTATTTTAGCGCGATCTCATCGATCATGGCAAGCTCTTCTTTAGTGAAGGGAGCCGAGTTCATGGCGCCAAGGTTATCCAGTATCTGCGACGGCTTTGACGCACCGATCAAAACGCTTGTAACCTCCTCGCGGTGTAAGACCCAAGCAAGTGCCATTTGCGCAAGGCTCTGACCTCTTTCTAGAGCGATGGCGTTTAACGCGCGAATTTGATCGAGCTTTTCTTCGGTTAAATTCGTTTCTTTCAAGAAAATACCGCTTGTGCGAACGCGGCTGTCTGAGGGCACTCCGTCAATATAACGGTTGGTAAGAAGGCCTTGTGCAAGGGGGCTGAAAACGATAACGCCCTTGCGCTCGTTTCGCGCCGTGTCCAACAAGCCGTTTGCCTCTGCCTTGCGGTCGAAAATCGAATAACGGTTTTGATTTATCACAAACGGGCAACGCATATCACGAAGGATCGCCGCCGCGCGTGCCATGGTTTCTCCGTCATAGTTGGAAAGCCCTGCATAAAGCGCCTTGCCGCTTTTAACGGCATGGTCAAGCGCGCCCATCGTTTCTTCCAAGGGGGTATCGGGGTCGGGGCGGTGATGGTAAAAAATATCAACGTAATCAAGCCCCAGGCGCTTGAGGCTTGCATCAAGGCTGGAAAGCAGATACTTTCTGCTGCCAAAGTCGCCATAAGGGCCATCGAGCATACGGTAGCCTGCCTTTGTGCTAATGATCATTTCGTCACGGTAGGCATGCATATCCTCGCGGAGTATTTTTCCAAAGTTTTCTTCCGCACTACCAAGCGCGGGGCGGCCGTAGTTGTTGGCGATGTCAAAATGCGTAATGCCGTTATCAAAGGCAGTAAAGCACATTGCCCGCATGTTTTCGTAGTTGTCATTTGCGCCAAAATTGTGCCACAGACCAAGCGATACAGCAGGGAGCTTTAGCCCGCTTTCCCCGCATTTGTTGTATTTCATGTTGTCGTATCTTTCTTTTGATGCAATGTATGCCATAATGCTTCTCCGTTTCTAGTTTTTCTTGTTAGCCGCAGGGCTTGTGGGTTCGATTCCCGTGCGGCTAAGCAACCAGCCGTGATCTCCGTGATAGATCATTTGCTTTGTCATGCCGCCGTCGATGCAGATGTTTTCGCCTGTGATAAATCCTGCCATATCCGAGCAAAGATACAGCACCATATTGGCGATGTCTGGCGGATTTCCAACTCTGCCCGAGGGCTGCTGTATCGCATCCGCGCCCTCATATACGGTGTAGCTGTTGTCTATCCAGCCGGGTGAGATCGAATTGACACGCACCTTGCCCGAAAAGCTTACCGCCATGGCGTGTGTGAGAGCGGAAATGCCGCCCTTTGCCGCTGTATATCCTTCGGTTTCGGGTTGACTCATTCTATCGCGCGAGGAGGATATATTTACGATAGCAGCCGACTTTTTGAAGTGCGGCGCAAAGAGCTTTGAGAGGTAAAAGGGTGCGGTAACACCGACCTTTTGCGCGTATTCAAAATCCTCATAACTGCCGTTTGTAATACCGCAGGACTTGGGCGCGGCATTGTTGATGAGATAGTCGACGTGCCCGAAGTCGGAAATCACTTTTTTTGCAAAACGTTCCAGCGTTTCCTTGTCGGCAAGGTCGCCAACGAAATAATCGTTCGGGAGCAGATCGATCACGCAAACAGTCGCACCTGCCTCACGGAATTTTTCTGATATGCACTTTCCAATGCCTCGCGCACCGCCGGTTACGACGACAACCTTGTTTTTAAAATCAAACATATTATTTACCTCTTGTGTATGTCTTTACTCTTTTATATCAAATGAAATATTGGCGCGATCCTTTTGATCGTGTTTTTCACAGCTTGTCTATTGTGATAGCCTGACTTCATTATATGATAAAGCGGGTAGGATTTCAATAGAGTTGCGCCAAAATGTAAAAAAGGGGAGAGCGAGTTTGTCGCTCTCCCCTTAAAACGGTGTGGTTTATTTACCCATCATGATCTCGGAAATGACGTCGAGCACCTTTTGGTGGCAGCCGCCACAGCCCGTGGAGCAGTGGGTCTGCTTTTGGATCTCCTCAAAGGCGGAGATCACGTTATCAAACCGCTCGTGTGTATCAAGCGCATCGGCGATCTTAGCGTAGCTGACCTGCATACAGTTACAGACCATGTAATTTTCCTTCATAGCGGTTCTCCTTATCGTGAATTAGCCGAAGTATCTTTGGAGCAGGCCCTCGAATGCCTTGCCGTGGCGAGCCTCGTCGCGTGCCATTTCGTGTACGGTATCGTGAATGGCATCAAGGTTCAGCTGCTTTGCCATCTTGGCAAGCTCAAACTTACCAAGCGTTGCGCCGTTCTCGGCCTCCACGCGCATCTCAAGGTTCTTCTTGGTCGAGTCGGTTACGACTTCGCCGAGGAGCTCTGCAAACTTTGCAGCGTGCTCTGCTTCCTCATATGCTGCCTTTTCCCAGTAAAGACCGATCTCAGGGTAGCCCTCGCGGTGTGCTACGCGTGCCATGGCAAGGTACATACCAACCTCGGTGCACTCGCCCATAAAGTTGGCGCGCAGACCCTCAATGATCTCGGCAGGTGCGCCGCTTGCAACGCCGACAACGTGCTCAGCCGCCCAGGTGCGCTCGTTATCCTTCACCTCGTTAAACTTCTCGGCAGGAACCTTGCATTGGGGGCATCTTTCAGGGGCGCTGTCACCCTCGTGTACGTAACCGCAAACAGAACAAATAAACTTTTTCATAACCGAAATCTCCTTTTATATTATCATTTTACGTCGCTTAGTGGCGGCATGTTGCCGCGTGCTCCTCTTTGGAACAATTCTATCTTAACACGAATAAATCGGTTTGTCAATAGTTTTTTAGAACATTTCTAAAAAATTTTTTAACAAAAATGGAAGTCCCATCAAAGCACCGAAAAGTGTTGGGGGACTTCCGTTTTTATTACATACGGTCTACGGTGATGACGGTGAAATAGGAGGGGTCAACGGCGCGGATCTTGGCATCGATCATATCCTTTAAGAGATGCTCTTGCGTTTTGATCTCAAAAGGCACGGCAATATCGAAGATCAGATTGGTGTGTGTAAGCCCCGGCACGATACGAAAATCATGCAGTTCGATGCGAGCATCCACTGCGGCAACTGCCTCTTTTGCAATGGCAAGCCACTTGGTGACCTCCTCATCGTTGGTAACGATAGGATCCATATGAATGGTACAGGCGATATGCAATTCCTCGGCAAGCCGTCTTTCAATCAGGTCAATGGTATCATGCGAGCGGAAGATATCCTCCTTGCCGTCCACCTCAATGTGCAGGGAAGCGAGCGTGCGACCGGGGCCGTAGTTATGCACGATGAGATCGTGAATGCCGAGTGCCTCGGGATACTCTGACACCACGCGACGAATGGCATTCACCACCTCTTTATCGGGTGCTGTGCCAAGAATAGAATTTTTGGTTTCAAGCAGGACTCTAAGACCCGCGACAAAGATCAGTGTGGCAACCAAAATACTCATCACGGGGTCGATGTAAAGCGCGGCGGCATCGGGCAGTAACAGCCCCAACAGATTGGCAGCAAGCACGGCGGCGGTGGCGGCGGCATCGGAAAGGCTGTCAATGGCAGTGGCGCGCATCACGTCAGAGTCAATGCGCTTGCCGACCTTGCGGTTAAAAAATGCCATCCAAAGCTTACAAAGAATGGAGAGGGAAAGCACCGTGATCGCCACCCAATCGAGCGCAAGCGGGATGGGAGAGATAAATTTGTCAATGGCGTCGCGCACCAATTCAACGCCGATAAAAAGTATAAAGAAGGAAACTACAAGCGAGGCTACATATTCTATACGTGCATGCCCGAAGGGATGCTCGCGGTCCGCGGGCTTTGCCGAGAGCTTAAAGCTGACAAGCGAAACCACCGACCCGCCCGCGTCGGAAAGGTTGTTTATGGCATCTGCCTGAATGGAAAGCGCGCCCGTGAGCATGCCGATCAAGAATTTGGCGGCAAAGAGCAGCAGATTTAAAATGATGCCAAGAATTGCGGCAAGCGTGCCCCACGCGCGGCGCACGAGAGGGCTTTGCACGTCGTTGCTGTTTTTGATGAATAGGCGACCGAGCAGGGAGATCATATTGACACCTCACAAAATTAAAATCGAAAATATAGAAAGGGATTAAAGGAGCTATCCGCAAGATAGCATACCGAAAGCAGCAGTCCCAAAATAGGCAAAATAACCCCAAACGTGCCGCGTTTTTTGCAAATTTTTGCAAAAGCAGCGCGGGGAAGGGGTGTGCAGCCGAGCGCCGCGATCAAAAGAAAGGGCAGGTGGCGCACAAGGTCAAAAAGATCGTTTTGCAGCACGGCGCCGTTTTTGCCGAGCAGTGCCGCGAGAAAGGCGCCAAGGCGGGGGAAGGTGAGATAGATCTCGCTCCCGTCAAAGGCAAAAAGCAGCCACCCGAAAAGAATGCCGAGCAGGGTGAGCGCATGGCGGCACGCCCTTGGTGTGCGCGAAAGCATGCGGGAAAGCACAAATTTTTCAATCACCAAAAACAAAAAGTAGTAAAGCCCCCACAAAACAAAATTCCACCCCGCGCCGTGCCAAAGGCCCGTGAGCAGCCACACGGCAAAAAGGTTAAAGACGGTACGCCCCGTGCCGCGGCGACTGCCGCCAAGGGGAATATACACGTACTCCTTAAAAAAGGAGGAGAGCGTGATGTGCCACCGCCGCCAAAAATCGGTAAAACTCACCGCAGTATAGGGGTAACGGAAGTTTTCGGGAAAGCGGAAGCCGAATATGCGTCCAAGACCCACTGCCATATCGGAATAGCCCGAAAAATCAAAATAGATCTGAAGTGAGAACGAGAGGAGCGCAAGCCACGCGCCCGAAAGTGAAAGAGACCCGACACTGCGCGCGGCAAGGGTGTGAAAAAGCGCGCCCGCGGGGTTGGCGAGCAGCACCTTTTTGCAAAGACCCGCAATAAAGCGCCGCGCGCCTGCCGCGGCATCCTCCGTGCTGTGGCGGCGCTCTCTTAACTCTCCCGCTACGTCACTGTATCGCACGATGGGACCTGCGATCAGTTGGGGAAAAAGCGATACGTATGCCCCAAATGAGGCGGCGCTTTGCTCGGGCCGCACGCGTCCGAAATACACATCGGCAACATAGGACAGTGCCTGAAAGGTATAAAAGGAGATGCCGATGGGCATGCGGGGCGAGGGGATGCTGATGCCGAAGATGCCAAAAAAGAAGGCGGCATATTTAAAATAAAACAGAAGCCCGAGATTGAAAGCGATCGCCAACCAAAGTACTGCTTTGGGGCGGCGGGACACAGCCACCCAAAGACCGAATAAAAAATTCGCCGCCACGGTCGCGATCATTAAAAATACGTAAAGCGGCTCGCCCCAGCCGTAAAAAAGCAGGCTGAGAAAAAGCAGAATGACGTTACGTAAAAAAAGCAGTCCGCGCGCTCCCATTCGCCCGCCCGAAATACGCCAAACAAGCGGGGGCAGGGCAAAGTAAAGCAGCAGTGCCGCGGGCAGAAACCAAAACAAAAAAAGAAAGGATGAAAACAGCATAAGCGCTCCCTCACACAGTTTTTCTTATCTTGTGATATTTTGGGCGCGTTATGCAAAAATTGCTTCTATACAGTATAGCAGAAAAAGGCGGCAAATGACAAGTTTAATTTAAAAAATATTCGCCAAAAAGCACATTTTGGGCAAAAAAACAAAAAAATAATGTATAAATATATATATAATAAGAGAATTTGTGCAATTTGACTATTGCCAAACGGTAATTTTTGCGGTATAATTTGTGCATGTCATCGGTTATTTAATTACCGAGCCGACAATCCTATTTTTAACAAAAGGAGTTACATCATGAAAAAAATTATTGCACTTGTTCTTGCGGTGCTTATGGTTGCAACCTGCGCCGCTACGCTTTCCTCTTGTAAGAAGGATAGCGGAACCATTAAGATCGGTCTTTCCGGTCCCCTCACGGGTCCTGCTGCATCCTACGGTATTGCAGTAGCCAACTCCGCACAGCTTGCTGTTGATGAGATCAACGCTGCAGGCGGCCTCAACGGCATCAAGTTTGAGCTGCTTCCCACTGACGACGCACACGATGCAAGCAAGGTGGCAACCAACTATGCCGCTATGGAAGCAAAGGGCATGCAGGTCGCACTCGGCTGCGTAACCTCTGGCCCCTGCCTTGAGTTTGCAAAGCTTTCTAAGGATGCAAACCTCTTCTTCCTTACCCCCTCCGCATCTGCAAATGACGTTGTAAAAGAGAACAACGCTTATCAAATGTGCTTTGCAGACGGCAACCAGGGTACTTACGCCGCAAACTACGTGAAGAGCCTTTACGAGGCAAACACGCTTGGCAAGCTTGGTATTCTTTATAAGTCTGACGACAACTACTCCACCGGCCTTTACGAGCAGTTTATGGCTACCATTCCTACCGCTCTTAAGGATGCTGCTGTTGTGGCTACCTTTACGGGTGATGAGGCAACCGTTGACTTCACCAGCCAGGTTACCCAGCTGCAGGAGTGCACCTTCATCTTTATGCCCATCTACTACACCCCCGCTGCAGCGTTTATGAGCAAGGCAGTTGGCAAGGTTGCCAACAGCGCTACCTACTACGGCTGTGACGGCTTTGACGGCATTGATACCTCTGTTGAGGGCTTTGACATCACCGCCATTCCCCAGAAGGTTTCCATGCTCTCTCACTTCAACTCCTCCGCAACCACCGGTAAGGCTGCTGATTACATCAAGGCTTACAAGGCAAAATATCCGAATGCACCCCTTAACCAGTTCGGTGCTTCTGCTTACGACTGTGTTTACGCGCTCTACTACGCAATGAAGACCGCGATCGACGCAGGCAAGGAGATCACTGCTGATATCTCTGCCACCGATCTTTGCGAGATCCTCAAGGAGCAGTTCAACGGCGGCTTCACCTACACGGGCAGCGTAACCGGTACAGGCACTGTAAAGTGGGCATCCACCGGCTTTGTAGAAAAGGACGCTGTTGCTTACGTGATCAAGGAAGCAAACTGATTTTTATAAATAAAACAGTACGGCAAATTGCTGACGCGGATCTCTGCGTCAGCATTTGTTGTCATGAACGGAATTTAAGGTAAGAGTATGAATTTTATTACAGCACTTATCAACGGGCTTTCCGCCGGTGGCACCTATGCTATTATTGCCCTTGGTTACACCATGGTGTACGGCATTGCTAAAATGCTGAACTTTGCACACGGTGATATCATCATGGTGGGCGGATACGCCATGTACTTAACACTGCTTGCCGCAGGGCATCCTGTTTTGGCACTGATCGCTGCTATCGTGTGTTGCGTGGTGCTGGGTGTGCTGGTAGAGCGCTTTGCCTACAAGCCCTTGCGCGGCGCCTCCCCCTTGGCGGTTCTGATTACCGCTATCGGTGTCAGCTTTTTGCTGCAGAGCGTGGCGCAGATCGCGTTTGGCACCTCACCGAAAATGCTTTCTGCCCTGAAGATCAATGGCTTTATCTCGGTCGGCACACTGAAGATCGACTATAGCACCCTTGTTACGCTTGCCGTAACGGTGCTTGTAATGGTGGGGCTGACGGTATTTGTCAAATACTCCAAAACGGGCCGCGCGATGGTTGCGGTTTCTGAGGACCGCGATGCGGCGCTCCTTATGGGTATCAACACCAATGCGATCATTGCGGTTACCTTTGCCATTGGCTCGGCACTTGCTGCGGTTGCTTGCTATCTGATGCTTACAAAGGGCTCAAGCGTTACGGCTACCTTTGGTGCCATGCCCGGTATTAAGGCATTTACCGCGGCGGTTATCGGCGGCATCGGGTCTATTCCCGGTGCTATGCTTGGCGGTATTCTGCTTGGCGTGGTGGAGAGCATTTCGCTCAGCATTCCCGCGCTTGCACCCTATACCGATGCTGTGGAATTTGCCATTTTGATCGTAATACTGCTTGTAAAGCCCGCAGGGCTTCTTGGCAAGATGAGGAGGGAAAAGGTATGAGCGCAAGGCTTGCTGTATTCTTTAAAAATCCCTTCTGGCGTCGCTATGGCAATTATTTGGCGGTTCTTGCCGTCGCCGTGGTGTTTGGCGCACTCTCCGTTTCGGGGGTGGCAACCTCCGCTACGCAGTATCTTCTCGAAAAGATCGCCATTGCCGTCATTTTAGCGGTTTCGCTTTGCATGGTGGTGGGCTTTCTTGGTGAGCTCTCGCTTGGCCACGCAGGCTTTATGTGCGTGGGCGCCTATGCAGGCGGCAAGATCGCAAGCCTTTTGGTAGAGGCCTTGGGCGGCAATCAAAACAGCATTGTTGTGCTTTTGCTCTCGCTCCTTGTGGGCGGCATCGTGGCGGCGCTCTTTGGCTTTATCATCGGCTTGCCGGCGCTTCGCTTGCGCGGCGACTATCTTGCCATTGTTACACTTGCCTTTGGTGAGATCGTGCGCTCGGTGGTCATGAACGTGCCTGCTAAGCTCTTTGGCGGCACGCTTGGTCTTGAAACCCCGCGCTTTAATAAAAAGTATCTCTTTATTATTGCGCTTATCATGGTGATTGCTTGCCTTGCGGTGGCACAAAATCTGATGCGCTCCAAGCACGGCAGAGCGATCGTTTCGATCAAGGATAACGAGATCGCGGCGCGTGCGACCGGCATTGACGTAACCAAATACAAGCTGTTTGTATTTACCGTTTCCTCGTTCTTTGCGGGTATTGCGGGCGTGCTTTACAGCTATAGCAACTACCGTTTGCAAAGCGCAAACTTTGATTACAACTATTCCATTGAGATCCTTGTTATGGTGGTGCTTGGCGGCATGGGCTCGATCAACGGCTCTATGATCGCGGCGGCACTCATCACCTTCCTCAACGTTAAGCTGCAGACCACACTCACGGGCAATCTTGCGGTGCTGCAAAACTTCTTCTATGCGATCATTCTCATTATCATTGTGATCTATAAGAACGCACCGGGTCTTAAAACCTTCCGTGAGAAGTATAACATGAATGTGCTTTTAAGCAAGCTGAAGGCAAGGCTGAAAAAGCAGCCTGCCCCTGTAAGCGCCGATGCAAAGGAGGATGCCGAAAATGAATAAGCAGGATCTTGTTTTAAAAACAGAGCACCTCTCCATTCAGTTCGGGGGCTTGCGCGCGGTGGATGACGTAAGCCTCGAGATCAAAAAAGGCGAGCTGTACGGTCTGATCGGCCCGAACGGTGCGGGAAAAACCACGTTTTTCAACCTTTTAACAGGTGTGTATAAGCCAACGTCGGGTAGAATTTATCACAACGGCAAGGATATCACGGGCAGATCTCCCATTGAGATCAACCGCGGCGGCATTGCCCGTACCTTCCAAAACATTCGTTTGTTTAAAAACCTTACCGTCATTGAAAACGTGATGGTGGGGCTTGCCAATCAGATCCCGTGCAGTGTTGTGCATTCGATCTTCCGTCTGCCCCGTCACAAGAAGACCGAGCAGGAGTTTTATGACCGCGCCCTCGCGCTCCTTAAGGTATTTCAGCTTGAGGAATACAAGGATTATCTTGCGGCAAACCTGCCGTACGGCAAGCAGAGAAAGCTTGAGATCGCGCGTGCCATGGCGACAAACCCCACGCTCCTCTTGCTTGACGAGCCGGCTGCCGGCATGAACCCCAGTGAAACGCAGGAGCTGATGGACGATATCGCATTCGTGCGCCGCGAGTTTGATATGACGATCTTGCTCATCGAGCACGATATGCGCCTTGTCAGCGGCATTTGCGAAAAGCTCACGGTTCTCAATTTTGGCACCGAGCTTGCCAAGGGCGAAACAGCCGAAGTGCTTTCTAACCCTGCCGTTATTAAGGCATATCTCGGTGAGTAAGAAAGGAGCAGCCAAATGTCAGATGTATTGCTAAAGGTCGAGGACCTTAACGTATATTATGGAATGATCCAGGCACTGCGTGGCATCTCCTTCGAGGTAAACCGCGGCGAGATCGTGTCGCTCATCGGCGCAAACGGTGCAGGTAAGACCACCACGCTTCATACCATTACGGGACTTATTCACCCGAAATCGGGCAGCGTTTGCTACAAGGGTCAGGAAATTACGCACATACCCGCGCACAAGATCGTTTCCATGGGTATGGTACACGTGCCCGAGGGCAGACGCATTTTCCAAGGACTTTCTGTATACGACAATTTGTTGCTTGGCTCATATTCCCGCAAGGATAAAAACGAGATCAAAGAGAACATGGAAATGGTTCTTTCGCAGTTCCCGCGCCTTGCCGAGCGTAGAAATCAGCTTGCCGGCACGCTTTCGGGCGGCGAGCAGCAAATGCTTGCCATGGGCAGAGCCCTGCTTGCAAACCCGGAGCTCATTGTGCTTGACGAGCCCTCTATGGGCCTGTCGCCCCTGCTGGTAGGCGAGGTGTTTGAAATTGTAAAATCCTTCCGCGAGGCAGGCAAGACCGTTTTGCTCGTTGAGCAGAACGCCAAAAAGGCACTTTCCATTTCAGACCGTGCCTACGTGCTTGAAAACGGCGTGATCACCATGTCGGGCAAAGCCTCAGAGCTTGCCGACGACGAGCGCGTGAGAAAGGCGTATTTGGGAGCATAATTTCAGCTCATAATTTTTCGTGCGCGGCGTTGCTCCTCATGAGCAGGCGAGTAGCGCAGAGCATAAAAAGCACGCGGTAGCCGCGTGCTTTTTTTTGAAATTGATTGACTTTTGTGTGGGAAAGGTGTATAATGGTTATGCAGGCATAGCCTGACTATATCAACGAGGAGTTATACTATGAAAAAAATCGTATCGCTTTGCTTGATCGTTTGCGTGCTGCTTTCGATGACGCTTGTGTTTACCTCCTGCCAGAATGCAGAAAAGACTGTAGATAAGGCACTTGAAAAAACCGGCGAGCTTGAATCCTATGCCGCACAAATGAACATGAAGATCACCATGACCGGTGCAGGCATCACCACCACCATTCCGATGACGATGAAGATGAAGGTTGAGGATGCCAAGAGCGAAACCCCCAAGGCCGAGATCGATATGAGCATGGAAATGTTTGGCGAGACCATGGAGGCCAAATATTATACCAGCGGCGAATGGGCTTATTTTGTGGACGATGAGAACAGCTACAAGATGAAGCTGGACGACGCGGATATTGATAGTGATTACAGCGAGGATATGATGAAAAAGCTCCCCGCGGACCTTCTTAAGGACGTTGAGGTCGTTAAGAATGACGACAAGAGCAAGACCGTAACGGTTGCCATCCCCGACGAGACATTTAATGAGCTGTTTGATGATCTGCTTGATATGATGACCGATTCCATGGGCGTAGCTGCTACGGGTCTTACCATTTCCGATGCGGTGGTTGAGATCACCGTAAAGGACGGCTACGTACAGACATATGGCGTTGATTTCTCGATGGTGATGACCGTAGAGGGCATTTCCTTTACCGCTACCGCTGAGTGCGAAATGGTTTACGAAAATCCCGGCGAGGCTGTGACCGTAACGCTGCCTGAGGGCCACGAAAGCTTCAGAGAACTCGGAAACAACTGATCGTTTATAAAAACAGGATCCTGACATGTCAGGATCCTGTTTTATGTTATAGCACAAAAGTTCAGTTTGGGATAGGGGGGATTTCCACTTTTGTTTTAGTAATGCCATTTGCTTCTTGATTTTTGATGCTAAGAGATATATAATGAATATGGTACTATTATTACATCTTTGGAGGAAGTATGGAATTTTACGTCAATCATCCCGTGATCTTTTTGCTCTCGGGGATACTGATCGTTGCCGTATTGGTGCAATCCGTGTGGTTTTTGGTGAAGGCCCTTAGGCGCGCAAAGGCGCTTGGCATGGATGCCGCTAAACTGAAAAAGCTGATCATTTCGGCGGCTACCTTTACAATAGCGCCCGCAATCGCCATTGTGATCAGCGTGATGACCCTTTCAAAGGATCTTGGCGTGGCATTGCCTTGGATGCGCCTTTCGGTGGTGGGGTCGCTCTCCTATGAAACGATCGCCGCCTCAAATGCCGTGGGCGCGATGGGTCTTGAATTTGGCAGCGCGTCGCTTAACGCCTCGCAGTTTGTCACCGTGGTGATCGTAATGACGGTAAGCATCATGGTCGGCATCTGGCTTGTGCCTCTTGTTGCCAAAAAGATGCAAAGCGGTATGATCACCATGGAAAAACGCGACAAAAAGTGGAGCGAGATCTTTACGAGTGCCATGTTTATCGGTATGATCTCGGCATTTGTCGGGTTTGTCTTTTGCGACGTGCTCTCGGTTACCAAGGGTGATTTCACCGGTATTATCCCCGTGCTTGTGATGGTGGTGTCTGCCGTGGTGATGCTTCTGTCGGGTCTGCTTGTCAAGGTGCTGAAATGGCAGTGGATCTCCGATTACGCACTGCCCATCAGTCTTGTTGTCGGCATGGCTTCCGCCATTCCGATCACAGCGTGGTTATCTTAAAGGAGGGCGGAGCAATGAAAGAAAACAAACAAATTTCTTATATGGACAGCGTGCACCGTGACGGTCGCATCTGGTCGTTCTCCATTATGGCACTCATGATCCTTTACCCCATTGTCTTGATGCTTTTGTTTGGCGCTATGCCCGATGGCAAGGGGCTTTTGATGGGCCTGATTGCGACAGCTCCCATGTACTGGGCAGTCGGTATCGTTGAAACCTTTACTTATATCCCCATGCTGGGTGCGGGCGGCTCTTACATATCCTTTATTACGGGTAACATTTCAAACCTGAAGCTCCCCTGTGCGCTTTCCGCGATGGATCAAATGGGGGTAAAGGCAAACAGTGAGGAGGGTGAGGTCATCTCCACCATTGCCATTGCGGTATCGAGCATCGTTACCACTGTTATTATCATTTTAGGCGTTATTTTGATCGTACCCTTGACTCCCGTGTTAAACGCGCCTGTGCTTGCCCCTGCCTTTGCGCAGATCCTGCCGGCTCTGTTTGGCGGTCTTGGTGTGGTGTTTGTTTCGCGCAACTGGAAGATCGCGATAGCACCCATCGCTCTGATGATGATCCTTTTCGTATTTGTGCCTGCGCTTGACAGCGGCACGGTTGGCATTATGGTGCCCGTGGGTGTGCTCCTGACGCTCCTTGAGGCGCGTGTAATGTACAAGAAAAACATGCTGTGAGGTTATTGAAATATGAATTTGTCTGAAGTGCTTTTAGAGCACGTGCTGCCTTTTCTTTGCGGGACAGTTGTCGGATTGCTCTTGATCGGCATTGTTGTGATTTTGGTGCGCACGCTCCGTTTTCGCCCCCAAAAGACTGTGGAAAAGCAGTTTGATAAGGTGGAGCTTGACCGCGACGCGGCGGTGGAAAAGCTAGCGGCACTTGTGCGCTGCAAAACCGTTTCCTATCGCGATGCCACGCTTGAGGACGATGCCGAGTTTGAAAAGCTGGTGTCCTTGCTTCCCACGCTTTACCCCAATATGGCAAGCGCTTGCGCGTTTTCACGCTTTGAGGGCCGCGGGCTGCTCTTTCACTGGCGGGGCAAGCGTGCCGAGGCGCCTGCTGTTTTGATGGCGCATTACGACGTTGTGCCTGTTGATGAGGAATATTGGGGAAAGCCGCCCTTTGATGCCGTGCTTGAGGACGGTGTCTTGTGGGGCAGAGGCACACTTGATACCAAGGTTACCATGAACGCGGCGCTCTTTGCCGCAGACAAGCTGATCGCCACAGGGTTTGTGCCCGAAAATGACGTGTATTTCGCCTTTTCGGGTGGTGAGGAGATCAACGGTCTTGGTGCCTCGAATATCGTTTCTTATTTTGAGGAGAAGGGCATTGTGCCCGGCATCGTGCTTGATGAGGGCGGCGGTGTTGTGGAAAACGTTTTCCCCGGCGTCAGCGCTCCTTGCGGCATGGTGGGCATTGCCGAAAAGGGCATGCTCAATCTAGAATTCCGTGTAAACTCCATGGGCGGTCACGCCTCAGCCCCCAAGCCCCACACGCCCGTGGGCGAGCTTTCAATGGCTTGCTGTAAAATGGAGCAAAAGCCCTTTGGGGCGCATATCACGCCCCCGGTTGCTGCTATGTTTGACACGCTCGGCAGGCGCTCGACCTTCCTCTATCGCATGATCTTTGCTAATCTTTGGTGTTTTAAGGGTGTGCTGGATCTCATTTGCCGCAAGAGCGGCGGCGAGCTCAATGCCTTGATGCGCACCACCGTGGCATTTACACAAATGCAGGGCAGTAAAGCGCCAAACGTTATTCCCCCCACTGCCACCATGGTCGCCAATCTGCGCCTGAATCCCGAGGATACTATGGAGAGTGCGCTCGCTTATGCAAAGAGCGTTGTGGATAATGAGCGCGTATCGATCACGGCAATCGACGGCATGAACCCCAGCCGCATTTCGCGCATCGATACACCCGCATATGAGAAGGTAAAGGCAGCCAT
This sequence comes from Clostridia bacterium, assembly GCA_017502975.1. GTDB lineage: Bacteria > Bacillota > Clostridia > Oscillospirales > CAG-272 > Firm-07. The sequence goes on along the minus strand of JAFVTV010000018.1, from coordinate 4,516 downwards.
TGAGGGCACGTGGCAAGGCACGGTCGTGACGCCCTATTTAATGGTGCAATGCTCGGATAGCCGCCATTGGGGCAGAATTTCCGATAAGGTCTATCGCTTTTCTGCCATGGATCTCACATCTGAGGAGCGTGCCACCATTCACGGCAATAACGAGCGCATTCGCGTGGAGGCCGTTGGCCGCGCGGTGGAATTTTACATTCGTTTGATCAAACAGCTGTAATCTCAGAAGAAAATTTTAAAAAGCACTTGCAATTCGCCGACAAATATGATATAATAGGCGCGTTGCTGGTGTAGCACAGGGGCAGTGCAGCTGATTCGTAATCAGCAGGTCGTGAGTTCAAATCTCACCACCAGCTCCAAAAAATACTGCAGAAAAGGATACATTTTCTGCAGTGTTTTTTTATCCAAACCGCAGGTTTGGTATATCATCGCCGTTAGGCGTATATCATCACCGAAGGTGCATATCATCAGCCGTAGGCTGTATACTCTTTCGCAATGATGATATACAAGGCTTCGCCTTGATTTTTTTAGACAATGTGTTATAATAAAATCACCGACAAATAAGAATTTTGAAGGAGCCGTAAATATGGCAGGATACGTGACATACACCTACGAAATAAAGGATGCGTATAAAGAAATACGGCTTTTCGCGGGGGATGCTAAGGTGAGCTTTGAGCCGTCGGGAGACAATGAAACTAAGCTGGTGGTTCGCCAAAAAAAGCGGCGGCCGTATGAATTTTTTGTCCGGGACGGTGTGCTGATCGTTTGCCCCATCAAAAGAAAATGGTATCATCTTTTGAAAATCGGCATGGACCGTGCAGAGCTTCGACTTTTTGTGCCCGAGCAGGCACTTGAAAAAATCTCAGTTAAGGCCGGCGTGGGGCGCGTGGAACTCGGCTCGATTGTCTGCCTTGGAACGGTGGATGTTGAAATGAGTATGGGCAAGCTTTTTGCCCGAAGCGTCGCCTGTAAGAGCTTTACCTCGGTGGGGAATGCCGGATCGGTTTCGCTTGAACAATGCACCGCAACAGAAAGCATTTCGATTAAGCGCAACACCGGCAGTGTTTTGCTCCGCGATTGCTCAGTCCCCGAAATTTCCGTTCAAACCAATACGGGCAGGGTCAGCGGCAGGCTATCGCCTAATACGGTATTTGTGGTGCGTACCAACACGGGCAAGATAGAAGTTCCCAAAGCTGCGATGGGAGAGGTTGTCTGCGGACGATGCCAGATCAAAACCAATACAGGAAGTGTGCGCTTTGAGTGATAACACGCCTTATTCAAAAGATAAAAGCGCGGATGCGAGGCATCCGCGCTTTTGCGTTATTTTTTCTCCACCACTATAAAAAACGGAGATGTGGGGGAATTGAGAATGCGAATGAGCGTGCAGCAGATCACGTGGCGGTCGAGCGTGGCGAAATAGTCAAGCACCATTTTACCCTCGGCATCCCCCTCGGCGTGCCCGGGGTAAACGGCAACGAGCAGCACGCCGCCGTGGTCAAGGAGGTCTACCGCCGCTTCAATGGCGGGCATGGTGGTCTCGCTCATGGTCGTCACGGTCTTGTCGCTGCCGGGCAGATACCCAAGGTTAAACATGCCTGCTTTGATCGGACCCTGTACGTATTTTTTTACGTTGTGGTGCGAGTCAAGGATTAGGGTATAGTTTTTGGGGCACCCTGCCGCCTCTAAATTTTTGGCAGTTGACTCGAGCGCCTGCTCCTGCACGTCAAAGGCAAACACGTGCCCGTTCTCGCCTACGGTTTTGGACAAAAACTCGGTATCGTGACCGTTTCCCATGGTAAAATCAACGGCGGTGTCACCCTCGCCGAGGTGATTTAAGATAAAGGTCTTTTGGAGCGCCAAAAGATCGATCATGTTTCCGTATTTAGATGCCATATCAGTTCTCGTCAAGGTGTTTCTTGATGACCTTGTACATGCCGTTTGCGTAGAAGTTGAAGCCGAGCTCGTTGGGGTGAAGCACCTTGGCATCGGCAAAGAACTCACGCATATTGGGTACGATCTTGAGGCCCTCGATCGGGACAGCCCCTACGGCAAGTGCTGCCTCGCGGGAGATCTCGATCGCCTCTTCAAAGCGCATGGCGTGAACCTTGGCGCAGTCCATGCGCCAAATGGGCAGAACCGAGAAGAGCTTGGCCTCGGGGTATGCCTCGCGCAGCAGGCGGTAATACTCGTTTGCGTTGTAGATAAGCTCCTCCTTGGTGCACTTGGTGTAGTCGTTAGAGCCGTATGCAACGGTGATGATGTCGGGTGTAAAGCCAAGATCAAAGTCAAGCATGCCGGGGTTAAAGGTCTCGCCGCCAATGCCTTGGTTGACCGAAATTGCATCAAGCTTGTCGGCAAGCAGGTTTGCGTAGGACTGAGAGGGGAATCTTGCATCATACCCCTGCGTAATGCTGTCACCGAGGATCAGCATGCGGCGGGAGCGCTTGATGGGCGCGAGGCTCGCGCCGTCATCGATCGTGAAGTTGGCAATGGCGGTCGAGAAAAGCGGCGGGCAGTAGACCGTAACCTGATGCTCACCCTCAGGGAGCGCAACGCGGATGTTGCCTGCGCCGATGCGTACGCCTTCCTCGCCCTGGTGATGAACAAGGGAGCCATCTACGAATACGTCGTAGTAATAGTACTCACGGTTGGCAGCGCGCGTGGTGTAATAGTCAAACGAGAAGAAGGAGGAGTTGGTGGTAAAGGCAATGCGAATGTTGGAGGAAGCATGTGCCTTCTCAAAAAACAGGGTCTTTTTGGGGTGGTTTACGGTTTTGTAAAACGCTACCTGCTTTTCGGTAAAGCGGAAAAGGTGCAAAAATCCGTCGCCCTTGTCAACCGTGCGCACAGCGCCGTGCAAGAGGGGGATAAGTTCTTGATGTGTAAGTACCATGATAGTTCTCCTTGTGCTTATATTTCTTTGTTATTTTAACACATATGTGTTGTCTTTGTAAGTAAAAATAAATAATAACGGTTGCCTTTGATTATTTTTTATCGGGTGCGCCGTGCAGGTCTGCGCGCAGGAATTTGATGGCGCGCTCAACACTGTCCTTAGAGTTTTTCCAAGGCTCTTTGTCGTAGCGGTAATCAAATTTTTTGCAAAACCAGCTGATATCCTCGGTGAGCGTGCTAAGATAGTTTCTTGTCACATCCCCCAGCACCTCGGTAAACTCAGCCATTTGCTTTTTGCCAAGGCGTGCGTTGCCGCGCTCCAGCAGCAGGCGGTAGTGCGGTAAGCAAAAATAGGGCTGCGCAGGGATCTTTTTGCGGAAATTCTCATCGGTTTCAAATAAGTAAACTACCGTTTGTGCCATGTGCTGAAAATGAAAATCAATGCGGCGGCAAACATAGCAACTGTTCTCAAGCGCCTTGATGCGCTTTACCGGTCTTGTTTCCGCTTTTCCAATCACCGTGCCCAAAAGCCCTGCCTTCAAATCATTTTGCAACTCCTTTAGGTGGCTTTCAAGCGTCAGAGCCATGCCAAGTCGGTTTTTGCGCACAAACATCATATCGTAATGCGTGCGGCAAAATCCCTCCTCATTGGTTTGGATGCGCACGTCGGGTTCCATCATCGAAGCGCCTAAGATCAGATCAAGCTCGTTCTCCTCCAGCTTGCGATACAGCGCACACATCGGGCAGCCGCAGGCGTGATCGGCGGCAGATGCATCAAATGCCTCGTTTACGGGTATGGTATAGATCTGCTCCATGTTCGCTCTCCTTTTTATTTTCTACCTTATATTATAACGGTTTTTTGCTTGTTTTGCAATAAGCAGCCCTTTGTTTTTGTAAAAATTTCCTTTTTTGTTTGACCTTGCTTGTATAAATTATTTGCCGCGGCGCAAACTATGATTGAGCAAAGAAAAAGGGGGGAATAAAATGAACAAGGCAACAATGACGGCGGCAGGATTGCTTGCCGGCATGGTGGTTGGCGGCACGGTCGGCATGGTGGTTGGCGGCAAGCGCGAAACGCGCCGCATGGTAAAGAAAACCGAAAAGGCGGTGCGCGCCATGGGCGATATGATGCCTGCCATGAAAATACGAATGAAGTGAAAGGGTCAATTCATTTGCGCAGACCAAAAACACACACCGTGTTATTTTAGTGCGAACAAAGAGGAACGCTTTTTCGCTTGTGCAAACGGAGAAGAAAGCGGTTTTATTTGTAGGGGCGATTCACGAATCGCCCGCAAACGGCAAAAATAAAAAGGGGCGATTCACGAATCGCCCCTACCGCACAGATGAAATTCTTTTTTGGTGTGGACCATTGCAGCACAAACAAAAAATCATAACCACCAGCTAAGTCGGTGGTATGCACAAGCCCCTCCGGGGCAAAACGCAGGCAGAACCTGAAGGTTCACTGAAAATCTCTCAAACGCATGCATGATACGCCCCACAGCCGAAAATTCGGCTGATTTGCCTTCCCTTGTAAGGGAAGGGGGACCACGTAGTGGTGGATGAGTAGTTTAAGTCAGTAACATCCTCATCCGTCACACTTCGCGTGCCACCTTCCCCTACTTGG
>JAFVTV010000017.1 GCA_017502975.1 Clostridia bacterium | reverse complement strand
GACGAGCATTGCAAGTCCGACCATGATGGCAATGAAGATCAGCTGCAAAGCATTTCCCGTTACAAAGGGTTCAAACAAGTTCGATGGGATAATGTCGTAGATCAAATCGAGAATCTGCGAGAAGCTCGATGCTCCGCCGCCACCCATTTCAATGTGGAAAAATAGGCTGCCGAATGCGGTCATCAATACTGCGATTACCGTCATATAAAGAAGGATAACCTTAATCGTCTTACTTCCGATCTTGCCGAGGGTTTCCATATTACCCATCGAGCAGATACTGCCGAGCACCGACAGGAAGATCAACGGTCCTGATACGGCTGAAATCAATCCCATAAACGCATTCGTTACGGGTGTTAGCACATAATCGTTTGCGCCTGCTCTGATTCCGTCGGGCAAGAGATTTAAGATAATTCCGCAAATCACCGCAAGTCCGATTGCACCGACCATTTTGACCGTGCCGGACAGCGGTTTTTTCTTTGGTATAAATACGATGTAATTTTTACCGTTCTTGTAATTCCAAGTAGGAGCAAGACCGATACCTGCAAGCAGACCTTGTATCACGTCACCCTCGTCGCTGTTTTTGACAAGAGCGTTGTAGGATTCTCCTTCGACGATGATCTCGACCTTTATAGAGGACAAGCGTTTCAGAAGTCTCACCTTGAAGGTGGCTTCCTCTCCAAACTTGGCTTGATATTCAAGCAATACTTCCTCAAATGTGAGCTTTGTTCGGAGAGCCTCGCGTCGTTCTACACCGACTTTGGAAAGAAACTCACCGACTTCTTCACAGGCAAGGTCAATATTGCTGTTTGAAAAATTATATTGTTCCAATTTATCACCTCATTTTTCTTTACGAAGTGTTTCTTTATCGAGCATATCAAGCGAGTCAGCCACGTCGATCATGGTAAGCTGCCATCCTGTTACGTTCATGGCAGTCAGCGGGAAATCTGTAATAGCGTTTAATGCGATTGCGATAGCCATAGCTTCCATCGGAATGCCAAGCTGCGCAAAAACGACAGTAAAGCCCATGATCGCGCCACCCGCAACGGGCGGTACGGCAAAGGAGATAAGCCATACGGTTATGTACGCCAGAATCAACCACACGGGTGTTATGGCAATCCCGTAGTTTTCAGCGAAGGTCAGCACGATGGGGATGAACATGGCAAATTCACTCATCTTGAACAAAACCTGACCAAAAGGAATACCGAAGTCCACAAGGTTTTTATCGATACCCAGCCTTTTGTTTGCATCCTTCACGTTGGTTGAAAATGCCGCGGCAGAGGATGCCGTAGTGAGTGCAACAAGGAAGGTGGGCAAAATCTTTTTGACAAGCACGGCAGGCGAGACCTTTTTTCTTGCCGAGATCCACAAAACCATTCCCACAAGATACACGCTAACAAGCAGGAAAATGATGAGGATCATTTTATACGAGCCGAGAAGCTCCACAATGGTGCCGCTTACTATCATATTGGTAAAGATTACAAATACAGCAAACGGAAGTGCCTCCAGCACAACACTCATTACCGCCTGCACGAGAGCGCTAAGCTGTTCCACAACAGTAAACACTCCACTCACCTTTGAGGAGAGCATCAACATCGCAATGCCGAAAATTACGGCAATAAATATGATTTGGAGTGAATTGCCGTTGATAAACGGCTCGAAGATATTGGCAGGCACGATATTGTAGATCAGCTCAAGCACCTTTGTAAAGTCCGAGCCTGAAACACCGCCGAGAGTCACCTTGAAAAACAGCGTTGCAAGCAGCGTAAGCCCCCCCCCCGCAATCGTCATATATCCAAAAATAGCGGTAATCGTCTTTTTGCCTATTTTGCCAAGCGTTTCGGTGTTTCCCATGGAGCAAATACTGCCAAGCACCGAGAGGAAGATGAACGGTCCCGATACCGCCGCGATGGCTCCAAAGAAGAGATCTGCCACGGGAGTTAAGAAATTCTCGGAAAGACCGGTTCTCGCACCTTCGGGCAAGAGCGTGAGCAAAAGCCCTGTGATAACCGAAAGAACGATAGCCACGAGCATCTTGAGGGTGCCCGACATTGGCTTTTTCTTCGGGGTGAATACGATATAGTTTTTGCCGTTCCTGTAGCTGTAGGTAGGCGCAAGACCGATGCCCGCCAAAAGTCCGTTTATCACGGCACTGTCGGCGTCCTCTTTTTCAAGAGGGTTAAAGCCCTCCCCCTGAACGGTCATTTCCACTCGTATGGCAGAAAAGCGCTTTATACATTTCAGCTTGTAGGTAGCATCCTCGCCGAATTTTGATTGATACTCCAAGAGTACTTCCTCAAATGTGAGTTTTAGGCGGAGAGCCTCGCGCCGATCAACCCCCGCCGATGCGAGAAACTTTCCGACTTCCTCACAAGCGAGGTCAATATTGCTGTTTGAAAAATTATATTGTTCCAATTTACCACCTCAATTAAGTATCCGAGGCGGATTTTCTGTTTTTCTCGTTGCGACAAACGCTATGCAGAGGTTCGCCTCGAGGCATTTCTTCGGCACGTCTTATGGTTTTCTCTGTGCGGAAATCAGTAAACCGACAGAAAAAACAAAGGTTGTTCCATCCACAACGGCAAGGAATCGTGTCCTTTTCCCACAACGGACAAGTATCCATTTCCGATACAATCAGATAGCCATCCGGTGTATACTTCTTTTCCTTCAAAACTAAGTACCTCCTTTACGCAAACAATCCAAGTTTTTACCTTGAAAACAGAACCTATTTTCCTCCTTTGGAGTATAACAAAAAAACTCCCCGATGTGGGGAGTTTGTCGTAGATTGTATCTGATTTGGCGTAGATTGCAGTTTTTACCTCAAATTTAAGATGATTTTGGCGGAAAACACACCGTCCTCGGCGGTGAAATCGTACATACCTTCGTACTTATTTGTGGTGGTGATCACCGAGCGAATACCGATGCCGTAGAGCGTTTCATCAAAGCTCAGAT
>JAFVTV010000016.1 GCA_017502975.1 Clostridia bacterium | reverse complement strand
TTTCCTTTCCTGTATGATAAGACAGAATGCGACAAGCATACATATAATCATTATAACGTTTGATGTTTCAAAAGTCAATATAAAAACTCATTTTTTATATTTTACATATACGATTATGAGTTTTCATAAAAAATCTATGGCAAAAAGTGGGCTGCGTCACAGTGACGCAACCCGCTTTTTATTATTTGTTTTATTTATTCTTGCCATCATCCCACAAGACAAGTTTGCCGGCAGCACGTGTTTTATTAAGATCGATCAAGCGCTGATTCGAAGAGCCGCGAAAGCGCAGGCGAATATCTTTTTTCGCTTCCACAAATCTACCGTCAACAAGCACATCGATAAGCGCAAGCATCTCATCGGTCACCTCACACCGCGCACGGCTCTCGCCCATCAGCTGCTCAAGCACATAGCCCGAGTAGCACCAAACGGTTTTGGTGGGATACTGTGCCTTAATTTTTCTCAAAAGCGGCAGTAAGACACGCTGGTTTTGCGGCTCAAAGGGCTCACCCCCGAGCAGCGAAAAGCCGCCGATATAATCCGGTGCCAACAAGTCAAGAATTTCTCGCTCCGTTTGGGGGGTAAACGGCTCGCCGTAGTTAAAATCCCACGTATCCTTGTTAAAGCAGCCGGGGCAATGATGCGTGCAGCCCGACACAAAAAGTGAAACACGTATGCCGGGACCGTTTGCAATATCACATTTTTTAATTGCGCCGTAATTCATAAAAATCAAAGATGCAGCACGCGCTCACGGATCTCCTGTGTGCGCCCTTGGTTCCAATACTGAGAGCCGATATATCCACAGGTACGGCGCGCTACGTTCATCTTGTTTTGGTCACGGTTGTGGCAGTGCGGGCACTCCCAAACAAGCTTGCCGTCATCCTCGACGATCATGATCTCTCCGTCGTAGCCGCACATCTGGCAGTAATCGCTCTTGGTATTAAGCTCGGCATACATGATATTGTTATAAATAAACTTCATCACCTCAAGCACCGCGTCAAGATTATCCTGCATGTTGGGAACCTCGACATAGCTGATCGCGCCGCCGGGAGAAAGCTCTTGGAACTTAGACTCAAACGCAAGCTTCTCAAAGGCGTCGATCTCCTCAGTTACGTGAACGTGATAGGAATTTGTGATATAGCTCTTGTCGGTTACGCCGCGGATCTTGCCAAAGCGCTTTTGCAAGCACTTGGCAAATTTATAGGTCGTAGACTCAAGGGGCGTGCCGTAAAGAGAATAATGAATATTCTCTTCAGCCTTCCACTTCTTGCAAGCGTCATTCATACGCTGCATCACCGCAAGACCAAAACTCTGTCCTTCGGGGTCGGTGAGTTTCTTGCCCGTTACGGCATATACGCACTCCCAAAGACCTGCGTAGCCAAGCGAAATGGTGGAATAACCGCCGTGAAGGAGCTTGGTGATCGGCTCGCCCTTTTCAAGGCGTGCAAGCGCACCGTACTGCCACAAAATAGGTGCGGCATCAGAAAGCGTTCCCTCAAGGCGCTCATGACGGCACTGCAGCGCGCGGTGGCAAAGCTCCAGACGCTCGTCAAGCACCTGCCAGAATTTTTCAACGTCTCTGCCCTCAAGCGTTGCCGTGCATGCGGCATCGACCAGGTTGATGGTAACCACACCTTGATTGAAGCGGCCGTAATACTTCGCCTTGCCGTTTTCATCCACCCAAGGCGTGAGGAAGGAACGGCAGCCCATGCAGGTATAGCACTGCCCGTCGCCATTGTCATCAACCTTAAGGCTCTTCATCACCTTTTCGGAAATGTAATCGGGCACCATGCGCTTTGCCGTGCACTGCGCGGCAAGCTTTGTGAGCTCGTAATAAGGAGCGTCCTCGTGAATATTATCCTCCTCAAGCACGTAAATGAGCTTGGGGAAGGCGGGCGTAACGTACACACCTGCCTCATTTTTCACACCGCGAATGCGCTGACGCAGCACCTCGCGAATGATCAGCGCAAGGTCATGCTTCAGCTGCGGATCCTGCGCTTCGCCAAGATACATGAATACCGTAACGAAGGGAGCTTGTCCGTTGGTGGTCAGCAGGGTTACGACCTGATACTGGATGGTCTGCACGCCGCGGCTGATCTCCTTGAGAAGGCGCCGCTCTACGATCTCGGCGATCTTCTCCTCGCTTGGCATAATACCAAGATCCTCCATTTCGGCAAGGACCTCTCCCTTGATTTTTTCACGCGACACCTGCACAAAGGGCGCCAAGTGCGTCAAGGAAATGCTCTGCCCGCCGTATTGGTTGGAGGCGACCTGCGCAATGATCTGGGTGGCAATGTTGCAGGCGGTGGAGAAGCTATGCGGCTTTTCGATAAGCGTACCGCTGATGACAGTGCCGTTTTGCAGCATATCCTCAAGATTGACAAGATCGCAGTTGTGCATGTGCTGTGCAAAATAATCTGCATCGTGGAAGTGAATAATGCCCTCCTCGTGTGCACGCACGATGTCCTCGGGAAGCAAAATACGGCGCGTAAGGTCCTTTGATACCTCGCCTGCCATATAGTCGCGCTGTACGCTGTTGACGGTGGGGTTTTTGTTGGAATTCTCCTGCTTCACTTCCTCATTATTACATTCAATCAGAGAAAGGATATTTTCATCGGTGGTATTGGCGCGGCGCGCAAGGTTACGGGTAAAGCGATAACGGATGTAACGCTTTGCTGTTTCGGGTGCATTTTGCTGGATAATGAGCGTTTCCACCAGTTCCTGGATCTCCTCCACGGAAAGTGCGCGCCCCACATCCTCACAGTAATCCTCAATGACAAAGGAAATATAGTCAATTTGGCGCTTGGTAAGTTCCGGTTTTCCCTCGCCGCTTTCGTTCGCCTTCTCAATAGCGCGTACGATCTTCTCGCGGTCAAAGGTCACTTCAGAGCCGTTTCTTTTAATGATCTTCATTTTTTCCTCTCCCTTCAGGCGCCCCGTGCGCCCCTATATTTAGATGCGTTTTTGGAATGAAACACAATATGTTGTGTCAGGCAGAAAATAGTATACCACGAATTGCGAAAAAAGGCAAGTACTTTTTCAATAAAATAATACACAAAAATGATGCCTGTTTTTTGGGCTGTTTGTCATCTTTGCGATACACAATAAATAAAAGCCTTGCCATGCTTAAATAACAGCCTTGATTACAGAACATTTTATAAAAATATATTTTTCCTTCTGCTCTTGCATTATTCGCAAAAATGCGGTAAAATATAGAACGATTGAAAAATTAAGGATAGAATTATGGACGAAAGAACAAGACAAGAAATAGAGCGCAGACGCACGTTTGCGATCATCTCGCACCCCGACGCAGGTAAGACCACGCTGACCGAGAAGCTTCTGCTTTACGGCGGCGCCATTCAATCCGCAGGCTCTGTTAAGGGCAAGCAAAGCGACCGCCACGCCGTTTCCGACTGGATGGAACTTGAAAAGCAGCGCGGCATCTCCGTGACCTCATCAGTGCTTCAATTTGAATATAACGGCTATTGCATCAACATTCTTGACACCCCCGGGCATCAAGACTTTTCAGAGGATACCTACCGCACCCTGATGGCCGCTGACAGTGCCGTTATGGTAATCGATGCGGCAAAGGGCATCGAGCCCCAAACGCGCAAGCTCTTTCACGTTTGCGCCAAGCGCGGCATCCCGATCTTTACCTTTATTAATAAGCTTGACCACGAGGCACGCGATCCCTTTGATCTGCTTGATGAGCTCGAGCGCGAGTTTGGCATCGGCACCTATCCCATGAACTGGCCCATTAGCTGCGGCGTGACCTTTAAGGGCGTTTATGACCGCCGCGAGCACGCCATTCATGCCTTTGACGACGCACACCGCGGCAGAAGCCGCCTTGCCTCGATCGCATGCGACATTTCCGACACCGAAAAGCTTGATGAGCTGATCGGCGAGAACCTGCGCGAGGAGCTCGTGGAGCAGGTAGAGCTGCTTGACGGTGCTTCCTTTGATTTTGACCTTGATGCCATTGCTAAGGGTAAGTTATCGCCCGTATTTTTCGGCTCGGCGCTCAACAACTTCGGCGTTGAGGATTTTCTCAGATACTTCCTGCAGCTGACCCCAACACCGCTGCCCCGCACGACCGAAGCCGAAACGGTGGATCCGTTTGATGACCGCTTCTCCGCGTTTGTTTTCAAGATCCAGGCAAACATGAACAAAGCACACCGCGACCGTATTGCCTTTTTGCGCATTTGCTCAGGCAAATTTGAACGCGGTAAGGAATACTATCATATGCAAGCAGGCAAGCCCATCAAGTTGGCACAGCCCCAGCAAATGATGGCTGAGGCGCGCGAGGGCATTGACGAGGCATATGCCGGCGACATCATCGGCGTATTTGACCCCGGCGTATTTTCGATTGGCGACACGGTATGCACCAAGGATCGCAAGCTTGCCTTTGAGGGGATTCCCACCTTTGCACCCGAGCATTTTGCCATGGTGGAGCAGATCGATTCCATGAAGCGCAAGCAGTTCCAAAAGGGCATGAACCAAATTGCGCAGGAGGGTGCCATTCGCATCTTCTTTGAGCCCGACAGCGGCTACGAGCGCGTGTTTGTGGGCGTAATCGGCACGCTTCAATACGATGTATTGCAGTTCCGCATGAAATCGGAATACGGCGTAGAATATATCAAGCGCGATCTCCCCTTCCAATACATTCAACGCATCAAGGAATATAACGGTGAACTTGCCAAGCTCAATTTGGCATCCGATACCCGACGCGTTACCGATGTGCGTGGCAAAAACTACCTCCTCTTTACCGGACAGTGGAGCATCAAATGGGCGCTTGACAACAACCCTTCCTTGATGTTAGAGGACTTCGACCGCCAATAATCCAACAAAGAAATTTTGTTTTTCCAATTTTTAAGTAAAATATTCTATTTTTTAATTCTATAATTTCTGTTTTTGCAGTGCCGCACGCTTTGTCCCGCCGCGGCACTCTCTCTTTTGGCAGAATTTTGCTGTGCCTTGCCCAAAAAAATTTGATTGACATTCCTAAAAAAACATGATATACTTTTTATTGAAAAAGCGAGGGCTTCCCCCTATATTTACCCTTGCCACATATTTTCCGTGTGTACGGAAATACTACGAAGTGAGGTTTTAACCATGACCGAAAAAGAAATGAACGAAGTTGAAATTTACACCCTTCAAGACGAAGAGGGCAACGAGCACGAGTTTGAGCTCATCGGCACCTGCGAGAAAAACGGCATCAAGTATTATGCCATGATCTCCGTTGAGGACGCCGAGAAAAACAACGATGTGTGCGAGTATACCATCCTCAAGACCGTTGTGGAAAACGGCGAGGAGAGTCTTGTTACCATTGATGACGACGACGAGTTTGACGACGTTGCCGACTACTTTGATGACATGTTTGCCTCCGAGATTGACCACGACCAATAAAAAAATTATTAACAGCCTGCTTAGTACGTGATAATGCGGTTGGTGGAGCCGACACGTATGAAATGGAGCCCGAAATCAGTCCGAATGTGGTTTGCAGACCTCCCTTTCCCTGCATCGATTGACTTGTCTCGACAGGATAAAAGGACGTTGGGAGCAGTAAAGCATACGGCAGGGCACCGCCTTGTGAAAACAGGGTTCTGATATACCGTATTACACGGCTCGGCGGGTCACTCTTTTCAGTCGCACCATGCGCGATCCTATCGCTGCGGCGGCCTTGCGTTTTTGCCGCATGGTCGCCGTTTTGCTATTTTATAATTTTATTTTACTGATTTTATCATAAAAAAGGAGTGTTTGAATCATGGGCATTATCAAAGCAACACTTTCCGCCATTGGCGGCGGACTTGCCGACACCTGGCAGGAGGTAATAGAAGCCGATGCCATGCATGACACCACGGTGTTTTGTAAAGGCGTAAAGGTCAGAAAAAACGACAAGCGAAACAGTAACAAGAAAGGCACGGAGGACACCATTTCCAACGGCTCCATCATTCACGTGTACGACAACCAATTTATGCTTTTGGTCGACGGCGGCAAGGTAGTAGACTTCACCGCTGAGCCCGGCTATTACAAGGTGGATAACTCTGCCATGCCCTCGCTTTTTGCGGGACAGTTTGGCAAAGCACTTGCAGAAACCTTTGGCCGTATCAAATACGGCGGTGTTCCCTCCTCCTCTCAAAAGGCATTTTTTATTAATTTGCAGGAGATCAAAGGCATTAAGTTCGGCACGCGCAATCCCGTGAATTACTTTGACAACTTTTATAATTCCGAATTGTTTCTGCGCGCATTCGGTACATATTCCATCAAGATCACAGATCCGCTGAAATTCTATGCCGAGGCAATTCCGCGCAGTGCCGAGGCGGTCGATATCAACGATATCAACGAGCAATATCTTTCGGAGTTCCTTGATGCGCTGCAGGCGGCGATCAACCGTATGTCGGGGGACGGCATCCGCATTTCGCACGTTGCCTCAAGATCCCGTGAGCTTTCAAATTACATGGCAAACGAGCTTGACAACGACTGGAAGGCACTGCGCGGCTTTGAGGTGCTTTCGGTCGGCATTGCCAGCGTTTCTTACGATGAGGAGTCGAAAAAGCTGATCAACATGCGCAACCAAGGCGCCATGCTTGGCGATGCCGCCGTACGTGAGGGCTATGTACAGGGCGCGATCGCACGCGGCTTTGAGGCGGCAGGCAACAACCCCGGCGGCTCTGCCACCACCTTTATGGGTATGGGAATGGGCATGAATGCCGCAGGCGGCTTTGGTGCCTTTTCCGAAACCAATCGCGCGGCAATGGAGCGCGACGCGGCAGCAAAGGCTGCCAAGGCTGCCGGTTGGACCTGTAGCTGCGGCGCGCAGAATGACGGAAAGTTCTGTTCTGAGTGCGGCGCAAAGCAGCCCAGTGCCGCCGCGGGCTGGATCTGCCCCAAGTGCGGCAACAGCGCAAGCGGCAAATTCTGCTCGGAATGCGGTGAAAAAGCACCCGTTGCGGGGGATAAATGGTTCTGCTCGGAGTGCGGCACACAAAATGACGGCAAATTCTGTCAGAACTGTGGCAAGAAAAAGGATTGATCATGGTAGAAGCAACCGTTACATATCAATGCCCAAATTGCGCGGCACCGCTTGCGTTTGATCCGGGCACAGGCAAGTTTTCTTGTGAATACTGCCGCTCGGAATTCACAAAAGAGGAACTTGACGCCACCGAAACGGCAAGAAAAGCGGAGGAAGCCGCCTCCGAGGCGGCGGAGCGCGCAGCCGAGGAAAGCGAGATTCCCGACAATGAATTTTGCTCCCAAATACGCACCTATATGTGTTCCTCGTGCGGTGCCGAGATCATGGCAGACGAAACCACGGCAGCAACGGTTTGCCCCTACTGCCATAGCTACGTTCTTTTTTCGGGCCGCCTTTCGGGGCAAATGAAGCCGCACAAGGTGATCCCGTTTCAATTTGACAAGGCTGCCGCGCAAGAAAAATTTTTTGCGTTTGCAGGCAAACGGCGCTTTGTGCCGCGAGATTTTTTGTCTGCTGAGCAGGTAGATAAAATATGCGGCATCTACTACCCGTTTTGGGTAACGGATGCAGACGTTTCCGCCTCAATGACAGCACGTGCAACGCGCGTGCGCACCTGGCGGCAGGGAGATTATCGGTATACGGAAACCTCCAATTATCACATTCGTCGCGCGGGCGAGATCCATTTTGAGGATATCGTGACACCTGCAATCACAGAGGAGGACCGTGAGATGCTTGATGGGATCCTGCCCTACCCCTCGGATTCCCTGCAGGAATTTTCAATGCCCTATCTCTCAGGCTTTGTTGCGAAAAAGCGCAACATCGAAAAGGAAGCCGTACGCGAGGCGGTGCGCGCCCGTATGACAAGCTACGCAACCACCTTACTTTCCAGTACCATTAGCGGCTATGCAACCGTTTCTCCCAGCACGCCGCGCCTGCTCACAAAGGTTCTGCATTGGGATTACACACTGATGCCCATTTGGCTGCTGACCTACCGCCACAAAGGCAAGACCTACACCTACGCCATGAACGGCTACACAGGGAAGGTATGGGGCAGATTTCCCGTCAGCGGCAAAAAGCTCGCGATCCTTGGGGCGCTTGTTGGCATTGGGGCGGGCATTCTCGCCGCGCTTTTAAAGCTGTTTTTGTTTAAATAAGGGGGGAACGGTATGAAAAAAATACTCTTATTATGCCTTCTCATCCCTCTCATTGCTACAGCTTTCACCATCTCCTTGCTTGCGGCAGAAGTAACAACTATTTCGCAGTCCACCGAGGTAAAGGTGGTTGATCGACTCGGTATACTGAGCGAAGAAGATAAAAAAAGCATATCTCCTTCGGCACAAGCTAACACTCACGGTATTAAGCTTTGTCTTATCACCATGCAAACAGCCTATTCGGATGACTATTTAACTAAAAATGAAATTTACACCTTGTTAGATCTTTCCGATTGGGGCTCGCAAAAAATACATGCCGTGGTTCTCGTTGTCCGTATGACGGGTGCTAACAACAAATTTTATTACGATATGTACACCTACGGAAATGCAACCGAAGTTTTTTCGGATCATGACGTTGACCGCATATTGGATACAGATGCCGTTTACAACAACCTGAAGGCAGGCAACGTCAAGGACGGAGCGGCAGCATTTTTTTCGCTTTGTGCCGACGAGATTGACGGGCATTATAAGGCGCTTGAGGCAAAAGAACGCCGCAAACCGCTTGTTGTTGTTTTGATCGCGGCTGTAGTAGGGCTTGTAAGCGCCTGCGGCAGCGTGCTCGGCGTGGTGCTTTACTATCGAAAAAAGCAGCACGGGGTTACCTATCCGCTTGACCGCTACGCAAAGTTAAACCTCACGCAACGAGAGGACCGTTTTGTCGGCAGCTATGTCACACGTGTGCGCATACAGTCAAGCAGTTCTCACGGCGGTTCCCGCGGCGGCGGATCCCGTGGTGGCGGAGGCGGCAGACGCGGCGGCAGATAACAAAAAAAGAACTCAACTTTTTTAGGTTGAGTTCTTTTTTGATTGATATTTAAAAATTGCAGAAATTATGTGATAACTATCTTGTTGACTTTCGTCATATATTATGTTACAATATATAATGACAAAAAACGGCTTTGCCGAATTTAATAAAACGAGGTACCAATTTATGAACATTATCGTTTGCAAAAACTATGAGGAAATGTCCCAGCACGGCGCACAAATGATCGCAAGTCTGGTTAAGGAAAAACCGAGCTGCGTGCTAGGTCTTGCCACGGGATCTACCCCCGAGGGCATGTACGCGGCTCTTGTAGAAATGTGCAAAAAGGGTGAACTCAGCTTTAAAGATGTAACCTCTGTAAATCTTGATGAATACTACCCCATCGATCCCGCCAACGATCAGAGCTACCGCTACTTTATGAATCATCAGCTCTTTGATCACATTGACATTGACAAGGCAAACACCAACGTGCCCGATGGCACCGCTGCCGATCCCGCTGAAGAATGCAAGCGCTACGAGCAGCTTGTAACCGATCTTGGCGGTATTGATATCCAGATCCTTGGCATTGGCAGAAACGGTCATATCGGCTTTAATGAGCCCGATACCAAGCTGATGCTTGACACCCACGTAACCGATCTTACAGAGGACACCATTGAGGCAAACGCACGCTTCTTTGCAAGCGCAAATGATGTACCGCGCCGCGCGCTTACCATGGGCATCGGCACCATTTTCAAGGCAAAGAAGATCGTTATCATGGCTTCAGGCGCCTCTAAAAGGGATGCCGTATCCGCCATGCTCGAGCGCACCATCGATACAAGCTTCCCTGCAACAATGCTCAATCTGCATCCCGACGTGACCCTAATTTGTACCGCAGACGTGCTTGATTGATTTTCTCACGCACAAAAAGGACTTTATTAATATTTGATTACGATCGGAAAGGCAATGGGAGTGTGACTTGTGCGATCTCCCATCTGTTAATGATGAATATAGAAAAAATTATTTCGGCTTTTGATTTTAACTCACCTATACTCTCCATTGATGAATGTAAGATAGGGCACATCAACAGCACATTTTTTGTAAAGTGTGCAAGTGGCCGCTACATTGCGCAAAAAATCAAAAAAGGTGTCTTTAAGGATCCTGCCGCGATCATGAAAAATGCGGTAGGCGTTACCGACCATATCCGCGCCAAGCTTGCCGCTTGCGGCGGCGATGTGCAAAACAGCGCCCTGCAATTTATAAAAAACAACGGTCGCTACTATCACATCGACGAGAACGGCGAATATTGGCGTGCTTATCAATATGTTGACGGGGTTTGTTATGATAAATGCGACACGCCCGCGTTATTTACACGTGTAGGCGCGGCATTTGGCAACTTCCAAAATCAATTGGCCGATTACGACATATCCACTCTTCATGAGACGATCCCCAACTTCCATAACACAGAAAAACGTTATGAGGCATTTGAAGCAGCAGTTGCCGCCGATATCTGCGGGCGCGCCGCTGCGTGTGCGGCAGAAATTGAGTTTATCCGTGCGCGCCGCAAGGACTGCTCGTTTATCGTTGACGGTCTTGCAAGCGGGCTGTTCCCCTTACGTGTAACGCACAACGACACAAAGCCAAATAATGTCATCATGGATAAGAACACGGGAGAGGGTCTTTGTGTGATCGATCTTGACACCGTAATGCCGGGATCGCTCTTATATGACTTTGGCGATGCCATACGCTTTGGTGCATCAAGCGCGACAGAGGACGAAACCAATCTTGACAAGGTGTTTGTAAGAGTCGATATGTTTGAAGCCTACACAAAGGGCTTTGTTACAAGCCTTTCAAAGCGCATCACAAAAGAAGAGCTTCGGGCATTGCCCGAGGGTGCGCGCATACTGACACTCGAGCAGGGCATGCGCTTCCTTACCGACTACCTGCAGGGCGACACCTACTTCCGCATCCATCACGAGGGGCACAATCTTGAGCGCACGCGCACGCAACTTAAGCTGGTTGCCGACATGGAGGAAAAGCGTCCCCTGTTGCAAGCGATCGTTGATCAATATCTTTAAAAAAAGCCGCTTTTTCCACTGTTTTTATCACGGAAAAGGCGGCCTTCTCTTTGTTTTTTCAACATTTTTATTTCCCCCCTGTAAAGCAACCTGTATTTATTTTTTGAAAAGGGGTTTACAAATTCTCGTTTCTTGTGTATAATATATAGAAAGATCTATGATCGGGAAAAGGCCCGCGGACCTGTTAAGAGAGTGCTGCCTTGGCTGTAAGCAGCATACAGGAAGGTGGGAGATGTGCACCCGTGAGATGCGGCGGCGAGCGTATTGGTTGCGTTAGCCGTTGCCGTAGCCCGCGTTAAGGGAGAACTGCTCGACTTTACGGGCAGTAAGGGGGAAGCCCGAAGCAGAGTGGAACCGCGGTTCTTACCGCCTCTGTACCGTTTGGTACAGGGGTGTTTTTCGTTTAAAGCAAGCCCAAAAATAAGTTAAAGAGGTTTTGTATGGATATTGATTACGAAAAGATCAAAGAAGGCGCCACGATTCTTGGCGATACGCTCCGCAAGGTGGCAAAGGATGCCTACCGTGGCGGACGTGACTTTGTCAAAGAGGTGCGCTATGACGTGGAGGCATTTCGCCAGCGTGACCCCGCTGCTACGAGCGATGCCGAGATCGTTTTGCTCTATTCGGGTCTGCATGCGCGCACAGCGCACCGTGTTTCGCACAAGCTCTATCAAAAAGGACACACCTTTACCGCAAGACTGATCAGCCAAGGAGCAAAATTTGTTACGGGCATTGAGATCCACCCCGGTGCCACCATCGGCCGCGGACTTGTGATCGACCACGGCGCGGGCGTTGTGATCGGCGAAACAGCCGAAATCGGTGACAACTGCACCATTTATCAGGGCGTAACACTTGGCGGTACGGGCAAAAACGTAGGCAAGCGTCACCCCACACTTGGTGACAACGTCATGATCGGTGCGGGCGCCAAGGTGTTAGGACCGCTCACGATCGGTGACAATGCCAAGATCGCCGCCGGCGCTGTGGCTTTGCACGATATCCCTTCTGACAGCACCGCGGTGGGTATCCCCGCACGCGTGGTAAGCGTTGGGGGTGTGCGCATTGCCAACGACCTTGACCAGATCCACATTCCCGACCCCATTAAGGAAGAGTTTACTGCCCTGCGTGCCGAGAACGAAAAGCTGCGCCGCCGTTTGGTAAAGCTGGAAAAGGTCATCACACCCGACACAAAAGAGCATACCGCCCCCCGAAAAGCAAAAAAGACCGAAAAGGAGTAATCTATGTATCTTTATAACACTGCTACGCATAAAAGAGAAGAATTTGTACCAAACGAGCCCGGCAAGGTAAGCATTTATACCTGTGGCCCCACGGTTTATCACTACGCGCACATCGGTAACCTGCGCACCTATATTATGGAGGATATCCTTGACCGTTATATGCGTTATGTCGGTTATGATGTCACACGCGTTATGAATATTACCGACGTGGGGCACCTCTCAAGTGACGGCGACACCGGCGAGGATAAGATGCTGAAGGGCGCCAAGCGCGAAAAGAAAACAGTAATGGAGATCGCCAAATATTATACCGATTGCTTTTTTGCCGATTGCGAAAAGCTCAACATTCGTCGCCCCGATATTATCGACCCTGCCACTGCCTGCATTGATGATTTCATCCGTGTGATCGAGGCACTGATCGAAAAGGGCTTTGCCTACGAGGCAGGCGGCAACATCTATTTTGACACCTCAAAGCTTTCAGCGTACTATATTTTCAACGACTTTACCTCTGAGGATCTTGCCGTTGGCGTTCGAGAGGGTGTTGAGGAGGATAGCAACAAGCGCAACAAGGCAGATTTTGTGCTGTGGTTTACCAAATCCAAATTTGAGGATCAGGAGCTCAAATGGAACAGCCCTTGGGGCATTGGCTATCCCGGCTGGCATATTGAGTGCTCCTGCATTGCCATGAAGCATCTTGGCGAGCGCCTTGATATCCACTGCGGCGGTATTGACAATGCCTTCCCCCACCACACCAACGAAATTGCACAAAGCGAGGCATATCTCGGTCACAAATGGTGCAACTATTGGATGCACGTGCTTCACCTGAACACAGACAGCGGCAAAATGTCAAAATCCAAGGGCGAATTTCTTACCGTATCCTTGCTTGAAAGCAAGGGCTACGATCCGCTTGCATACCGCTTCTTCTGCCTTGGCTCTCACTATCGCAGATCCTTGGTCTTTTCCTTTGAAAATCTTGACAACGCGGTTGTTTCCTACAACAAGCTGATTGCGCGCATTGCGGCCCTGAAGGTAGTAGAAGGCGAGGAGATTGACCAAGACGCCTTGGATGCGCTTAAGGCAAAATTCAGAGAAGCGCTTGACAATGACCTCAACACCTCTCTTGCGATCACGGCACTTTATAATGTATTGAAATCTTCCACAAACACCGCGACCAAGCGTGCGGCGATCAAGGATTTTGATACCGTTTTGGCGCTTAATCTTCTTAATGCGGCAGATGCGTTGGCAAAGCAAAAGGCAGAGGAAGCCGCTAAGGCTGCCGTTCGCACCTATTCCGATGACCCCGAAATTCGTGCCATTGAGGAAGCAATCGATGCGCGTGCAGCGGCAAAAAAGGCTAAAAACTATGCCGAAGCAGACCGTATCCGTCAAGAGCTTTTGGAAAAAGGCATTGTACTGACCGATACATCCAGTGGAACGACTTGGGCAAAAAAGGCTTGATATAATTTGCAAAGTAACCATATTCCCCCTGCTCTTTTTGTACAAATACACAAAATCCCAAAAAACTATTGCATTTTTTTGCAACACATGCTATACTATACCTATCCATAAAACTATAACGGAGGACATACTTATGAAAGTCTTTACTCGTGTTTTATCCCTTACTTTGATTGCAATCATGCTTTGTTTTTCACTTGCTTCCTGCGCCAAGAAGGTAGAGCCCGGTGAATACGTTATAGGCGATCCCGGTCTGACCGGTTGCTATGAAGGCTACACCTTTGACGGCAAGACCTTTTCCTACAACACCTACGTTACGTATGTAAAGGACGAAGCGCTTTCCTTTGCGGGCGAGTATGAGATCGAAGTCATCAAGCCTGAGGACAAGGAAGCACGCAAGGCAGACAAGGATAACGGCATTACGCGTGGCAACATCACTCTTACTTGGGTAGATGCAGCCGGTAAAACCCAAACAAAAACCATGCCCATCATTATCGATGAAGTAAATGCAAAGATCACCGTGGACAACATTCCTTACGTCTTCCACGCTACTGCAGCGCAGGAATAATGTAAGTATCCCAAAAAAGAGGCGGCTTGTTGCCGCCTCTTTTTTATATTCCTGCGCACTCACGTAAGCGCCAAACCGTATTCCTTCCCTGCCCTTCGGATATAACAAGCCCCTCCTGCCGCATTTGTATAAGATAGCGACGCACACGTGGAAGCGGCAATCCCACACTCGATGCGATCTGTGCCGCACGAGCAAATATTACTGCCGTAAGATGCTCCGCGATCATTTGCTTGATCGCCACCGCAGGTATCGTGCGTTTTTTTGTGTTCTCCCCACTGTAAGCAGGTTGCTTCCTTATGGGAAGCGTTAGGGTGGTACGTTCCGGTTCAAAGCGCTCCTCAAAAAACGGTGTTGGGCGGGCATTTTTTCGCCAATCGGCAAACATACGCGGAATACCGCCGCCGATCCCCGCACCCTCGCCAATCAGCAAAAACATACGCGAGATCGCCTTATTACGAGAATCGGACACGCCGCCCGCGCGTGCCTGCCCCGGGTCAATGCGAAAAGCACCGGGGTTTGAAAACCGCAATACATCAGCCTTTTTTTCTACCAAAACACCGCCACGTTCACGGTAATTGGCATTTACAAGGCAGTTGACAAGTGCCTCCTCAATCGCATTTCTTGCCGCCACGCTGCGCGGAAATCCAATGTGCAGCTCGGCAATAGCGCGGTAAAAAAATTGATATAGATTTCCCCTATATTCCTCACCTTCATTTGGTATACCATCTTTCTTGAAGGCAACACGATATGTCGGTATTTCGCGCAGTATCGCTTCATATTTGCCGAACATCAAAAGCCCTGCCGCACTCGGGTGCAAGGCGCCGTCAGCACCCGTGCCCGCCGCATTGATCTGTATTAAAAATTCATTTTGACTGCATCTCTCATATGCGTGCCCGGGGCGCAGCACCTTCATTTGCGCGCGATATTGCAAAATTGTATCGGAGCAAAGCACATCAAGCGAGTATCCCTCAAGTAAGCGCATATCCTGCGAGCGTGCGGCGGCATCGCGCCGCATCACATCGATCTCCTCGGAGGTACAGCGATAATCGCCCTCTCCGCCCCTGCGGTAGGTACCGTGATACATATCATTTTCAATATATACAGGCTTATCGGTTCGGTGTGCGCGCGGCACCTCCATCACAACGATGCGCTTACCGTCCACACGCTCCACGCGCACGCTATCCTTAGTTAAAATGTTTACGTTTACGCGACGTGGGTCGTTGAGCTGTCGCCAAATTTTTCTAATAAGCCCTTGCGGATCGGGCAGGTCAAGCGCGTGAAAGCTCTTATCCTTTCCCTCCTCCACGCCAAGCAATATCACGCCGCCCATGGTATTGGCAAAGGAAGAATAGGTTTCCCACACGCTGTACGGCAAGCCGCCCATTGCGCGCTTTGCCTCAATGCGGTTGTTCTCACGGTATTTTTCTACGTGCTTAAAATCGATCATGGGAGCACCCCCTTTATTTTATTTTAACACAATTTGATACAAAAAACAACCACGTTACCGAAAATCAAAGCACGGCATTTGGGGGCTCTAAAAAATCGCAAAAATTTACTTGCTTTTTAAAATTTCATATGCTATAATGTTGCCATGCAAGGCGCTCATGCCTTGCAAAATACCATAATTTCACGGAGGAACTCATAATGAAAAAGTTTGCACGCATTCTTGCACTCACTCTTGTTGCTGTTATGCTCTGCGCAACGCTTGCATCCTGCGGCGGTGTTGCTTCCGGCGACTACTATTTCGGCGACAAGGACACCATCAAAACCTATACGATGTATTCGTTCAGCGGCAACAAGGTAACCTTCTCCTCTTACGTAGGCGGCGAGAAGATCGACAGCGCTACTCTTGAGGGCAAGTACAAGGTTGACGGCGATGAGATCATCTTTACTTGGGTTGATGCTGACGGCAAAGAAACCACCGATACAAAGGCTTTTGCTGAGAACGAAGACGGCTCTATCAAGATCGGTCTTGTTACCTACAAAAAGATTGAAAAATAATCTTTTATAAAAAGTTTGTCAGTGGGATTTATAAAACAATTTCCCCCCAACGACACAAAACAGGACAGAGAAATTTCGGTTTCTCTGTCCTGTTTTTTAATGATTTGTTTGATATATATATTTAATATATACCTTGACTTTTCTGGTGTACAATGGTACAATAATAAGGTCGAAAGAAAAATTAGTTTAACATTAAACTAATTTCAAGCGTCGGGGTGTTCCCGAAAGGAGGAATTATGCTAAAAAGATTGTTGCGCTGTGTGCGTGAATTTAAAAAGCCGACGGTCTTAACGCTCATTTTTATTGTGGGCGAGTCGATCATCGAAACACTCATTCCGTTTATCACAGCAAACCTTGTCAATCAGATCAAGGCGGGGGCTGCGCTCACCGAGGTGATCAAGGTGGGAATCGTGCTTGCTGTTATGGCCTGCCTTTCCCTTGCCTGCGGTGGCATCGCGGGCTTTTGCTGCGCACGTGCAGCTGCGGGCTTTGGCAAAAACGTGCGCCATGACCTTTACCAAAAAATAGGAGATTTTTCCTTTGAAAACATTGATAAATTCTCCTCTTCGTCGCTGGTAACACGCATGACGACTGACGTGCAAAACGTACAAATGTCCTACATGATGCTCATTCGCACCGCCATCCGCGCGCCCTTGATGCTCATTTTCTCGGTCATCATGTCCTTTGTGATGGGCGGCATGCTTGCCATGACCTTTGTGGTCATCATTCCCGTGCTTGCTTTTGGACTTATGATGGTAGGCAAAAAGGCAATGCCTGCGTTTCGCCGCGTATTCCGCAAGTACGACCGCCTCAACGAATCGATCGAGGAAAACGTGCGCGCCATGCGTGTGGTAAAGGGCTTTTCGCGTGAGGAATATGAAAAAGAGAAGTTTGGCGTTGCCGCCGAGGATATTCGCGGTGATTTTGTAAAGGCCGAGCGTATCGTGGCGTGGAACCGCCCCATTATGCAGATCTGCCTTTACTTTAACATGATCTTTGTATTGCTGGTAGGCTCTCGCATGGCGATCGAGGGCATCTCGGGCGTTGACGTGGGGCAGCTCTCTGCCATGCTCACGTACGGCATGCAGGTTTTGATGTCACTGATGATGCTTTCTATGATCTACGTCATCCTCACCATGTCTGCCGAGTCGATGAAGCGTATTTATGAGGTACTCGGCGAGGAGCCGACGCTGGTAAACCCCGAAAATGCCATAATGACCGTAAAGGACGGCTCGATCGATTTCAAGGGTGTCAGCTTCAAATATTCTGCCAAGGCAAAGCGCTATGCGCTCTCCGATATCGATCTGCGCGTGAAATCGGGCATGACTGTGGGCGTGATCGGCGGTACGGGCTCCGGCAAAACGACCTTTGTGCAGCTCGTGCCCCGTCTTTACGATGCCACCGAGGGCAGTGTGCTGGTTGGCGGCGTTGATGTGCGAAAATACGACATCAAGGCCCTGCGCGATGCTGTGGCAATGGTGCTTCAAAAGAACCTTTTGTTTTCGGGCACGATCAAGGAAAATCTGCGTTGGGGTAATCCGAACGCCACCGATGAGGAGCTGATCGAGGCCTGTCGCTTGGCGCAGGCACACGATTTCGTTTCCTCCTTCCCTGACGGATATGACACCTACATTGAGCAGGGCGGCACGAACGTTTCGGGCGGTCAAAAGCAGCGTCTTTGCATTGCCCGCGCGCTTCTCAAAAAGCCGAAGATCCTTATCCTTGACGACTCCACAAGTGCAGTCGATACCAAAACCGATGCGCTGATTCGCGAGGGCTTCCGTTCCTTTATCCCCGAAACCACAAAGATCATCATTGCGCAGCGCGTGGCTTCGGTAGAGGATGCTGACCTGATCCTTGTGATGGAAAACGGCAGGATCTGTGCCGTAGGCAAGCATGAGGAATTGCTGACCTCTTGTGATATTTACCGTGAGATCTACGAGCAACAAACGAGAGGGGGCAATGAAAATGAGTAAGAAGCAATCTATGATGAATCGCCCCAAGGCAAGCCCCCGCGTGCTTGCACGCGTTTTGAAAATGCTTTTTGGCTATTATCCCGTGCTTGCCCCCGTCATTGTCGTTTGTATTTTGATCTCCGCTGTGACCGCAGCGCTCCCTGCCGTCTTTATGCAAAAGGTCATTGCTGCCATTGAGCAAGCCCAGCTTTCGGGTGCCACATGGAGCGAGGCATCGGGCGATATCGTGCCTAAGGTCATACTGCTGGCTTCCTTTTACATCGTTTCCTGGATTGCCATTGTCTTGCAGACACAGCTTATGGCGATCATCACGCAGGGCTTTCTTTGCAAGCTCCGCCGCACGATGTTTGACAAGATGCAAAATCTGCCCATCCGCTATTTTGACACCCACAAGCACGGCGACATCATGAGCCGCTATACCAACGATATCGATGCGTTGCGCGAGCTTATTTCTCAAGCAATGCCATCACTGCTAAACTCCATTGTTATTCTGGTTTCCGTCCTTTTCGTGATGCTGTATTTCAGCCTTTGGATGACACTGGTGCTCCTTGTCGGTGTATTTGCCATGGTCACGGTATCCAAAAAGATCGGTGGCGGCTCCGCCAAATACTTTATTCGCCAGCAACGCGCCATGGGTAAGACCGAGGGCTACGTGCAGGAAATGATGAACGGTCAAAAGGTCGTAAAGGTATTCTGCCACGAGGAAGCGGCAATGCGCGATTTTGAAGAGATCAATGAAGCGCTCTTTGAGGATAGCGCACGCGCCCATGCATATGCCAATACCTTGGGCCCTATCATCGGCAACATCGGCAATATTCTCTATGTCATTATGGCGGTAGTAGGCGGTGTCTTCCTGCTTTCACGCATTCCGAATGTTGGACTTTCCACGCTCCTTCACCGTGGCGGTGGCTTTGCTGCCTTTAGTATCAGTATCATTGTGCCATTCCTCAATATGGCGAAGCAATTTACAGGTAATGTCAATCAAGCCTCACAGCAGATCAATGCGGTGGTAATGGGCATGGCGGGCGGCGCGCGTCTGTTTGAAATGATGGATGAAGCACCCGAGGCAGACGAGGGATATGTAACCTTGGTAAATGCCAAGATCGATGACAAGGGCAATATCACCGAAACGACCGAGCGCACGGGTCTGTGGGCTTGGCGTCACCCGCACCAAGCAGACGGAACCGTAACCTACACGCGTCTTTGCGGCGACGTGCGCCTCACGGAGGTGGATTTTGCCTATGAAGAAGGCAAGCCCGTTCTGCGTGACGTCAGCGTGTATGCCGAGCCCGGTCAAAAGGTTGCCTTTGTAGGTGCTACGGGCGCAGGTAAGACCACGATCACCAATCTGATCAACCGTTTTTATGACATTGCCGACGGTAAGATCCGTTACGACGGTATCAATATCAACAAGATCAAGAAATCCGATCTGCGCCGCTCGCTCGGCATCGTTTTGCAGGATACCAACCTCTTTACCGGCTCTGTTATGGATAACATCCGCTACGGTCGTCTTGATGCAACCGATGAGGAATGTCGCGCTGCCGCCGCGCTTGTCGGTGCTGACGATTTCATTTCTCGCTTGCCGCAGGGCTATGATACCGAGCTTTCGGGCAACGGCGCCAACCTCTCGCAGGGTCAGCGCCAGATGATCGCCATTGCGCGCGCCGCAGTTGCCGATCCGCCCGTCATGATCATGGATGAGGCGACCTCCTCGATCGACACACGTACCGAGGCGATCGTGCAGCGCGGTATGGATAAGCTGATGGAGGGCAGAACGGTATTTGTTATTGCCCATCGCCTTTCCACCGTTATGAATTCCGATGTCATTATGGTGCTTGACCACGGCAAGATCATTGAGCGTGGCAACCACGACAAGCTGATTGCCGAAAAGGGCGTTTACTACCAGCTCTACACCGGCGCTTTTGAGCTTGAATAAAACAAAAAAACACCACCCATGCACCAAGTTTTGGTACATGGGTGGTGTTTTTTAAAACGGTATAAATTCTACGAGAAACACCGTGGCACACGCAAACGCGGCAACCACAGGCAGCTTACAGCCCTTAAGCGAAAGCACTACGGCAACGGCAAGGGCGGCGATTGCTGACCAGATGACATTTGTTGCCCAGAGAATTGCGGGGAAAGTCATCACCGACAGCGTCACATACGGCACGTAATGAAGAAAAGAACGCACGGCGCGGTTTTTGATCTCACGGCGAATGAGCACCAACGGCAACACACGAATGAGATACGTAACACCTGCCATAAGCAAGATCGCGAGCAAAATATTATTGACCATGCTCTGCCACCTCCTTTTCCGTGCACGGCTCTTCCGCTTCATCCTTTATGGGGAACAGGATTGCCGCCGCAACTGAAATAAGAATTGTGAGCGCGATGATGCGAAATCCCTCGGTAAACCATGTAAGTGAGAGCTTAGCGCAAAGATAGGTAAGCAACGCGCTTGCCGCCATGGAAACCGCCACAAGCCCTGCAATGATACGGCTTTTTCTTGCGGGTGGCAGAATAATGGCAAGAAACATAGCGTAAAGCGCCACACCAAGCGCACCCACCGCACGCGCGGGCAAAATGTTGCCCATAACGGCGCCAAGCAGCGTGCCAAGCGTCCAGCCCGGTACAGCAACAGAAATCGCGCCGTAGCTGTAATAGGGCGAAAGCTTATCCTCTACCGCAGCAGAGATACCAAATATCTCATCGGTGACACCATAGCCCACCAAAAGGCGATGCAAAAAGCCTGTTTCGGGCGCAAGCTTTTGCGAGAGCGAGCAGGACATCAGCAGATAGCGAATATTGATAACAAGCTGTGTAAAGGCAAGCTCTACATAGGTGGTGCCCACCCCAAGCAACGCAATGCCGGCAGCCTCCCCCGCCGAGGTAACGTTTAAAAACGAGAGCAGCGCAGATTGCCACGCGGTAAGCCCCGCTGTGGTTGCCTTGATGCCAAGCGCAAATGCCACGGCAAAATATCCAATGGCAATGGGCATGCCATCGCGCACACCGCGCAAAAACCATGTTTTCCGAGTTGTCATGATATTGCCTTTCTGAAAAATGAAATAACCGTTGTCCATTGTAACCCTTTTCTCGCAATAAGTCAAGAGGTTTCGCCACAATATAAAGATGGACACATAAAGCAATACCGCCGATGCGATAAGCACATTGGCGGTATTGCTTTTATCTTAAACAAGGCTTAATAAGGGCGCGTATACACCTTATATGGCACTACAAGCGAGCCGTTATAAAAGAAATAGATGCTGACCTCTATCACGCTGACTCCATAATCTATCAAAATGCTTCCAACATTTTCTGCACTCAGCTCTGTACTGTCCTTGACATCAATGATCAGCGCACCGCCCCCGGCATAATATCTGGCTTCAGTCCCCAAAGCTTGACCAAGCGCACGATAGATCGCCTGCGCCTCCTCCGAGTACTCCACGTTTTGGCTTGCGTTGCTGTCATCGCGAAAAACGATCATATGTGAGGTATATAAGGTAAAATAATCATCATGTAAACGTCTGTTCCCCCTAACAGTTGCATCGGAAACCAACAAAACCGAGAATTTCGAAAGCTCCGCAAGCTTTGCCTGCTCCTCATTGTTATAAGGTGAGAACTTGTCACCAGCCGCATACTGATATGTGCCATCCTGTGTATCGGAAAGATCGGAAAGTGCGGCTCTTGCAAGCAACACCGCCGAGGCACTGCAGGTTTTAGAATTAGCATAAACGTATCTCACAGATCCGTCGATACACGTGATTTTAACATATCCGACCGCAGTGTAAGACTTTGATCCCAAAACATCGGATATCGCTGTAAGCGTGCTTGTAAAGCACGTCTGCTCTGCTACATTGACAAACATACCATCGGCAGGAATATCAACAGGCTCCTTGCCCGCCTGTTGAAGTGCCGCATGCGTAAGCGTGCCACCGGTCGCAGACATATCACTTGCAGTAAAGATCAGCGTGCCATGCGTAACATCGGGCGCAAGTGTGGCAAGCTTTTCCCACTCCTTATTCATTATCTTGGTGGTAAAGCAAATACCCGTATCCGCACCGTCAAGCACAAGAGCAGCCTCGTGGGTTTCCAAATCCAGATATACAGGGGAAAAGCTTTTATTCTCCCCCGCTTCATAGGTATACGTGGCACCGACCAGCAAAAAAATGTTTCCGCCCTCGGTTTTCGCTTGCCAACCCACACAAGAATCCGCATTTATTCCCGCGGGAGATGGTACGCGTATGCTTCCCGCCTGTGTCGTTTCGACCTGTGCAGTCAGCAACCCGGCTTCACCAAAAGTGATGTAGGTTTTATCTTGGTTGTCGCCGCACGCGATCAATAGTATAAGGCAAAGTGTAAGCAGTACCAAAAAGCACAAGCGTCGCATTGTGTGTTCCCCCTTTGAACATATTTTCGTTGCAAAAAGCAAGCCTAATCATACAGCAGTATTATAACAGATATTTCAGGAAAGGTCAAGCCTCTTTTGTAATCCGTT
The DNA here is from genome assembly GCA_017502975.1 of Clostridia bacterium. Lineage (GTDB taxonomy): Bacteria > Bacillota > Clostridia > Oscillospirales > CAG-272 > Firm-07. Next base: position 21,068 of record JAFVTV010000016.1, on the reverse strand, counting down.
CTATTTTACAAAAAGGGCGCAGCACGTGGCACTGCGCCCTAAAAAGTCGGTAAGGTATTGTTATTTTTTGAGTTGTTCCCTTACGTAATCGATTTGATCCTTGACGGATTTTACCGAGGGACCACCGAGGGAGGTGCGCTTTGCCACACATGCCGAAAGATCGATGGCATCGTAAAGATCGCCCGCAAAAAGATCGCTGTATCCGCGGTAGACCTCAAGCGGCAGCGTTTCAAGAACGGCACCCGTTTTGATGCATTCTGCAACGATCGAGCCCGAAACACGGTATGCATCACGGAAGGGCATGCCCTTTTTCACCAGATAGTCGGCAAGATCGGTCGCGTTGATAAAGCCCTCCTCAGCGGCCTTTCTCATGCGGTCGGCACGCACGGTCATGGTGTCGATCATCGGTGTCATGACATCAAGGCACATCTGCACCGTTTCAGCGGCATCAAATACGCTCTCCTTATCCTCCTGCATATCCTTGTTATATGCAAGCGGCAATCCCTTCATGGTCGTAAGCAGCGCCATAAGATCACCGTAAACACGACCTGTCTTGCCCCTGATGAGCTCTGCCATATCGGGGTTTTTCTTTTGCGGCATGATCGACGAGCCCGTGGTATACGCATCGGAGAGCTCAACAAAGCGGAACTCCCAGCTCGACCACAGGATCAGCTCCTCGGAAAAACGGGAAAGGTGCATCATCAAAACCGCGCACGCGCTCATGAAATCAAGGCAGAAATCACGGTCCGAAACACCGTCAATGCTGTTTCTTGCAATATCGGCAAAGCCAAGTTCCCGTGCTTCAAACCAACGGTCTGTATCATAAGTAGTACCCGCCAAGGCACAAGAGCCGATCGGGCAGACGTTCATGCGTGCGGCAGCATCCTCAAAGCGGGATTTATCACGCAGCAGCATCATAGCATATGCCAGCAAATGATGCGAGAAAACGATGGGCTGTGCACGCTGCAGATGCGTGTAGCCGGGAAGAATGCACTTATCATATTTGGCGGCTTTATCGGCAAGAACCTCAATAAGCGCAGTGATTTTGCCCATGATCTCATGCATCTCATCACGCAAATACATGCGAAGATCAAGGGCTACCTGATCGTTTCTGCTGCGCGCGGTGTGTAGCTTTTTGCCTACTGCACCAAGACGGGCGGTCAGCTCCTGCTCCACAAACATATGAATATCCTCGCAGCTCTCGTCAAATAAAAGCTTGCCGCTTTCAAGATCCTTTAAGATCCCCGAAAGCCCATCGATCAGCACGTCTGCTTCCTGCTGCTCGATAATTCCCTGTTTTGCAAGCATCGCAGCGTGCGCCATACTGCCCGTGATATCCTGCTTATACATTTTGCGATCAAAACGCAAGGAGGAATTAAAATCATCCGCCAGCTTTTCGGTTTTTCCCGCGGTTCTTCCCGCCCACATCTTTGCCATATGTTTCTCTCCTTAAAAATAGCCGAAGGGTGCCGAACCCATAAGCCCTTCGGCTATACCGTAGGACTGCCGCACTGAAAGGCGCGGCAGTCCGTAGTACTTTTTGATTATTTCAGCTTACCCATGTCGGACATTGCCTGTACCTGGATCGGCAGACCAAAGAGGTTGATAAAGCCCTCTGCGTCCTTCTGATTATAGTTACTCTCGCCAAAGGTGGCGATCTCCTCGCTGTAAAGCGTGTAGGGGCTCCAAGTGCCCGCATTGATCATATTGCCCTTGTAAAGCTTCAGACGTACCTTACCGCACACGCGCTCCTGCGTCTTATCAACGAAGGCGGCAAGTGCCTCACGCAGAGGGGTAAACCACTGACCGTTGTATACAAGCTCACCGTAGGTCACAGCAAGCTTCTGCTTTTCGTGCATCGTGTACTTATCAAGGCAAAGCGTTTCAAGCACGCTGTGTGCCTTGTAAAGAATTGCGCCGCCGGGCGTTTCGTATACGCCGCGACACTTCATGCCGACAAGACGGTTCTCAACGATGTCAAGCAGACCGATGCCGTTCTCGCCGCCGATCTTGTTAAGGGCAAGGATAATGTTCTTAGCGGACATCTTTTCGCCGTTGAGTGCAACAGGTGCGCCCTTGTCAAACTCAAGCTCGATGTAGGTAGGAACGTCGGGTGCATTGATGGGAGAAACGCCCATTTCAAGGAAGCCGGGCTTCTCGTACTGCGGCTCGTTGCCTGTATCCTCAAGATCAAGACCCTCGTGAGAAAGATGCCAGAGGTTCTTATCCTTGGAGTAGTTGGTTTCGCGGTTGATCTTCAGGGGTACGTTGTGTGCCTCTGCATAATCGATCTCCTCCTCACGGGACTTGATGCTCCACTCACGCCAGGGAGCGATGATGGGCATATCGGGTGCAAAGCGCTTGATGGTCAGCTCAAAACGAACCTGGTCGTTGCCCTTACCGGTGCAGCCGTGTGCAATCGCATCGGCGCCCTCCTTGATGGCAATATCAACCAGAGCCTTTGCAATGCAGGGACGTGCGTGGCTGGTGCCAAGCAGGTACTCCTCATAAATTGCGCCTGCCTTTACGCAGGGGATGATATAATTATCAACGTAATCGTCAGTCAAGTCAAGCACGTAGCACTTGGAAGCGCCGGTTTTGATTGCCTTCTCCTCAAGCCCCTCAAGCTCATCCGCCTGACCCACATTACCGGAAACGGCAATAACCTCACAGTTATTATAATTTTCCTTGAGCCACGGAATGATAATGGAGGTGTCAAGGCCGCCGGAATAGGCAAGCACTACTTTTTTGATATCCTTCTTTTCCATGATTTTAAAATCTCCTTATATAAAGTTATATAAAATTTCGCACAGTCGAAATCGCATGGCATTATCATAGCACTTCTTCAAGCGTTTGTCAAGCATTTTTGTGAATATTTTTGCATTATTTTTCAAATTGTGGGTACAAGTCAAAAATGTATAAAAAGACAAGCATTTTTTTGTTAAAAATGCGCGAAAAGCCACTCGCAAAGTTTTTAATAATTTTTAATAAAATAATAATTCCTCGTAAATGTATTAAATAATTATAGCTATGTTATTTGCAATTACATCAGTCGGTAAGTTTGGCTGCAAGGGAGCAGGCTTGCGCATACGAAAACAGCAGCACAAAAGTCTTTGCTTCGCCTGCTTTTTTGATGAATATTTTTTCACTCATATTCACCAAAAATGCATTTTTACAAAAAAAACCGCCGCAAGGAAACACAGCAACCCGTGCTTCCCTGCGGCGGCAGGAAATGTGCGTTACATTTCTTCGATCGCGTCCTCAGAACGAAAGATCAAGGAAATACACCAGATGCCGGCAAGCGCCACAACGGTATAAATGATACGGGCAAGCAAGGTGCCCGCGCCACCGCTGATCCACGCAACCGCATCAAAGCTGAACAGCCCAATAGCACCCCAATTGAGGGCGCCTACCACAACAAGGATCAGGGCAATACGGTCAATGACAGTCATTCTTTTTACCTCTTTTCTGGGAGCCGTGCATCAAGTCACAATGCTCTCGGGTATAGTTTTTACGTTTTTCCAAAAACAAAACAAGGCAAAAAATGCCGATTTATTTACATTGACAAATTTTTGTGATATAATAAGGATAGAAAGAACAAACAACTAAGGAGGTGAGTGAAATGCAAGTGGATATTCAAGGGCAAATACCCGCATACGTGCGCAATATTTTAGATGTTTTGCGGCAAAACAGCAAGCGCGGATATCTCGTAGGTGGCAGTCTGCGCGACCTTTTGCGCGGTGTCATACCACACGATTTTGACCTTACCACAAACGCCACCCCCTCCGAAATGCTTGAAATTTTTAAGGATTTTCGCATCATTCCAACAGGGCTCGCGCACGGCACGCTCACCGTCCTCTCGGAAGGAAAGCCCGTGGAGATCACCACGCATCGCACCGACGGTGCTTACAGTGACAGCCGACACCCCGACAACGTGACCTTCACCCCGGATCTTACAGCGGACCTTGCGCGGCGCGATTTTACGGTCAATGCCATGGCATGGAGCGAGGAAACGGGGCTGGTCGATCTTTTTGGCGGTCAAGCCGATCTTGCCAACGGTATTCTTCGCGCCGTAGGCGATCCCGAAAAGCGTTTTTGCGAGGATGCCTTGCGCATTTTGCGCTGCTTCCGATTTTCCTCACAGCTTGATTTTACGGTAGAGCCCGAAACCGAACGCGCCGCTAGCCTTTGCGCCGCGCGCCTTGGGGATATTGCAATCGAGCGTATTTTTTCAGAGCTGACGCGAACCGTCTTAGGCGTCGCACCCGAGCGCGGGATTACCCTCATGCAGCATACCGGGTGCTTCCCCTATATATTTTTTGATATTTCGCCTGATCTTACGCGCCTTGCAGCGCTTAACATTTTGCCAAAGAAAGCGCCGCTTCGCATGGCGGCATTGCTGCACAGGGAAGCGCCCGAAGCACTGCGCCACCTTACTAAGCGCTGGCATACACCGAATGCGTTTTCCGATAGCATGTGCGCCTATATTGCCGCACTTGGCGAAGCCGTGCCCGACACCCCTTACGAAGCAAGGCGGTTTGTTTGCCGCCGTTTCCCACACTTTGAGGGTGCGCTACTGCTGCGGGCTGCGCTCTTTGGCGAGGATATTGAGCGCGCATTGCTGCTCACGCAAACCGTTTTAAAGGACGGCACCGCAGTGGAGCTGCGCCGCTTGGCAGTAAACGGCAAGACGCTGCAGGAAAAGGTAGGGGTACGTGTTGAGAAAACGGCGGCGCTGCTCGCTTGCCTGCAGGATCTTGTATGGCAGGATCCCGCGGCAAATCGCCGTGATGCACTGCTTGCGGCGGCGCACCACATTTGTGAAAAGGAGAACTGGCTATGATGAATACTGTTTCCTTTGAAGAATTTACCTATCCCTCATCTGACGGTATTAACACCGTACACGCATGCGTGTGGATCCCGCAGGATACCGAGCCGCGCGCTATCATTCAGCTTGCGCACGGAATGTGCGAATATGTCGCACGCTATGATGAATGGGCACGTCGCTTTGCCGAACGGGGCATTATATTTTGTGGCAACGATCACTTAGGGCACGGTCAAACCGCCACGGCAAAGACCGACCTTGGCTACACGGCAACACGCGGTGGCGCAGACTATATCGTAGAGGATCTGTATACCATGACGGGCATTATCAAGAGCCGTTTTCCCGACCTGCCGCTTTTTCTTTACGGGCATAGCATGGGCTCCTTTGCGGCAAGGCTATACCTTGTACGCTACGGCGAGGAGCTGACAGGCGCGCTGATCAGCGGCACGGCAGGGCCCGAGCAGCCCACGGCACTCGCGCTGAAGTTAACACATGCCATTGCACGCGCAAAGGGGCACCGTCACCGCAGTAAATTCATCACATCACTTGCCTTTGGCGCTTATAACAAGCGCTTTGCAAAGGAAAAGGATCCCAACGCATGGCTCACACGCGAGCGACAGGTGCGCGAGCACTATGCAAGCGACCCCTTCTGCTGTTACGTGTTTACCGCGGCGGGATACGATACACTTTTCTCTCTGCTTGGTGCTGTTTCAAGCAAGCAATGGGCAGAAAACGTACCGAAGCATTTGCCCATTCTTCTGTTTGCGGGTGACATGGACCCCGTTGGCAATTATGGCAAAGGCGTGAAAAAGATCTATGAGCGTTTGCAAGCGCAACAATGTAATGTCACGCTAAAGCTTTATGAGGGTGGCAGGCATGAAATGCACAACGAGGAAAACCGTGATGAGGTATTCGAGGACATCATCGAATTCCTCGCCAAGATACCCATGCCACTGACCGATTAAGGAGTATCATATGAGTTTTGAAAAATTAAAAGAAACAAAAGGACGTGTGCTCGGCATTGATTTTGGAGAGGCTCGCACAGGTCTTGCCATATCCGATGCCTCCCGCATGCTTGCCTCAGGCGTTGGCAACATCAAGGGCGGCGGACTTGAGCGATCGGTCGAGGCAATCGCCGAGGTCGTGCACACAGAGAGAATCAGCGGGATCGTACTGGGGCTTCCCGTAAACATGAACGGCACGGAGGGCCCCCGCGCCGCGCGCATCCGCCAATTTGCCGCCATGCTGGAGGAAAAGATGCCCGACGTACCCGTTGCCCTCATGGACGAGCGCATGACCACCATGGCGGCATCGCGGTTTCTCAACGAAACCAACACTAGGGGTCAGTGCAGAAAGGGCGTGATCGACACGCTTTCCGCCGAGATCATTCTGCAAAACGCGCTTGATAAGCTTCGCCGTTAACATGAAGGAATTGCGTACTTATGCCGCAGGTGACAGGGTCTATACCTATACGCTTGCGCGCAAAAATGTGAAAAATCTTACGTTGCGCGTCAAAGAGGACGGCTCCTTACACGTTTCCGTGCCGCAGCGCACACCACTCGCGCGTGTGGAGGAATTTCTTTCAAAGCAAACCGCCTTTATTGAAAAGACACGGATCAAGTTAAGTGAGCGCCAAGCCGCAGCACCTGCACCCTTGCAGCTGATAACGGGTGAAAGCCTGCCTATTTGGGGAATTCCCCATACCGTTTGGGTCGCAAAAGGCAGCAAACGCTGTGCCAAAGCAGAAAGCGGCACGCTTTATCTTACCGTAAAGGAACCCGAGGATCAAGCAGAGCGTATGAAATGCTTTGCGGAATTTCTTGACCGCGAAGCCAGAGAGCGCCTCACGGCACGTACGAGAGAACTTTGTCCGATCTTTGCGCCAAAGCCCCCGAGAACACCCACACTTACCTTTCGCACCATGAAGACCAAATGGGGTGTTTGCCGACCGCGCACGGGGCGCGTGACGCTCAATCGCAACCTCGTTTTTTTGCCCCCCGCACTTGTCGATTACGTGATCTGCCATGAGCTTGCACATTTTCACCACGCCGATCACAGTCCCGCCTTTTGGCAATATCTTGCCACTATTATGCCCGATTGCAAGGAGCGCAGAAAGGCACTAAACGCCTTTTCGATCCCGAAGCTTCAAGAAAGTAAAGCGCCCCGTTAGATTTTGCAAAAAATCACACCCGTGCACCAAAACTCGGCACACGGGTGTGATTTTTATTATCCGATCATGCAAAGAATGAGCAGCAAGCCGATCAGCAAGGAGCTTACTAAAAGCAGTAATAGGAAAATGCGCGACCAACGCCGCACACGGGGGTGCTTTGCGCGCGCCGGGCGAATAAACAGCAGGATCGCGGCAAGCAAGGCAGCGCCCCATGCGGCAACGGCAAAGATCGCGAAAAACACTACCATAAATGCAACGCCGATGCTCTGTGCACCCTCCATGTCATGGAAATGGATCGAGATCAGTGCCGATACACCGAAATATGCCGCAAAGCACGCAAGTAGCAAGGCAGCAACAGTCAAAACAGCTCCAATGATAAATAATACGCGTTCACTTGTTTTCACAGTCGTTCTCCTTTCTTATTTCTTATTTTCCAACGCAAAAATGAGAAAAGATATCGGCTACGATATCCTCACCAACGGCTCTGCCGTCAACCTCGCCAACGGCTGACATGGCAAGCTCGGCATCCACGCAGGAGGCATCCAGCGGCACACCCGCATCCAGCGCCGCAATGGCGGCATCCAGCGCCTGAACCGCGCGTATGAGCGCGGCAAATTGACGCGCATTTGCCACAACGGCATCATGGCGAAGATCGATATCGGCAGTATAAAGCGCGCTTACCAGTTCGCTAAGGGCAGAAATCTCACCCTCCCTTGCACTTACCGTGACAACGTGTGAAAAATCGGCAAGAAGTGCTGTGGGAAACAGCGTATCCCTATCCTGCTTGTTGAGCACTATAACCACCGTGCCACACGCCCTTTTCAGGCGCTCCAAAAACGCCACCACCCTCTCATCGGGCTCAAGGCTGCCGTCAAGCACGGCAAGCACTAATTCGGCACGGTCAATAGCGGCATCGGCACGTGCCACACCGATCTGCTCGACAGCATCCTCGGTATCACGCAGCCCTGCCGTGTCCGACAGGCGAAGGGTCACATTGCCAAGCGATACCGTTTCGCTGATGATATCGCGTGTGGTGCCTGCAATATCGGTCACAATGGCGGCGTCGTATCCCACAATGGCATTATAAAGCGTGGATTTGCCCGCATTGACAGGACCGCAAATTACCGTTTCAATTCCCTCACTCACAGCTCTGCCGCACTGCCACGTGGCGGCAAGCGCTTCGGTCTTTGCCTTCACCTGTGCAAGTGCCGCGCGCAGCTCCTCTGTGCTCATGCTGTTAAGATCCTCATCGGGAAAATCGACCTTGGCATAGATATCCGAAAGGATGGCGGAAAGGCGCTCATAGATCTCGCGCGTGGCATCGGCAAGCTTGCCCTCCATACCGCCGCGCGCAAGCGCAAGCTGCCCCTTGTTGCCTGCATCAAGCAGTGCGCCAAGCGCCTCTGCGGAGGAAAGCCCCATTTTACCGTTCATCATGGCGCGCGCGGTAAACTCGCCCGCCTCGGCAGGGCGTGCCCCTGCCGCAAGGACAGCACCAAGCACGGCTTCGGTCAAAAGCACACCGCCGTGGCAGGAGATCTCTGCCACATCCTCACCTGTAAAGGATGCGGGGGCGGCAAAATAAGTAACCAGCCCCTCGTCGATCACCTCGCCCGCAGGCGTGCAAATATCGCCAAAGCAAGCGCGGCGCGGATTGTCTGTGGGGGATTTACCGCGCGGCAAAAATATTTGCGCCAGCACCGCAGCAGTATCCGCGCCCGATATGCGGATCACGGCAATGCCACCCTTGCCGCGCGGTGTGGAAATGGCGGCTATCGTATCATATACTTTCATAAAAACCACAACACGGTGCGGGTTTTGCCTTGCGGCAGTGCCCCGCACCGTGCCCTTTTACTTTTGATTAAAATTCTGCAAATTCCTCAAATTCCTGACGGGGAGCGGAGACTTCCTTCACCTCGGTATCGAGATACATCACAACCTTACGGTTGTTTTCGCTGCCGATAGAGTTGGTAGAAACGCCCTCAATATGCTGCACCTCAGAGTGAATGATGCGGCGCTCGTAAGGATTCATCGGCTCAAGCATCACGCTCTTTTTATAGCGCAATACCTGCTCTGCTTTTCTGCGAGCCAAAGCACGCAGTGTTTCCTCACGCTTAGCGCGATAATTTTCTACATCAACGGTAATACGGCAGAAATCACGCTTCTCGCCCGCAACCTTTTTGTTTGCGGCAAGGTTTGCAAGATACTGCAAGGAGTCGAGCGTATCGCCATGGTGACCGATCAGCACTCCTGCGCCCTCGCCCTCCACACAGATCAGCTTGTTCTCATCCTTTTCGCTGCTCTCTACAAGCTTGACGTTGGCATTGATGCCCATGCCGCCAACCAGTGCGCGAATCAGCTCCACTGCGGCATTTACACCCTTAGCAGCATATACGGCGGTGATTTTTGCAGGTGCTGCACCAAAGCCGAGAAAGCCCTTCTTCGGCTCCTCTACAACGGTATAGGTGATTGCATCGGCGCTGGGTGCGCCAAGATCTGCCACTGCCTTCAAAACAGCCTCTTCAACGGTTTTGGCTGTTACGGTAATTTCCTTTTTCATACTCTATCCTCACTTATTCTTGTTGTCCGTGTTTTTGCGATCCTCTTTGAGGTTGGGCACCTGAGAGGGCTTCACCTCTGTGGCAGGCTCATCCTTCTCCACCTTCTTCTTTGCAGGCTCCTCGATCCTTTCGGGCACGGGGGGCGGCAGAGGCTCATCATCCTCGTCGATATAGTGCAAAGAACGGGGCTTGGTGCCGGATGCAGCAGTACGCTCTACGGGTCTGCTTTCCGATTTGCCCTTGCCCTTAAGTGCCTTTTCAGCTGCCTTATAATCCTCCTCGGTAAAGACAGGAACTGGCATTACCTTACTCATAATGAAAGACTTAAGGGTGGAGAGCACGCTCTTAAACATCCAGTAAATACCAACCGCGGCAGGAACGATGAAAGCGATATACACGCTCATCAGAGGCATGGTGATATCCATCATGTTGTTGGAGCATCCCATTTGTGCATCCTGCACGGCAGGCTGATAGGTGAACTTGCGGTTGAGCTTCATGCTGGCAAAATAGAATACAAATGTGAGGATCGGCACCAAAACGAGAATGCTGGTAAACGAGGGAACATTACCCATATTCAGACCAAAGAGCGTGAAATCGGGCATGGAGCTGCCTACATTAAGAGCATTGTAGCAATCCTGCGCATTTGAGAAATACGAAAAGCTCTTAAGGCCCTCAAGCTTATTACCTGCCTGAGAGAGCAGCTCGATGGTGCCCTTGCCGTTGCCGATGCTAAGGCCAAGACCGCCTGCCGCCTTTGCGGTGGTGCAGTAGGTCGTCAGAGCACTCGAAAGAGTAGCTGCCTTACCAAGCACATAACGAAGGGGATCGATTACGATCTGATACAATGCCAAAATGACGGGAAGCTGAATGAGCAGAGGCAGGCAGCCACCCATGGGGTTGAAGCCCTCCTCCTGGTACATCTTTTGGATCTCCTGCGTCATCTTTTGCTGGGTAGCCTGGTCGGTACGCCCCTTATACTTGTTGCGGATCGCCATTTCCTTCGGGCGCAGCTTGGCTTGCTTGATGGAGTTCTTCTGCTGCTTGATACCAAAGGGCAGCATCACAATCTCAACCACCAACGCAAAAACGAGAAGACCGAGCACGTATTTGCCACCCGTGATCTTGGTCAGGATCTGCAGGAACTTACCGATCCAAACAAGCAAGGTATCAATGGGACCGTTATCAGCCTCAAGCGAAACGGTTTCGCCCATACGGGTCACGATATCCTTGACCTGCTCGGCGGTGAGCGCGGTGCGGAACTCCTCGAATTTTACCTTGGACGCATCATCTTGAGGCTTTACAAGCTCAAGCGCAGCCTTTGCGCCCTCAAGATCAACAACACCAAGGTTAGGCGCATCGGCATTCTTATCAAAGCCCTCTGCGCTCATATTATAGCCACGGGATGCGGCTACAAATTTTTCACGCGCCTCAGCACTCATCGGCAAAATGCGCGTAAAATACGTGGCGGCATCAGCATCCGCCGCGGTCCAAGAGGACTCGATCTTTTCCTCTTTCGAACCGGCACAGCTTGTCAGCGAGAACATTGCCACCAAAACCAGCATTGCTGCCAGTACTGCTGTGACAATTCTCACAATTCTTTTCTTGTTCATAGATTTTTTTCCTTTCCATGGACGGAAGCTTCATCGGGCGCATTGCCCGTTGCTTCACGATTGAACGCAATCACATCGACGTCTTCTTTCCCGTGACGTCCGCTGCCGTTCTCACAGCACTCATCGGGTACGGGGATCTCACGCGAGCCCTTATAGCGCAGCCCCTTTTCGGGCACGGGGTCATATCCGCCCGCGCAATAAGGATTACAGCGGAGTATCCGCCAAACGGTCAATATCAGCCCTACAAAAAATCCTCGCTTTTCAAATGCCTCAAGCGCATACGCTGAGCAAGAGGGGGTAAAGCGGCAACACGCGCCGCCCTTTAGGGGAGATAAAAACCTTCTGTAAAAGCGCACCAGCCAAATACAAATATGCTTCATTTTACATCCTCGGTCAGCATGCCGAGCGCGCGAAACGCGCGAAGCATATCTCTTGTAACATCATCTGCCTTTTTACAGCGGATCTCATCGCGCGCCGCCAATACCACAAGATATCCCGTCTTAAGCCCATGATCGGTCTTGACACAACGGTATCCCTCGCGCAAGAGGCGCTTGGCACGGTTTCGTACCACCGCACCGCCAAGCCGTTTGCCTACAGACAGGCCCACGCGATTGAAATACTTTTTCTCGGGATTGGCAAGCATCAGCCTTTTGGCGGCATAATCGCGCAGCACATAAACCGCTATGGTCTTTGTGACGTACCGCTCGCCCTTATGAAATGCCTTGTTGTAAAGATGATGTTCCTTAATAGCGTAATTTTTCATGATGCACTGCCCCTTTTACACTTCCGTTACAATGATTTTGTGAAAATAAACGATTGGGGAGAAAAGATTGCCGCAAGCGAAAAATACCGATGTCTATGACAGTTGCCAGAGACATCGGTCGTTTTCTATGTGGCGCGGGACTTAGTAAGTCAGTCTCTTTCTGCCTTTTGCACGTCTTCTCTTCAGAACGTTTCTGCCGTCGGCAGTTCTCATTCTCTTTCTAAAGCCGTGCTCTTTCTTTCTTTGACGTTTTTTGGGTTGGTAAGTTCTGAGCATCGTTAGCACCTCCTTAATTTTAAAATCGGAAGCGTGTTTCGGGTGATACCTGGTATCCTCTACCGGAACGCTTTTTACAGTGACTTATTTATTATATACGCACTTTTACCAATTGTCAAGAGTTTTTTTCGTTTTTGCCAAAATTTTTTCTTTCCTTGTTTTATATAATACGTATAGCGCGCATAAGACTTGCATTTTTACAGCCGCTATGTTATACTGTAAGGGCACTTGGTGCATAGAAAAGAGGATTTATGAAAATTTTAGTTTTGGGCGACGTGGTAGGCGAGCGCACGTTGCCATTCCTACAAAAAACGCTTTGGGAGAAGCGCCGCGCGCTTGGTGCCGACCTTGTCATTGCCAACGGTGAAAACGTTTGTGATATTCACGGGCTTTCTCCCAAAGCCGCCGAGGCGCTTTTCGCCTTTGGCGTTGATTTTATCACATCGGGCAACCATATCTTTGACCGCCGCGATGCCCATGCCTTTTTAAACGACACCAACGCCGTGATCAGACCCTGCAACTATCCCGCAACCTGCCCCGGCGAGGGCTCGCGCGTGATCACCTCCGCCGAGGGGTGGCGCGTGCTTGTGGTCAACGTGGCAGGTTCGGTCTTTATGGAAGCACTGGGTGATCCATTCCGTGCCGTTGAATTGGAATTGGAGCGCGCACGCCGCACCTACGATCTTGCCGTGCTTGATATTCACGCCGAGGCAACCTCCGAAAAATTGGCACTTGCACGCTACTTTGACGGGCGCTTTGCCGCCATCTTTGGCACACACACCCACGTGCAGACCGCCGACGAGCAGATCCTGCCAAACGGAACGGGCTATATCACCGACGTTGGCATGACAGGGCCCGTGAACAGCATTCTTGGCGTTACACCCACTGACGTGATCGAAAAAATGCGCACACACATGCCGCACCGCTTTACGGTAGCGCAGGGCGATATCGCGGCAAACGGCGCATTATTTGACATCGATCCCGTTACCGCACGCACACGTTGTGTGACACGCATCAAATTTTAAACGAGAGGCAACGGTATGAATAAAGTCAAATTTCGGGGCGGCGCACTGCTTGCGCCCACACCACCCGTAATGGTAAGCTGCGGCAACAAGGAGCACGCCAATATTATTACAGTTGCGTGGACAGGCATTACCAATACCGTGCCCCCAAAGGCATACATTTCGGTACGCCCCACACGGCATTCGTACGGTATGATCAAGGAAAGCGGCGAGTTTGTGCTTAATCTCACCCCCACCTCATTGGTGCGCGCCGCCGACTACTGCGGCACCTATACGGGCGCTAAGGTCGACAAGTTCAAAAAATGCAATCTGACCAAGCTTGCAGTAGAGGAGGTTGCCTGCCCCTTGATTGCCGAGGCTCCCATTTCCCTTTGCTGCCGCGTGAGCAACATAATGCCGCTTGGCTCACACGATATGTTTCTTGCCGATATCGTGGCGGTCTATGCCAACGAGGAGTTGCTTGACGACAAGGGCAAGCTGCACATGGCAAAGGCAGGTCTTTGCGCCTATGCGCACGGAGAATATTTTGCGCTTGGCAAGCGCGTTGGCACCTTTGGCTTTTCCGCCAAAAAGAAAAAAGGACAAAAGCCGCGCAAATGACCCGATAAACACCCCGCTTGCAAATTGCAAGCGGGGTACTTTTTTGCTTTTGGGGCATACTATGCTACAAAGGACAGGGGGAATGGCTATGTTTTACAAATTTTCTAATTCTGCGCATGAGGCATGCACAGCGTTACCCGATGGCAACGGCATAGCAGTGGGGTATATCACCGCCGAGGAGCTTGAAAAAATTGCACCCGTGTTGGGCTTTTCTGCCACAACGGTTCGACAGTGCCGCGAGGAGGTGCGCTATTTCAGGAGCAGCATCGAGATCTACGATCAATACAGCTTTGGCACGATAAAGCGCACAACGGGTGACGAAAACGGCGAGGATTGCATCGCATTTTACATGACAGCAAGGCTGTTTTTGGTAGTGGACATTCGCGACAGTGACGGCAGCACAAGGCGCGCCTTTGAAGCGGTTTTAAAGCGCTTCCCCCCAGCCGGTGTAACACTTGAAAAGCTGGTTTTTGCCTTTCTTGACGCGATGATCGAGGGGGATGCCAAGATGCTTGAGGATATGGAATTTTCCCTATCCGAACCGGAGGAGCGCGTGCTGCAGGGTGATGCCGAGGACGGCTTTATCGGATTTTTACTCGCACAGCGGCGCAAGCTCCTGTTGCTGCGCAATTATTACGAGCAGCTCATCGACGTGGGAAAGGCGCTTGAGGAAAATGAAAACGATATCTTTGCCGAGGAGGATCTGCGCTATTTTAAGATCTTTACCGACAAGGCAGAGCGCCTTGAGCGCAACGTGCGTTCTCTGCGCGAGCAGCTGATGCAGCTGCGCGAGGCATACCAATCCATGCTTGATATCCGCTTGAATAACATCATGAAGATTTTCACGGTCTTATCCGCGGTTTTTTTGCCGCTTACGCTCATTACGGGCTGGTACGGTATGAATTTTACAGGGATGCCCGAGCTTACCTGGCGGTACGGCTATTTGTACGTCATACTGCTCGCTGGCGCGGTGGCACTTGTCTGCATCCGCATTTTCAGACGCAGGCACTGGATGTAGTTTTGGCATAATTTTGAATTTTTTACAAACACATCTTGCAATTCTATTTATTATATGCTATAATGTAATTCAATATTTTGAAAGTGAGGTACCATTCTGTGCAATTTGAGAACAAAAACATTGCAAACGAAGTTGAACAAAATGAGCTGTTGCGCGAATTGGTAGAGGAATCGGTCAGTGCATACCAAATTCCCGGCACTGCATTTGATAACTATCACATCAAGCGCGGCCTGCGCGAGCCCGACGGCTCGGGTGTTATGGCAGGTGTTACGCGCGTTTGTAACGCACATGGCTATATCATCAATGAAGGTGAGCGTACGCCTGTTGACGGGGAGCTGTATTACCGCGGCTACCGCATGACCGAGCTTTGCGAGAACTTCATAAAGGAGGATCGCTTTGGCTTTGCAGAAACCTGCTACCTGCTCTTTTTCGGGCATCTGCCTACAAGAGAGCAGCTTGCAAAATTCTGCCGCCTGATCAGCAGCTACGAAAATCTCCCCCCGCGCTTTGATGAGGACATTTTGATGAAGGCGCCCTCTCCCTCCATTATGAATAAAATGGCAACGGGTGTGCTTTCTCTTTACGCTTATGACGAAAATCCCGATGATACCAGCCTTGCCAACATGCTGCGCCAGAGCATGTCCCTCATCGCGCGCGTGCCGATCATTGCGGCACACGCTTATGCCGTAAACCGTAACGTTTTCCGCGGTCACAGCTTAAATCTACATAACCCCCACCCCGAGCTTTCTACCGCGCAGAACTTCTTGCGCATGCTTCGTTCAAACAAGACCTATACCGATGAGGAGGCTAAGCTCCTTGACCTTTGCCTTGTCGTGCACGCAGAGCACGGCGGCGGTAACAACTCCTCCTTTGCCTGCCGCGTACTCTCCTCCTCGGGCACTGACACCTATTCCGCCATCAGCGCGGCAATCGGTTCCCTTAAGGGTCCCCGTCACGGCGGCGCCAATATTAAGGTGCAGGAAATGTTTGATAATATCAAAGCAAACGTGAAAAATCCGCTTGATGACGGTCAGCTTGCCGATTACCTGCTTCAGATCATGGAGGGCAAGGCAAACGACGGTAGCGGTCTTGTATACGGCATGGGGCATGCCATCTACACCATGTCCGACCCCCGCGCACTGATGCTTAAGCGCGAGGCACGCGAGCTCGCTATAAAAAAGGGCTTTGGCGAGGATTACAAACTGCTGGAATCGATCGAGCGACTCACCCCGGAGCTCTTCTGCAAGCACAAGGGCATCAACAAGGAAATGTGTGCAAACGTGGACCTTTATTCGGGTCTTATTTACCGTATGCTGGGCATTCCCGAAAGCATGTATACGCCTTTGTTTGCCATTGCACGCGTTGCCGGCTGGTGCGCACACCGCATGGAGGAGTACACCACCGCCAAGCGCATTATTCGCCCTGCCTACAAGTGCATCACTCCCGCAAGGTCCTACACTCCGCTCGATGAGCGCAAGTGATAATAAAAATGCGACATGCAGTAGCATGTCGCATTTTTTGTTTGCATTTAAATACCGAGGAACGCGGCACCAATGATGCCTGCATCGTTGCCAAGCTCCGCAATCACCACTCTGGTATCAGGTGGAATTTCGCCGCCGTACTTTTCCCTGTTCACAAGAGGCAAAAGCGGCGCGAGCAACGCCTCACCCTCACCGGAAATGCCGCCGCCCAAAGAAATCACCTCGGGGCGGAAAATATTGATCATATTGGTAATGCCGCATGCAAGATAAGAGATATACATCTCTACGACCTCAAGGGCAGCCTCATCACCCGCACGCATCGCATCAAAGGCAGTTCTGCCGTTTATGCTGCCGCGTTTTGCGGCAAGCTCGCTCATTAGGGTTTTACGCCCCGTTTCCTGACATTCTTCTATTTTTTCCCTGGTCATACGCACAAGTGCCGTGGCAGAACTATAAGCCTCCCAACAGCCGCGCCTGCCGCACGTGCAGGGAACGCCGCCCTGCTCGATCACCATGTGCCCGAGCTCGCCGCCCGTAAAGTTGAAGCCCGAAAGGAGCTTTCCGTCAATGATCACACCGCCGCCAACACCCGTACCAAGCGTGACCATCACCGAGCTTTTCGTGCCGCGCGCGGCGCCTGCAATAGCCTCACCCCAAGCCGCAGCATTTGCATCATTCTCTGCATGCACGTTTTTAATTCCGGTTTTCAATCGAAGCAGCTCTACCACAGGAAAATACTCAAAGGAAAAATTGTTGCAATATCCCACCACGCCCTTGACAGTATCAACAGCCCCGGGGCAAGCAACACCGATCGCCTCAACGTCCGAGAGCAAAACACCTGCGCCTTGGCAAACACCAAGGCAAAGCTCAACCATTTTATCTGCAATCTGCTCTGCTGTGCGCGTGGCGGCAAGGGTAGGCTCGCTCACCTTTTTCACGATCTCATATTTCTCATTTACCAAGCCAACGGCAATGTTTGTGCCGCCAAGATCTATCCCGATACGATACATCATCTTTCCTTTTCCTGTTGTAAATATTATTTTATCTCTCTTATCATTATAGTGTTTCTTTGTACCAAATATATGCCTTTTTTCAAATACGTGCAGCAAATTTGCAACACGTTATGCTTTTCCCTGCTCGGTAAATGATTACCAAACAAACGGTATCAAGCGATATTTTACCTTTGTTTTGTACGCTGTATATCCTTCAAGCCCGTCTGACAAAACCTTTTCTTCGTTCAAAATGCGGATAACGGTTACCACGGGATATAACGCAAACGGTATCAGCCCCCAAAATGAGCCAAGGATCAGCGATAGCGGCAGAAACATAAACAGCGTGGCAAGATACATGGGGTGACGGACAATGCCATATAGCCCCGTGCTGATCACCACTTGATCTTCCTGCACCTCAACAGTGCGGGAAAGATACGCGTTTTCGCGCATGACCTCGGCATACATACCGTAGCCAATAAGGAACAGCACCGATGCTACAACCGTAAGCCAAAGCGGCACGCTTGACCACCCAAAGCGAAAGTCAAGCGCGGACAGCACAAACCCCGCCGGAAACATCAAGCCCGAGAGCGCGATCACTCCCCTTTGCGTTTTTTCGCTTTCCTTGCTGCTCAGCCGCTTTTCAAGAAGCGCAGGCGCTTTTGCAAACAGGACAATTCCCATTATCAGCATAGGAACAAATAACAACACGATAAATAGCCACGCGCCGGGGTAAGAAGGCGTGCCTGCAGGCACAAAAAGCATTGTGCCAAGGAGCGCCAGCCCGAGCAAAAATTTTGTCAAGGCAGAAATCAAAAGCTTCATTTTTACCCCCATCAGATACCATTTGCTTGCTCTGCATCAAAACGGGCAAGCGCCGCCTCAAGCTCGGCACCCTCCTCGGCATCTTGAATTTCAGATAGCGTTTTGTTTTCATCATAAGAGTACGCAAGCAAATGATTTTTATCATGTTCGCCGTAAAACACCGCGTAATCCTTACCAAATCTCTCGCTGTGGTATGTAAACAGCACACGGAACGTGAGCCGTTCACCTTCAGCCGTAGTGATAAACAATATGTTGTTAATTTTCTTTTCCATGACTGCGCCTTTCCCTAAACATTTTCTTGATCCATTGTACAAAAGCATAAACAGCTCCAAAAATCAACGCAGAAACAACAACGCCGAGCAATATAATTAAATCACCGTCTATGTTTGGTGAATCCAAACTCACGCCGAACAAACTGACAACAAACGCACCTATCCCAAAGCAAATCAAAGTAAGCACGATCTCGGCGAATCCCTCTAACAGTGCCA
Source organism: Clostridia bacterium (assembly GCA_017502975.1). Taxonomy (GTDB): domain Bacteria; phylum Bacillota; class Clostridia; order Oscillospirales; family CAG-272; genus Firm-07. The sequence continues at coordinate 2,440 of JAFVTV010000016.1, read as the reverse complement.
ACCCAATACTCTTTTTATCTTTTTTCATTTGCGACTCCTTTCGAGACAAACGACACTCTCGACATGGGGCAAGACCCCAAAAGGTATATTTTTAGGTCAAAAACGGGGGTTGTAAAGCCAAAAAGTATATTTTATTTAAGATAAAATATTTTAGCACATCCGTTTTCAGCTTCCTCTTTGATAAGTGAAAAATCTTTTCCAATCAGTATTACCGAGATATAAGAAGCTTCTAAATAGCGTACAGCATCAGAAAGAGGCATGGTTAGCCCGTCTTTTTCATCCCACGAAATTATATAGACCGTTTGGTCTTTTTCTTGAAAGTCGCCCAAGCTTGTAATAATTCTTTTGCTCACACTTTTTTTCAGAATAGTTTCAGCGTTATGTGAAAAACGAGAGAGAGCGTTCACTCTCTTTTTTGACGAGCCTAATTCATAAAGTAAGCGTTCTTGGTAATTCTTGTCAATATAACTTTTTACGAATTCTTTCTCAATCTTGCTATCCATATTATCTCCTCTCGATATGTTATACCGTACTGCTGTAATTTGTATTTTCGAGTATTGCTCAAAACTCTCATTTGTCCCAAGGCAAAATTGGGCATTTTTTGTTTTTGAACACCAATTTTTCGAATTTTTATCTCAAAACTGTTCAAAACAGCTTTATTTAGCCCATTTTAAGCCGATTTTGACTCATTTTCGCGTCAGACAAACGACACTTTCAACGTGGGTCATAAGGTCAAAAGGTATATTTTTGTGTCAAAAATGGGGGTTGTAAAGCCAAAAGGTATATTTTAGGGCAAAATCATTTGCTATTCAATTTGCTTTCTATTTCAAAAATGCATTTTTCAAGATCAAAGTCTTCTGTCACTAAATCCGAAAACAGCGCATCGATTGCCGACAAATGCTCTGAAAGTGCCGCTTGGTTATGTGAGATTAAAATATCCAAATCATAAGATTTATGATCTATTTTGATTTGTCGAAAATCTGTTTTATCGATGATGATTTTGCGATAACCGGACGTAATAGACCGTATAATTTGCAAATAATGCTCTGCAATATCACTAATTGCTACTTCAATTGAACCATCGCGTTCAGACAAAACCTTATCTAATTCTTGGTTAAATTTTTCTTCAAAATCCTTGCTAAAAAGCAATTCGAAAAGATTAGCCACTTATCTCTTTCCTTCCTTCGATATATTATACCGTACTGCTGTAAAACGAACTTTTGAGTTTTGCTCAAAACTTACATTTGTCCCAAGTCGATTTTGGGGCATTTTTTGTTTTTGAACACCGTTTTTGGTAGGGGACGGCGCCTTCGACGTCCCGTCCCCTTAAATGCTCATTACGGGCTGTCGTGGGCGCCAGCCCCTACAGGTTTTGCGGTCATTTTCTTGTCAGACAAACGACACTCTCGACGTGGGTCATAAGGTCAAAAGGTATATTTTTGTGCCAAAAATGGGGGTTGTAAAGCCAAAAGGTATATTTATTTACAATTCTTTTGACAAATCCTGTTCATTGGGATTAAACGCTTTTATTAGTCTTTCTCGTTCTGCCCGTGTCATTGTTTTTATAGCATTTTCTTTTTCAAGTGCCTTCTCTTCGCTATCGCTTACCTCATAATATACCAAATTTGAACAATCCACCAAATACACATCGTCGTTTTTGCGGTCTTTGATCACCTGTTTCAAATTGGTAGTAGTTCCTACAAATAGCAAGGTTTTTTGGTTGTTTTCAAGAATATATGTGTAATACATTCGTTCTTACCTTTCCATATGTTATACTAAACTGCTGTAAAACGAACTTTCGAGTTTCGCTCGAAAGTAACATTTGTCCCTGAATTTTTAGCCGTTTTCGGAAACATATCATTCAAACATAAATGATAATTTTATTTGATTTTTTCTTGCGCAAATATAGCTTTAACGGCATGCCCAACTTGATCTTCAAGGCTTGACGTGGACAGGATTCAACACACTTCAGGCATCTAATGCACTTGCGGTTTGTTGTGCCCGATTTTATCGCTCCAAAGGAGCAACGCTCGGCGCAAAGATTACAGCCATTGCAATTTTCACTTTTCTGTATCGCAAGCCCAATCCTGCTTCTTAGTTTGGGGAAAATATCAGCTAAAGGATTTTTATAAAGTCTGGGGAGTTGTATATACGAAGGCTCTTTGACTTTTTCAACGATGGGCTTTAGTTCATCAAGGTCACAGAAAGCATCGTCATTGTCTATGTAGGAGTGTTTCGTAGGAATATACGCTCCCGCGACAATATTCTTTTGATAGTTTTTTTGAATTTCATATAGAACGTTTCCACAGCACATTTTTCCGTAGGTAGCGACAACCGTTAGATTTTCAACCGATATGTTCTTCAAAAAACTCTTTACAATATCGGGAATGTTTTGGCAGTGCACCGGAAACACAAGAACAAGATTTCGATAATGCTCCGA
>JAFVTV010000015.1 GCA_017502975.1 Clostridia bacterium | reverse complement strand
TTTTGCGTATTTGCACCAAACAAGGTCTGAACAAGAGTACTATTTTACCGAAAGTGCTTTACAAATGTAACAGAAAATGCTAAAATATAGTTGTCGGACGTTATGTTGAATCACACAAATGATGTGTAATCGTTATTCTGTTTGGCGATGATGAAGGGCCACATGTTTTGATGCAGCTGCGGCTGTGCGTTTTCTCTTGGGGAGCACCGTATGAACAAGAAAATTTCAAAAAAGACCACTTGCTTTTTCTTTGTATTGTTTGCACTTTTGTTGGCACTGTTGCTTGCTTCTTGCGATTGTACACACGAATGGGGCGAATGGGAAACCGTAACCGCCGCCACTTGTGGGAGTGAGGGGGCAAAACAGCGCATTTGTGTAAAATGCGAGGAAAGTGAAACAAACACGATTTCTGCCACGGGCGCGCACACCTTTGGCGAGTGGGAAATTCTAAACACTCCCACTTATGATTTAGATGGTCTAAAGCAGCGCAGCTGTAACTGCGGGGCTTCAGAAAGCATGCTTTTACCTTGCGTGGGTATTCTCCGAACAGAACATTTTGAAGTCACTGTGCCGATGATGTCCTACATGATATATACCAATTATCAGGAATGGGTAAGTTGTTACCAAAGCACCGGCTATATGCAGTTTATTAAAGGCGAGGGGGGTGATGGCCTGAATACCTCTTTGCCTCTCCGTGAGCAAAATTACAGCAAAAAGACCGACACCGCTACCGGTGTTACCACAATCGTTACCTGGTTTGATTATTTTGCAGATCAAGCAGCGGCAAGCGTTGAACAGATCCTTGTGCTTTGTGAACAGGCAAACAGTCTTGGTATTACTCTTGTTGATGAGGAAATTTCTGAGATTGACAACTTTATGCAAACGCTCGATCTCTTTGCCGCATACTCCGGCTATACCACTGAAGAATATCTTTGTGTCATGTACGGTAAGGATGTATGCAAAAAAGATGTGCGGGCAATGCTTGAGCTTATAACTCTTGCCGAAAAAACAGTTCAATATAAGATGGACAATTTAGAGCAAGGTATTTCCGAAGAGCGATTGGCTGAATACTATGAAAGCCACAAAGCAGATCTAGATATTTACGTTGATTTTATTTCTTATACCTTTGTAACAGAGTTTATTCCTGTAGCTGAAACCGAAATCGATGCCGATATCAAAAACGAGGAGTTGTACAATAAGTATCAGACTGACAAGCAAAAGTATGAGAGTCGCATACAAGCGCTTGAAAGGTGCACGACTGCAAAGGAATTCTGTGATCTTTTGATCGAATATTTAAAAGAGGACGGTGCAACCGACCTTGAAGCAGTTAACAAGCAAAGCGAGGCACACCATTATAACTACCAAAAGGACAGCAAGCACTTTGATTTTGAGGATCGACTTTTTGACACACAAAACCCTGTAAATGCTAACGATATTTTTACCATTAAGAATACCGACCGGGAGCCTCGAGAGGAGAAAGAGGTAGATGACAATCGGGTTAAATATACCTATAACAGCGCAAATGCAAGTTATACTGTTTGCTTTGTTCTTAAGCCGGTGCACCGGGATGAGGCTTATTTAAAAAATGTAGGACACATCCTCTTTAAGACTGAAACTTTTAAGAATCTAAATCATACCCTATATCTTACAGGCAAGACCAAGGAGTTGGCACAAAGTCTGCTTGATGAGGGGCAGATAATTTCTGCAGAGAATATGGCTAAGGCACTCATTGAGTTAATGATACAAGAGGGTGACCTCATTGCAAGCACCACCGAGGACGGCGAGGCTTACTACTATATGGATAAACATATATTTGAGGCGTATGGAGAAGAGTATACTGAGGATAGTAATGTCTTTTATGAGAACGTAAAGCGCGGCGATATGGTTGCTGCGTTTGATGAATGGATTTATGATATCAACCGTATTTCAAACGAAGTTTCTCTTATTAAGACCTCCTATGGCTATCACATCATGTTTTATGATGGCGAAACCGAGCAAATAAATTGGGTGGAAAAAGCTATTACACCAATCATTAACGCTGATTATGAAAATTGGTATGCGATGGCAAAAGAATCAACTTTTATTGATTCAAATTATTATAAGGAAAACATAAATTTAATTTCGTGAGTGATATAAAAATGGCGCTTCCCGTTTGGGAAGCGCCATTTTTATTACTTTAGAACATTTGAACGTAAGCCTCGCGCTCTGCGCCAACGGATACGTACTTGATCTTGCAATCCACAAGCTCTTCGATCTTCTTTACATAAGCGATGAGTTCCTTGGGCATATCCTCAATTGTGCGGCAACCGGAAATGTCGCAATCCCAGCCGTCAACATACTCATAAATGGGCTTTGCAATGTTGAGCGCCTCACCGGTGGGGAACTCAGTTACACGCTTGCCGTTTACATCGTATGCAACGCAGATCGGAATCTTCTTCATATAAGAAAGAATATCGGTCTTGGTAAGGGCAATGTAGTCAGCGCCCTGTACGCGGCAACCGTAGCGAGAAGCAACCACGTCAAACGGACCTACGCGACGGGGACGTCCGGTGGCAGCACCGTACTCGCCGCCCGCAGCGCGCAGCGCCTCGGCCTCCTCGCCAAACCACTCGCAAGTGAAGGGACCTTCGCCAACACAGGTGGAGTAAGCCTTCATGACACCGTAAACCTCATCAAGCTTTACGCCGGGAATGCCGGAACCGATGGGGGCGTAAGCAGCAATGGTAGAAGAAGACGAGGTGTAGGGATAAATGCCGAAATCAATGTCACGAAGGGCACCAAGCTGTGCCTCAAACATAATACGTTTGCCTGCTTTAACAGCCTCGGTAAGGTAAATGCCTGTGTCAACAATGTAATCCTTGTACATTTCAGCATATTTCTTGAGCCATGCAAAAAGCTCATCGTAATTGAGGGGCTCTGCCTTGTAAACACCCTCGATCATGAGAGATTTATAAGCAACAACACCCTTCAGGCGCTTTGCAAGATAGTCAAGATCAAGCAGGTCGCCTGCGCGAATCGCTTTTTTCATGTATTTATCGCCATACACGGGTGCAATACCGCGACGGGTAGAGCCGTACTTTTCGCCAGCAAGACGCTCTTCCTCAAGACAGTCAAGCTGCACGTGGTAGGGAAGAGTTAAGATTGCGCGGTCACTGATCTTAAGATTGCGGGGAGATACCTCAACGCCTGCCTCAATCAACTTAGCGCTTTCCTTTTCCAGGTGCTCAAGGTCAATCGCCATGCCGTTACCCATCACACAAACGACCTCAGGACGCAAAATGCCGGAGGGCAAAAGGTTGAGAATGAATTTGCCGCGCTCGTTAATAACGGTGTGGCCTGCGTTGTTACCGCCTTGGTAACGAACAACGATGTCCTGCTGCTCCGAAAGAAGGTCAACCATGCGGCCCTTGCCTTCGTCACCCCAGTTAATACCAACAATAGATGTAAGCATAAATGCTACCTCCCTAATTTTTTACCAATGTATATTATAACAAAAATTTCTGATACTTTCAACAGTAAAAATAAATATTTTGCGCAAAAAATAATAATTTATGACACAAGATTACATAATATAAGACCTAATTTCGGTTTTGACGCAAAATTTCAAATCCTAACACAGTTGCCGCAGATGCGGCGGAAAGTGAACCGCGAAACGCACGTCCGTAATCGATACGCACAGTAACGTCTGACAAAGACGTAACTGCCGCAGAAATGCCTCGTTTTTCGCCGCCCACAACCAAAAGCAGGGGCTTTTTGAGGTCGGCATCGATGTGTGATACGGCATCTCGAATGCCGGCACACACTACGCGGTAGCCAATTGATTTTGCTGTTTTTATGCTTTCTTCAATATTGCCGCTAAAAACAGGAAGCGCCTCCGAGGCACCCGCCGAGGCGCGTGCTACAACACCCGCAGCGCTCATCCAATTTCGCTCTCCCAGCAAAATTGCATCGCAGCCCGCAGCAAAAAGCGAGCGCACCGCATAGCCGAAATTATAAGGATCTTCAATGCCTTCAAGCAAGCAAAGAAAACCGTTTTGCGGGATGCTTTCTTGGCTTAGTGGGGGAAGCGTGCGCTTGCCGCAAATCGCGATAATGCCGCCGTGCGTATTGCCTACGGAGAGCCTGTCAATTTCCTCTGCGGTCGTTTCTACCAATTTAATATTCAACTCTGCGCATTTTTTTGAGAGAAAGGCAAGCTCACGAGCCTTTTTTGATTTTTTTGCGCGATCATAGCGAATTTCAGTAATTTCACGGTCGTTGATTCCGGCTGCACGTGCCGCCAAAAGAGAAGAAATAGAGGTCATGCCCTCCATTACAGTAGAATTTTCAAATCTTATTTCTTCTTTTATCATAAATCAAGCTCCTTTGTTCTTTAGCCGCAAGGATCTGCATAGTGTAAAATAGCACGATAAATACAGTATAGCAGAAATCCGACAAAATTTCAACAGAGAAGAGAATGATCATGCAAAAAATTGATCCGCTGTATCCCACACGCTGCGAGCTGTTGGGAAATTATATTGTAGAAAACAAATGTACCGTTCGCGTTGCCTCCGCACATTTCGGTATTAGCAAAAGCACGGTACATAAAGATGTCACCGCAGATCTTCGCGGCATAAATCCAAAGCTTTATCTTGAGGTATATAAGGTTTTGCAGCAAAACAAGGATGAACGCCACTTGCGCGGCGGTGAAGCGACCAGAAAAAAATACAAAAAGATACTCAAAAACAAAATCGAATCAGATGTTGATCCATAATAAATCAATTGAGATTCTTGCATCCTACCAAAAGGGAAGCAAACGCCCCTTTAAACATCCATATGTTTTTTAACACCTCTTTTTATACAAAATGCAAATTTTGTATAAAAAAGGGGATAGAAAAAGCCTGAAAATATGGGTTTTCTCAATATTCTTTGGGTTTTGGGCTTTTGTAGGCTTTGTGCGGCTATATGCCCGATTGTGCCATTTTTCACCCTGTCTGTTCTCTGTTCATGGGGGGCAGTAGTCGCAGTGTACTGCCCCTGTTTTTTTGTGTGGGAACGCCCTCTTATTTACATTTCGTTCATAGTTTGTCCGCTGTCCTGTGGGGGCAGTAGTAGCATTATATAAATAGCGATGCGCATGTGCGCCGCCCCTGTGGGCGGCGGAGGGGCTTGCGCCGTGCGCGGCGCTTATGGCAACTAGGGCGCGAGCACAAAGGGCGCATGCAGCCAAACCGATGCGGCGCGTGACTTGGCGTGGCGCGTACACTCCGAGTGGTGCGGTGCTATGTCCTACGAGAGCAAAAACGCCTTTCCTTGGCGATGTGCCGTTATTTGGCAGTACAAGGGGGCTCAACGCCCCCTTGACCCCGCTTCCTGCTTCCCTTTTTCCTTTTCCTTAAAAATAGAGGGCGTATGGTTGCCCTGCACCATACGCCCATATTCAGTTTTATGTGCCTTTCGGTCACGCCTCTATTATACACCCGCGCGGCGGGATTGTTCAATGTTCTTACAAAAGCCCTCTAAAAAAAATCTCTCGCCAGCCTTTTTTACGCTTCGCGATCGCTCACGACCCCTCGCGTGCCTTGCGGCAGTTCAATGCTCGGGGGCGATTACAAAACTTCACGTTTTGTGCAAAGTAGCAAATCCTTAAGGTTGAAACCGCTTCGCGCTTTCCTCAATCCTACTTTACTCAAAACAACGTCCAATTTTGTATAAAAAAGGGGATAGAAAAAGCCTTGTAATGTGGGCTTTCTCAATATTCTTGGGGTTTTGGGCTTTTGTGGGCCTTTTTACCTTTTAATTATGAAACAAAGTTTTTTTGCGTTAAGCAATTAATTTTAAAAACGCCTAAAAACTATATTTTCCAAATGCGGATTTTATAGCCCGCGCAATAAAGGTTGTTTTTGTAAAATTTTTTAAATCAATCAAAATTCACAGATGAAAATTTTTGCTTTCACAATACACTGCTTCGTGACGCGTAAAAATTTTTAATTGGTATTTTTCCGATTTAATGAATTTTATCAATAAAAATTTTTATCTTTATCATACCTTACCTCATAAAGCAAAAAAATTTTAATGATTTAGATTTTCGTTTTTTGTATGGTTTAAAAACACCTTAAAATTTTATTTTAATTTTCAAATTAATCTAATTTAACAATTATTTTTTAATTTATTTTCATTGCGTTTTTTTACATGTAATTGGACATAAACACGCATATTTTTGATGTGTGATAATATTGTTGACAAGTCAACAATATTATCAATTGAAACGAATTACAACATCCAATGCTCGTAAATGTTTAACAAAAATTTGATATACAAACTGTAGAATGTTACAATTTTTTGTAATTATCGTAAAAATATTTGCGAAATTATAGTTTATATGTTATACTGATGAAGAGTAAATTTTTACTATAACATATTGCTGTTTTTGGAGGTTAATTATGGCTATCAAAATGCGTGTGCTTTACGCGTCTAACAAGAGCAAAATCGCTGCTATGGCGGATATTGTGAAGAAGGAGTATGATCTTGCAATCAATGCGGTTGATAAAATCCCCCCGGCATATTCCTGCAACAATGAGCGCCTGGTTATTTTAATGCTTTCTCTTAAGGGCGAGCCCGACGATCAGCTGCGTCTGTTTTGCCGTGAGCTGACCAAAGCACGTGCACAAAATGTTGCTTTGGTAATTGACGGTAACGAGGCTGCTGCCAACAGAATGAAGGCCATTCTCGGCGGGGCAGGCACCAATGTTGCCGATGAGGTTTATTATGTAAAATGTGGATTCCTCTCCTTCCTTGATAAGGTAAAGCCCGAGGAAGAGGCTTCCCTTCTTGCCTTTACACACCGTATTGTTGATAATCTTCAATAATCAAAAAAGCGCCGCTTTAAGCGGCGTTTTTTTGTTGTCAAACGAATATTTTTTTAAAATAACGACATTTCGGTGTTGCTCTTTCTGTATTTTTATGTTATAATACTGTATTATGAATATTTAAACGCGCATGTGCGCATGATAAGAGGTCAATCATGAAATATCTTGTTTTAATTCCCGACGGTATGGCTGATGAGCCCATAGAGGCACTTGGCGGCATGACTCCCATGCAAAAAGCAAATAAGCCTTGCATGGATGCACTTGCAAAGGTAGGCTTGGTAGGCACTGTTTCCAACGTGCCTGCCGGCATGGTTCCTGAAAGTGATACTGCCAATTTGGCAATCCTTTCTTACGATCCTAAAGTTTTTTCCAAGGGGCGCTCCCCTCTTGAGGCTGTTAGCATGGGCATTGAAATGCAGCCTGATGAAACTGCCTATCGTTGCAATGTCGTTACCCTTTCTGATGAGGGTGAGGCATACGAGGATAAAATCATTCTCGACCACAGCGCAGATGAAATTTCAACCGAAGAGGCTGATGAGCTGATCAAGGCTTTGCAAGCCCATTTTGGCAACGCAGAGCGTCATTTTTATACGGGCGTTAGCTATCGACATTGCCTGATTCGCAAAAACGGAGATGACAGCTACAAATTTATGCGACCGCACGACATTCTTGGCCGTCGCATCGGCGAGTATCTGCCCCGTGTGGATGATGGTGGCGAAGAGTTTTATCATATCATGAAAGAAAGCTTTGATGTTCTCAATCATCATCCCATAAACGAGGCACGCCGCGCACGCGGCCTTAAGCCGGCAAATTCTGCTTGGTTTTGGAGCCCCGGAAAGAAGCCGCAGCTTCCTTCCTTTAGTGAAAAATGGGACTTGCGCGGTGCGGTGATCTCTGCTGTTGATCTGATCAAGGGCATTGGCATTTGTGCAGGCATGCGTTCAATCGATGTTGAGGGTGCTACGGGCAATGTACACACCAATTACAAGGGTAAGGCAGATGCTGCGATCAATGCTTTTCGCGAGGGCTATGAGCTTGTCTATGTGCACGTTGAGGGACCCGATGAATGCGGACACCGTGCCGAGCTTGAAAACAAGGTAACCTCGATCGAGCGTATTGATGCCGAGATCCTTGCGCCTGTTCTGCAGTACCTTCGTCAAAGCGGCGAGGAGTTTAAAATTATGGTTTTGCCGGATCATCCCACGCCTATTCATTTGCGCACACACACCATCGATCCTGTTCCCTTCTTTATCTATTCCTCCGATGCGGTGCTTGACGGTGTGGCAACCTTTAATGAAGAAACCGCTACCGCTAAGCACAACTATTTGGCAAACGGCTATCGCCTAATGGAAATTTTGACCGAAAATTAACCAATTGTAAAGGAGATCAACATGACAAAAAAATTGAACTCCAAAGAGAAAGATTCCCAAAGCTTTGCGGCAACCCTCATTGAATATGTTGAGGTGTTTGTATTTGCCGTAATCTTTGTGATACTTTTGATGACCTTTTGTGTACGGCTTTGCGAGGTAGACGGTCCTTCTATGAACAAGACCCTCAGTCATGGCGAAAAGTTGATCATTTCCGATTTTTTCTACAAACCGAAAACAGGAGATATTGTTGTATTTCATTTGTCGGATTCGGATATAGAATATTATAATAAGCCAATCGTAAAACGCGTGATCGCCACCGAGGGGCAACATGTGAAAATTGACTACATGCAAAAATTGGTGTATGTCTCAGATGATGATACCTTTAGCGAAGATGAGCTCTTAGATGAAAGCGCGTATGCTTATTACGATATTGGTATATTTAAAGAAGCGAAAACAGAAAAGCCTGCCGAGATCTTTACAGTACCCGAGGATCATTTGTTTGTCATGGGTGACAATCGCAACAATTCGGCAGACAGCCGCAATGTACACATCGGTATGGTGAATGAAAATTGCGTGCTTGGAAAAGCGCTGCTGCGCCTTTCTCCGTTTACTGTGTTTAAATGAGGTGATCTTGAATGCCAACTGATATTATACAGTGGTTTCCCGGTCACATGGCCAAAACGCGCCGCTTGATCGGAGAAAATCTAAAAAATGTAGACATTGTCATTGAGCTTTTGGATGCACGTATTCCAAGCAGCTCAAGAAACCCTGAAATCACGCGCTTGACCGAAGGAAAGCCGCTGATTACATTGCTAAATAAATCTATGCTTGCCGACCCTGCTGAGACTGAAAAATGGGTGAAGCATTACACGGGCGACGGGCATATTTGTATTCCCTTTGATTGCATTGGCAAAAAAGGTGTAGATCGCTTGATTCCCGCTGTGAGAACCGTGCTTGCCGATAAAATTGCAAGATATGAGCAAAAGGGCATGCACGGCAGAAAGCTACGTGCCATGGTGGTGGGAATTCCGAACGTCGGAAAATCGTCACTCATTAATTTGTTAGGCGGCACAAAAAAGGCGAAGGTTGAAAACCGTCCTGGCGTCACGCTCACGCCTCAATGGGTCGCAACCAAAGAAGGGCTGGATCTTATGGACATGCCCGGTGTGCTTTGGCCGCGCTTTGACGATCGCGAGATTGGAGAAAACCTTGCCATTACGGGTGCCATTAAGGACGATGTTGTGGAAATTGAAACGCTTGCTGTGGCGCTTTGTCACAAGCTGCGCCATCGTTACCCCGCCCTACTTGCCGAGCGGTATAAGCTGGATGCCAATACCGTTACAGGCAATCTTTCTGACTATGAATTATTTGAAGCGATTGGAAAAAAACGCGGATTTCTTATCAGCGGCGGAGAGATTAACACTGAGCGAACTGCCAACACACTGCTTGATGAATTTCGTGCAGCAAAAATCGGGCGTATCACGCTTGATCTGCCGCCTAAGGGAGTGTAAATATGCTGACTTATGAATTAGAGGCCGCCCTTGAAAATGAGGGCTATACCGCTGTTTGCGGTGTAGATGAAGCCGGACGAGGCCCCTTGTGCGGGCCCGTTGCGGCTGCAGCCTGCATCTTACCGACAGGCCTTGTAATAGAGGGCCTGAATGACTCAAAAAAGCTTTCCGAAAAGAAGCGAGAGCAACTTTTTGATGAAATTTGTGAAAAGGCAATTGCTTACTGTGTGGTGCTTGGTAGCGTAGAGGAGATCAACGAAACGGATATTCTTTCCACTACCCTTAGCGCGATGCGCCGCGCCATCGAGGGCTTACAGGTAAAGGCGGATTTTGCGCTGATCGACGGCAATCAAACGCGCGGCTTTACCATTCCTTGCCGCGCTGTGGTACACGGTGATGCGGTATCCCCCAGCATTGCCGCCGCCTCCATTCTTGCAAAGGTTACGCGCGACAGACTTTGCCTTGAGCTTGATGCCGCACATCCCGAATACGGTATATCAAAGCATAAGGGATACGGTACAAAGGCGCACATGGATGCATTGCGTAAATACGGCCCTTGTGAGATCTACCGTACCAAATTCATTCGCTTTTTGGATAAAGATTGAAATGAAGGTCTATACAAGCCAACAGGTTGGTTGTCGGGGAGAGCGCGTTGCTGCTAAATTTTTAAAGCGTGCAGGTTATCACATCTTAGCGCGAAATAAGCATTTTGGCAGAAACGAACTTGATCTTGTGGCAAAGGATAAGCAATATATCATATTTGTTGAGGTGAAGACGCGCAGTCTTGAGGGTGATAAAGAAGTTTTTTGGCGCCCAGCCGATGCCGTTGATACGGAAAAGCGTAAACGAACCGTCACGGCAGCCGTCAATTATCTCAAAAAGTACAAATCCCCCTTATGCCCGCGCTTTGACGTGGTTGAGGTTTATCTCGACCGTGAAAAAAGATTGCGCACCGTAAGAGTTAATCATATTATAGATGCTTTTTCCTCAAACGGAAATATACGCAGATAAAAACTAGGATATTATTACATAAAGGAGTTCCCAATCATGAAATTTCAAAGCACCCGCGATGCTGCTGCCGCAAAGCTTTCTGCGGCACAGGTTATTAAACAAGGCCTTGCCAAAGACGGCGGCTTGTTTGTTCCCGAAAACATCCCCACTCTGACAAAGGCTGATATCGAGGCACTGTGCGCTATGGATTATCCCGCACGTGCAGCAACCGTTCTTGGTAAGTTCTTGACGGATTATACCGCTGAGGAATTGCTTGCCGATTGTAATGCTGCCTACGCTCCTACTTCCTTTGTAGGTGGAGCGGCACCGCTTCACAAGCTAAATGACACCATGCATATCATGGAGCTTTGGCACGGGCCTACAGCTGCCTTTAAGGATATGGCTCTGCAGATCATGCCCCGTCTTTTGTCACGTGCGCTTGTGAAAACAGGCGAGGAGCGCACGGCACTGATTCTGGTAGCGACCTCGGGTGATACCGGCAAGGCTGCTCTTGAGGGGTATAAGGATATCGACCGTATCAAAATGATGGTATTTTATCCTGTTGACGGTGTAAGCACCGTGCAGAAGCTGCAAATGCAGACGCAAACCGGCTCTAATGTGAATGTAACGGCGATCAAGGGTAACTTTGATGATGCACAAACGGGTGTGAAAAAGATCTTTTCGGATACCGATGTTGCCAAGGAGCTTGACAAGCAGGGCTATTTCCTCTCCTCTGCCAACTCCATAAACTGGGGACGTCTTGCACCTCAGATCGTATATTACGTTTCTGCATACTGTGATCTGCTTTCTTCGGGTGAGATCAAATACGGCGATATGATCAACGTAACCGTTCCCACGGGTAATTTCGGTAACATTTTTGCGGCATATCTTGCAAAGCTTATGGGGCTTCCCATCGATCGCCTTGTTTGTGCTTCCAACAAAAACAACATTTTGACCGATTTCCTTAAAACCGGCACTTATGACAGAAACCGTGATTTTTATCTTACCATGTCGCCTTCGATGGATATTCTGATTTCCAGCAATCTTGAGCGTCTGCTGTACTTTGTAGCAGGTCCTGAAAAGACCGCAGAGTATATGAAATCGCTTTCGCAAACGGGTGCTTATACGGTTGATGATGATACAAGAAAGGCTATCGCCAATCATTTCTGTGGATATTTTGCAGATGAAGCTGCTACCACCGCTACCATTCGTGACACTATGGATCAATATGGGTATCTCATTGATACACATACCGCTGTTGCTGTCAGCGCCGCTGCGCAATATGTAAACGAAACGGGCGACCAAAAGCCCATGGTCGTAGCATCTACCGCAAGCCCCTATAAGTTTGCATCGGACGTATACACCTCGCTTTACAATGAAGCGCCTACCTCCCCGCTTGCCGCACTTGATGAGCTTTCCGAAAAGACCGGTGTTGAGATCACCTATCCCCTGCGCGGTATTGGTGAGAGAACCGTGCGCTTTACCAATGTGGTAGAGGCTGCGGATATGCAGAATGCTATGCTTGCATATCTTGCTGAATAAGCAAAATAGCAAAAGGAGTTGCTTGAAACCAAGCAACTCCTGTAGTTTAAATAAAATTAGTCCTTTTTAGGCTTAAATGTGGCGCACACTGTATCGGTGCTCGAGGTTGCAAAGCTAGGGCCTACAGCAATCTTTTCAGCCGTGCAATGGCAATCTCCCTGATGGTATTGGCAATTTCTCACATCGCAGGTAATGCCCTGATTGATGCTTTCGCAGCACTTATCGTTTCTTTCCATGTTACATACTCTCCTTTCAAGGGATAGTATCAGTATGCCCAATTTTTTAGTTTTATATTCTTCGTAAAGGAGGCGTTTTGATGTCTTTATTCACCATAGCTGATCTGCATCTTTCTGTTGCGTCCGATCACCCAATGGATGTGTTTGGCTCAAGATGGCAGGACTACATGAAAAAGTTATCTAAGAATTGGCGTGCTGTTGTCAAGGAAGAGGATACTGTTGTGATACCGGGGGATATCTCTTGGGCAATGAATCTTTCGGGTGCGAGGGAGGATTTTGCTCTCATTGATTCCCTGCCCGGAAAGAAACTCTTTGGAAAGGGCAATCGCGACTTTTGGTGGGATACTGCCACAAAATGCGGTAATTTTTTTGAGGAATGTGGCTTCAACACGCTTTCCCTGCTCTACAATAACGCTTATGTTGTGGAAGATTTTATTGTTTGCGGTACACGGGGCTGGTTTCTTGAAAAGACACAGCAAATTACTGTTGGAAATGTCGATTATGAAAAAATTTCAAGCCGCGAACTGCAACGCTTGAAATTAAGTCTTGATATGGCTAAAAAATTACAGGTTGGCGAGCATGCCGATAAGGAAATTTTAGTATTTTTACACTTTCCTCCTGTTTGGGGAGATTTTGTTTGCGGAGAAATGCTTGATTTAATGAAGGCATACGGTGTCAAGCGCTGCTATTTCGGGCACATTCACGGCACTTATGCTGCACCCGCAAAGCAGAGTTATGAGGGGCTTGAGCTGTTTTTGATCTCTTCTGATTATCTTAATTTTGTGCCGCACCGTATTTTTCCGTAAGTTGTATTATAATATTATATTATTTTGTAGAAAACACTTGACAAAACGGTTTTTAATCGTTAAAATATACTTTGTGTGAATTTTCAATCTTTGGAGGAAGAAAAAAATGAAATTGTTAAAGGCTGAAAAAATCGAGAACAGCAAATATGAGCTTGAGATCTCGGTTGATAAGGCTGCTTTTGATGAAGCTGTAAACAAAGCATTTCAAAAGGAAAGCAAAAAAATCAGTGTGCCCGGTTTCCGTAAGGGCAAGGCTCCCCGTGCAATCATTGAAAAAATGTACGGCAAGGGCGTATTTTACGAAACTGCCATCAATGATATTATTCCCGGCGTTTACAGCGATGCTGTAGCCGAAGCCGGCATTACGCCTGTTGCACAGCCTGATTTTGATGTTGTTTCGATCGATGACAACGGTCTTGTGCTTTCTGCAAAGGTTTTTGTTAAGCCTGAAGTATCTGTAAAGGATTATTTCGGTCTTGAGGCAAAGCGCACTGTTGCAGCTGTAAGTGATGCTGAGGTGGATGCCGAGATCAACACTGTACGTGAGCGCAACTCTCGCGAGGCTGAGGTTATGGGCCGCGCTGCTGAAATGGGCGATACCGCTGTAATCGATTACGAGGGCTTTTGCGACGGCAAGGCATTTGACGGCGGCAAGGGCGAGGATTATGCTCTGAAGCTTGGTTCTAACACCTTTATTCCCGGCTTTGAGGAGCAGGTTGCAGGTCACAAGATCGACGATGAGTTTGACGTAAACGTTACCTTCCCCACTGAATATCATGCACCTGAGCTTGCAGGCAAGGAAGCAACCTTTAAGTGCAAGCTGCATGCCCTGACTCGCGTAGAGCTCCCCGAGCTTGACGACGATTTTGCAAAGGATGTTTCTGAATTTGATACCTTTGCCGAATACAAGGCTGATATCAAGGCTAAAATTGAAAAAAGACATGCTGATTCTGCTGAAGCCGCAATTGGCGATCAGCTCATCGATGCATTGATCGAAAAGATGGAGGCTGACATTCCTGCTCCCATGTTTGAGGCAGAGGCTGAAAACCTTCTGCGCGATTACGACAACCGTTTGCGCATGTCCGGTCTTGATCTCAACACCTACATGAAGTATACCGGCATGACGCTTGAGAAGATGCGCGAGCAATTCCTTCCCCAGGCTGAGCGTCAGGTAAAGGCACGTCTCGCACTTGAAAAGATTGCTGAGCTTGAAAATGTTGAGGTAACCGAGGAGGATATCAACGCTGAATACGATCGCATTGCAGCTGCATACAATATGCCTGTTGATCAAGTAAAGGCCAGCCTTCCCGCCGATGCGATCAGCGAGGATATCAAGGTGAAGAAGACCATGGATCTTGTTCGCGAAAAGGCTGTGGTAACCGAGGAGAAGCCGAAAAAGGCTCCCGCAAAGAAGACCACGACCACAAGAAAGACTACCGCAAAAAAGACCACTGCGGCAAAGACTGAAGAGAAGGTTGAAGAAAAGACCGAGGAGTAATTCCCCGATATTCCTTATAGCCGCGGCATTTGTCGCGGCTATAAGGTTCTATATTTAAAATATCAAAAAACGGAGGTTTTGAAAGAATTATGATGGATTTTTTCCGCAACAGCGCACTTGTTCCCATGGTAGTGGAGCAGACCGGTCGCGGCGAGCGCTCTTATGACATTTTCTCGCGACTTCTCAATGACCGCATCGTATTTCTCTCCGATGAAGTAAACGATACCACCGCTTCTCTTGTGGTGGCGCAAATGCTCTTTTTGGAAGCACAGGACCCCGACAAGGATATCAGCTTCTATATCAACAGCCCGGGTGGTTCTGTTACGGCAGGCATGGCAATTTACGATACCATGAATTACATCAAGTGTGATGTGTCGACCATTTGCATTGGCATGGCTGCATCTATGGGTGCATTTTTGCTGTCTTCGGGAACAAAGGGCAAGCGCCTTGCGCTCCCCAACAGTGAAATTATGATACACCAGCCTCTTGGTGGCGCTAAGGGTCAGGCTTCGGACATTAAGATCCAGGCGGATCTTATTTTGCGCACGCGCGATACCCTGAACCGCATTCTTGCCGAGAATACCGGCAAGAGCATTGAGGAGATTGCACGCGATACCGATCGCGACAACTTTATGACAGCCGATCAAGCACTGGCTTACGGCCTTGTTGATAAGGTTCTTGCAAAAAGAAATTAAGTGAGGTAACTATGGCAAACACAACCCAGGGCAAGGGCAACGGAGCCCGTCATTGCTCTTTTTGTGGCAGAAACGAACACCAAGCGATTCTCATCCCCTCTACCACAGGGCTTTATATTTGTAACTATTGCGTAGATGCATGTGCCGATCTTCTTGACGACATCGAAGCACCGATCGAAGCAGAAAACAATTTTACTGCCGATACGCTTCCCCGTCCCACGCAGATCAAGGCTGCGCTTGACGAATATGTCATCGGGCAGGATGATGCAAAAATTGCGCTTTCCGTTGCAGTCTACAATCATTACAAGCGTATCCTTCATGCCGAAAAAAACAATGTCGGCAATAAAAAACGCCATGGAAAAGCCGCTGTTACGGTAGAAACCGATGAGATTGAGCTGCAGAAAAGTAATGTGCTTTTGCTTGGCCCTACAGGTGTTGGCAAAACCTATCTTGCACAAACGCTTGCCAAAACACTGCGCGTTCCCTTTGCCATTGCGGATGCTACTACACTTACCGAGGCAGGGTATGTAGGCGAGGATGTAGAAAATATTCTCCTGCGCCTTATTCAAGCGGCAGATTTTGATATTGCGCTTGCCGAACGCGGCATTATTTATATCGATGAGATTGATAAAATCGCACGCAAAAGCGAAAACCGGTCTATCACCCGTGATGTATCGGGTGAGGGCGTACAGCAGGCGCTTTTGAAAATTCTTGAGGGCACGGTTGCAAACGTTCCCCCACAGGGTGGCAGAAAGCATCCCAATCAAGAATTTATCCAAATCAACACAAAGAACATTCTCTTCATCTGCGGCGGTGCCTTTGAGGGACTTGAAACGCTGATCGAAAAGCGCAAGGGCAACCAAACGGTTGGATTTGGCGGCGAGATCCTTAAAAAAGCCGAAAAGAAGAAGGCGGGGCTTTACCGCGATGTGTTACCGCAGGATATTGTAAAATACGGCCTTATCCCCGAGCTTGTGGGACGTGTGCCGGTCATTGTTTCTCTTGATGAGCTTGACCGTGATGCCTTGGTTCGTATCATTAGTGAGCCTAAGAACTCTCTTGTGCGCCAATATGAAAAACTGTTTGAAATGGATGGTGTAAAGCTTTCCTTTGCTAAGGGGGCGCTTGAGGCGATTGCCGAGCTTGCGCTTGAGCGCAATACAGGTGCACGCGGACTGCGCGCCATTATGGAAAGCCTGATGCTTGGTACTATGTATGAGATCCCCGCACGCAAGGATGTAGGTGAGGTTCGCATTACGCCAAAATCTGTCAAGGGCAAGGAAAAGCCGCAATATATTTTATTGCGCGACATGCTTCCTGCCGCAGAATAAACTTAAGTGGCTGTTGAAACTGCAACAGCCACTTTTTTATCTGCCCTGCGGTAACAAAATTTAATCAACCTTTTGCCCTTGAACGGTTGATTTTTTTGCGATAATATGTTAGAATATATTATAATAATTTATATGGTATAGAAAAGGCTGTGATCCCCATATAGTGTTTTGGGGGTGACATGATGAAGCGTTTTATACCTACAAACAACGAAAATCTGGGCGCACGACTTGCCGTTCGCTATATGCTGTTTTATGCGATGTCTGTTATGATTGGGGTGCTAAGTGCCGTGCGCGGTATGGCACTTTTTTCGATAGGGCGCCTTGAGGTTATGGCCTTTTTGTTTGTGCTCTTTGCGGTTTGTGCTGCGCTTTTAACGGTAAGCAACACATTTCTTTTGCTTTTGACCGCCATAAAGGGCTTATACGATGCAAAGGTGCTGTTTCACATTACGCTTTTTGTGAAGGGCGGAAATGCAGGCTTTTGGGAATGGAACGGTTCCTTTTTTCTCACAGCCGCATCGTTTGTTTTGTTTTTGCTTGCGGCAACCAATGCAACTCGCTTTTCTTTTGAAAGTAATACGCGCGATCTTGCGCTGATCCTTTCAAAGCCCTTTGCAAAATACCTAATGGAATCCATGCTTTTAATTGCATTGGCTACACTTCTTTATCTGCTTTGGCCGCATCTGCTTGAGCGCATGCCCATGCTTTAATACTATACGGAAAGGAAAAAATATGGGAAACACAAAAAAAACGTGGTCCTTTTTTAACAAAGAACGTCCCGATGCTGTGGCTGAGGATACCACGCCAACACTCAAATTTTTCTTTAAACTGCTTTGGAGAAAGGCTGCAAAGCTTTTAACACTCAATCTGATGATGGTGTTTCAGATCATCCCGATAGCAGTCGCTGTTTTGGTTTACTTTTTCGGTGCTACAACACCAACCGTTGAGCATGCTGCTTACGCTCCCCTACTCGGTACCTATATTGCAGGTGGCTCGCCCGCTGCTGCTACGTTACTTGGTACATTTGGGCAACAGTTAAATGTTCCCGTTATGACGACAGGGCGCTTGATCGTCATTTGCATCATGATTGCCATTACCGTACTTACTTGGGGCTGGCAGAATGTTGGCGCCGCTTATAATTTGCGCAGCTTGGTGCGCGGTGACTCGGCATTTTTATGGTCGGATTATTTTTACGCCATACGCCGCAATTTAAAGCAGGCTTTTGTATTTGGTATTATTGATCTTCTGATTATCTTTGTACTTGTTTGTGACATTATGTTTTTCTTCCCTCTTTCTACCACTACAGGATATAGCTTAATGTATGGACTTGTGCTGGCACTGGGGCTTATTTATCTCGTGATGCGCTTCTATATTTATCCCATGATGATCACGTTTGACCTTTCCATTTATAAATTGCTTAAAAATGCCTTGATCTTTACTATGCTTGGTTTCAAGCGCAACCTTGTAGCAGTTCTTGGAATTTTTGCCATTATCGTATTGAATATCGCAGCTATTTTCGGTGGGCTTTCCGTTGGCTTCTCTGTACCGCTTGTTCTCCCCTTCTTTTATCTTTTGGCTTTGCTTGGCTTTATTTCTATGTATGCCGCTTATCCCAACATCAAGCGATACATGATCGACCCGTATGAAACAAGCGACAGCAATGATGATACATCCGATGAGGTCACTTCCGAGGAAGTTACCCCTGAAGCAAACGGCTAACCGTTACAAATTCAAACCCCGACTCCTGCAGCATCGGTATGATCCGCCGAAGCACTGCAGGGGTCGGGCTATTTTTACCGATAAAATCGTGCATTAAGATAATAGATCCGTCTTTAACATTCTCTTTTACATTTTTACAAATTTCATCAATCGGTGTATGCGCCCAATCCCTTGTATCCACGCTCCACATCACAATAATATAGCCCTTTTCCTCACACAGCTTTTTGATATCCTCGTTAAAGACCCCCTCGGGCGGGCGAAAAAGGTGAACATTTTCGCCTGTACATTTTTGAATGGCATCACTACAGGCTAAAATATCCTCAACAAGAATACTGCCGTTTGTATTTACGGTGTGATAATGATGATAGGTGTGGTTGCCGAGCTCATGCCCCTCTGCTAATACCCTTTTTAGAATGTCGGGATAGGCGTCTACGTTAGCGCCTACTGCAAAAAATGTTGCTTCTACGCCAAACTCTGCTAAAATATCAAGGATCTTTGGGGTGTAGCGCGGATGCGGACCGTCGTCAAAGGTAAGTGCCACTCTCTTTTTTTCGCTGTTCCCTGTGTGGCGATATACGATCTTGGGGGTTGCAAAGGATCGAATGGAAAATGTGAGCAAAAGGATCACCGTGAGAGCAAGCGATAACACACATTTTTTCTTTACCTTGCAAAGCATAACTCATCAAGCGTACCAAAGCGGTAGCCCTCATTTTTTAAGGTGTTGATCAGTTCGGATAAAATTTCGGCATTGGTCGCGGAAGTCGGGTGCAGGAGGATCACAGCACCGTTATGCATATGCGTGAGGATCTGCGAGAGCGCCACAGAAGGCTTTTGTTGCTTATTGTTATCCCAATCCGCATAAGCAAAACTCCAAAATACAGTTTTATAACCAAGCGACTGCACAGTTTCAAGCATTTCAAGCGAAAAACTCCCCTCGGGGGGTCTGAAATAAGGCTTTGTGCCGCTTCCCGTAACCTCCTCTACCGCTTTTTCAAGCGCTGTTATCTCTGCCTTGATCTTTTCCCTTGATGCATTTGCAAGATTGGGATGATTGGCGGTGTGATTGCAAATGAGATGACCTTCTTCTGCCATGCGAAGCACAAGATCGCGGTTTTCGGTTACAAAATGCTTTAAAACAAAAAATGCCCCCGGCGTTTGCGTTTCCTTTAAAATGTTTAACGTTTTTTCTATATTGCCGTTTTCATATCCTACGTCAAAGGTGAGATATATGACCTTGTCGGGATTACTGTCGTCATGCCTGTGATCGATATACACACCGCCGTGGCTTTCTACAAAGGAAAGATCGGGCGGCACCAAGGCTTGCTTGTGCTCCTTATTTCGCGTGGTATACCAATGAATTTCCTTGGCAGGCACGGCGGCAACCTCACACCACAATGTGCAAAAGCAAAGCGTTATCACAGTTAAAAAAGCGATTGTTTTTTTCATTGCATTTCTCCTTTCCGTATTTCTTATACTATTTTGTGCTGCTTCTTTTTTTTAACACAACGAAATTTTTGGCGTAAAAAAAGAACCGCTTGCCACTGGCTAGCGGTTCTTTTTTGCTTTATTTTTTCTCGGTGTCAAATTCTGCGATATGCTGCTTGATATAATGATAAATCCTACCCTCAAAACAGCGCTTGTTTTTTTGGAAAAACGGTACTACGCGGGCTTGCAGACGTTCAAAATCACATTTCATTTCAAAAATGACATCCGCCATCTCTTTGTCACCGCCTGCTTTTACAGCACGGCAAATTGCTGCAACCGTTTTTTTGTCACAAGTATGGAAAAGTGCCAAAATTTCGGTTTCGGAAAGCTGTGACATATCATAAAGCATACGAAAAGAAATGGGCGTTCTGTAAGCGGGCGCGGCCTGCATTGCCATTTCGAGATTTTGGGGAATGCCGTTCCACAGATCGATCGAATTTTCTACATATTGAGAAAGGTAATATGTAAGATTATCGTTGATAAAGGCAAAGGTAAGTTGGTCGGGCGTGAGTGTGGTGCCTCTGCGACGGTCGCGCAAGAAATAATTGGTATGCTTGCTTGATATGCGATGTGCCAGGTACAAGCACACACAACCGCCAAGCAAACACATACCCGCCATAACACCCAAAAAGATCGAAAGCCCCTTGCTTTTTGATACACATGTTAAAATAAAGAACAGAAAAGCCAGAATGGATGAAATAAATGCGAGTTGTTTAATTTTCTCAAATGAAAACTTATTTTCTTTCATAATGCGACCTCATTTTATATTTTTCTTAATTTCGCATAGGTTGCCATGAGTTTCTTTGTGCCCTTGGTGTCAAAGGCAATCTCATACAGATAGTCACTGCCCATCTTTTGCACTGCCAATATCTCCCCGGCACCAAACAGCGCGTGCATCACACGATCCCCTGCCGCAAACGCCGTTACGCTTGCGTTTTGAGTTGTGCGTGTAGGACCTACGGTAATGCGATCCGCGGCTGCAACGCGCATGCCGCTATGCTGCGGTGCAGTTGTTCCCACTGCGCGCCCGGTAAGCCCCGCTGAGCCTGCACCCGTGTGCGTGGGCTTGGGTAACTCAAGCAGTTCCTCCGGAATCTCAGCAAGAAAGCGTGAGGGCGGATTTGCGCCCGTTCTGCCGTATAGCATACGGGATTTTGCGTGTAAAATATAGAGCTCGTTTTTCGCGCGTGTAATGGCTACATACGCAAGGCGCCGCTCCTCCTCTATCTCCTCAGGCCCGCCCATTACTGTTTGAAGCCCCGGGAAGATCCCCTCCTCAAAACCGGGCAAAAAGACCTGCGGAAATTCAAGGCCCTTTGCACTGTGGATCGTCATCAAAACCACTGCGTCTGCGGTATCGTCATAACGGTCTACATCGGCAACAAGTGCGGTTTCTTCAAGAAATTCAACAAGGGAGGGTGTGTCGGTGTTGTTTTGGTATTCCACAACGTTTGAAATAAATTCGTCAAGGTTGTCAAGGCGGTCAGCCTCCTCGGGGCCCATATCCTCAATCATTTGACGGTAGCCCGTTCGCTTCAGCACTTCCCTTACAAAATCATCCAATGCCATAACATTTGACAGGTCTGTTAGGTCATTGATGAGTTTTGTGAAGCCAATGAGCGTTGCAGCAGAGCGAGAAAGTGCCATATACTGATCTGCGCGCTCCATGATGTCAAACATGCTAACACCCTCAATCGCCGCGATCTCCTGCACGGCAGCCAAGGTTTTATCCCCAAGTTTGCGGCGTGGCTCATTCACGATACGCAGGAGTCTGTCCTGATCTTCGTGATTGTTGATCAGTTGCAGATATGCCACCAGATCGCGAATTTCCTTGCGGTCGGAAAAACGAACGCCGCCGAGCATGCGGTAAGGGATGGCGCTTCTTGCAAATGCCATTTCAAGTGCATTGGACTGTGCATTGGTACGGTACAAAACAGCAAAATCACGGTAGTGCAAGCCCTCGCCCGCAACCTTGCGAACAATGGTGTCAATAATAGCACGCGCCTCGGCATTTTGATGCTCGGGATTTAAAAGATGAATTTTACTGCCCTTGCCCCGATCAGTCCAAAGTGTTTTACCTTTTCTGCCCTGATTGTGTGCAATGACCGCATTTGCCGCATCCAAAATAGATTGCGTAGAACGGTAATTCTGCTCAAGACGGATTACCTTGGCGTTGCTGAACACACGGTCAAAATTTAAAATATTGGCAATGGTTGCACCGCGGAACTTATAAATACTTTGGTCGTCATCACCAACTACCATTAAATTGCGCCAGCCACCCGAAAGCAAGGCGGTAAGTCTAAACTGCGCTTCGTTGGTATCCTGATACTCATCAACCGATACATACCGAAATTGACCTTGATAACTTTGCAGGATCTCCTTGTTTTGCTCCAAGAGTTGCACCGTGCGACAAATGATATCGTCAAAATCCAGTGCGTTGGAGGCGGCAAGACGCTTTTGATAAGCCGCGTACGCCTTTGCTATCATTTTCATGCGATAGTCATTGCCCATTTCAAATTCAAATGCTTCGGGCATGATCATTTTATCTTTGGCGCGGCTAATATAAGTAAGTGCCGTTTTGTGCGAAAGCACCTTGTCATCTATATTAAGTTCCTTTAAAACAGCCTGCATGGCCTTTTTGCTGTCATCGGCATCGTAGACCGAAAAGCCCTCGCGAAGCCCCGCTGCCTCGCTGTAACGGCGCAGGATACGCATGCAAACGGAGTGAAAGGTTCCCGCCCAAATACCTGTTGTTACATCGGGATCATCGGGAAAGGCGGCGGCAAGCCTTGCCTTGATCTCGCCTGCTGCCTTATTGGTAAAGGTAATGGCAAGTAGACGCCAAGGCGGGCATGGATTGTTGGAAAATTCGGAAAGCAAAACTTCAAGTTCGCTTTTGCTCATATCGGCATTTACAGCCGATTCCAGCACCGCAACGTGTGCGGGATCAAGATCAAACGGCACGTAATCACTCAGATACGCATTGCCAAAGCGAATCATATATGCAATGCGATGCACAAGCACGGTGGTTTTTCCACTGCCCGCCCCCGCTAAGATCAGCAATGGACTGTTGATATGATAGATCGCCTCACGCTGCTCTTTGTTTAGCGCCCCGTAATAGCGGTCAAACAAGGCGCGCTTTGCCAAAAGATAACGTTTATTTAATTCTGACATGATATGTAAGACCTCGCATTAGTTACAAATAAAGTAAAAGCAGGGGCGAACAAGCGCCCCTGCCCCCCAAAATTTCGAGGAATATCGTTTTAGCGATATTGGTTGTTCTGGTTCTTGTTCTGGTTGTTATTTTGGTTGTTCTTGTTTTGGTTCTGATTCTGGTTGCTGTTTTGATTGTTCTTGTTTTGATTCTGATTCTGGTTCTGATTCTTGTTTTGGTTTTGGTTTTGATTATAGTTCTGCATCACACAAATCTCCTTTGATTTCAAACACACAAGGTGTTCGCAGATAGTGTGTGAAAATGCAGAAGTGATTATTCACTCAAACAAGAATCGTTCCCCGATCTTTGCAAAAACAAGCGTGAGTGTATAGGACATATATGCGGCAAAAAAGATCGCCAGCAAAAAGTCCGGGATCCACAGTCCTTCCATAAGACGGGAAAAATAACGAAGTGCCTCTGTATTGGGCCATGTCTTAAAGTAATCAAAGAAAAACGAGAGCAACGCACTGATAAAGCCGAAAATATAGCATTTTATCAGTTGCCAATCAAATTCCTCGCGGACCATACTTTCCTGGCGCGCTTCGAAATCTGCATCTGCGTGCTCGGGCAGGTATCCGCCCCATTTTACAAGAACTGCTCTAAGTGCCAAGATAAGAAATAGCAAGAGCACAAGAAAACATAAAAACTCTGCAAGTGAGCATAACCACATGATCTGATATTCAGCGGCAACAGCCTCACTGCGCGCAATGTCCGCACCAATATGCTCTGATACAAACAAATACGACTTGTGTGAGGAAAGGCTTGCTATCGCGGTATACAGAACCGCTGAGAGTATTGCGGGCAAATAAACCTTGCGTGAAACGCCAAGCATTAACACGCCGCAAAGGATCAGACAACCGCCTACGGTATCGGGGATGATATTGCGATAATCAAGATAAAAATCGGTAAGAAAGCATAGGCCAACACCGATTAGGCAGAAGGCGATAAAATATCTTGACTTGATACGTGTGCCCGGATGCTTTTCCATATAAGTAGCATACTGTTCATTTAACGCTTTTAAAAACTCTTTTTCTTTACAAACTCTGACAAAATATATCACAAGCGAGAAAAGCCAAATCAAGCCGAATATAAGAACGGGTATGATGGCAAGCGCACGCATTAAGCCGATATAATCGTATAAGCGAACAAACTTAGAATCCACATATGTACTGTTGAGCAAAGCCGCAAATTCAGGTAAAAGTAAAATTGCTTCCTTTGTAATTACAAAAATCACGGTAAATCGCGCAAACAGTTCCGTGCGCGAGCGACCGTGGCGCTTTACGGCGCACAAGCCATCACACTCATAGGTATCAGCAAGCCAACCAATACCGTCAAACAGGGCGCGCATGGCGAACACAGCAAATACCGTTCCAAGTGTAGCGCTTAAAAAGGCAACGATCAATAAAAGGACCTCTTGCTCTCCCAAGGCGCTGCTGCTGAATACAAACAACAAAAGGACCTGCTTTGCGGCATCGATCAATGCCAATCTCAAAAAGCCACGCTGCGCATCCTTCAAGGGTAATGAGATGCGGGATAACGGAATAAGACCTATTGCGATCAGTAAGCAACCGATAAAGTCGGGCAAAAAATCAATGGATGCAAAGTAGGGATTAAAAAAGAAGCACAACCCAATCAATACAAGAATAAATCTTTTGGTCATTCTTTTTTCTCCTTTCGATCTTTTGGCGGTTCAATATCGCTCCCCTCAGGCAAAATGTCACGAAGGCAACGGAAAAAGAGCCAGAGGTTTAAAAATACGCAAAGATACCGCAAGAGCGTGAGGGGCAAGACAAATGACGTGGCATGCGTCATGATAACGCCAAGCGGTAGTTTAGCAATAAAAAACAACGCATGATAAATGGCAACAAACGTCAAATTTCGCCACGCTACGCTTTGGATACCATAATGTCCAAGCTCGCTTGAGAGTGAGGCAATACCCCAAAGAATCAGTATACTTAAGAAAAGCGTATACGCCAAATAGACCCACTCTACTACGTTAAATAATGTGCCACCAAGTATCATAAGCTCCGGAAGAATGCCGACCGACGCAAAGCTGTACAAGGTATAGTACACACCAAAAAGAGCTGCCGGCAAGGAAAACAACCATGCATGATAAAAACGTTTGTGATAGGGAGCCAACCGATACAGAGCCACCGTGATCATGGCAAATCCAGGCAGCATTGCTACCGAAAAAAATGATATTACAGGCAAAACATTTGCCAAAAAGTATCCGATCAACAACAATCCAAAGCCCATGCTCAGTCACCTCCCTTTTACACTATCTTATCAAACTTAATTGGAATTCCCCTGCGTCATACCGCAGCATTTCTTGTATTTTTTTCCGCTGCCGCAAGGACAAAGATCGTTTCTTCCAACCTTTTCTGCCTTGCGCACCACGATAACCTTTTTCTTTTGCGCGCTTTTATCATCCGCGAGATTTTCCTGCAACGGCTTTGCAAGCTGCACACGCTTTATGGGCTGCGCACGCGGGATAACGGTCAGGACATGGCGAACGGTTTCATCACGGATCTCGTTGATCATGTTGTCAAAGAGATCCGCACCCTGCAAGCGGTATTCGTTTACAGGGTCGCGCTGCGCATATGCCTGTAAGCCAATGCTTCCCTTGAGATCATCCATAATATCGATATGCTCCATCCAGTGGCTGTCAACAGCCTGCAAAAGAAGCGAGCGCTCTACCTCGCGGAACACCTCGCTGCCAAAAAGCTTTTCCTTTTCGGCATAGATCTCCTCGGCACGTGCAGTTAAAAACGCGGTAAGCTCTGCGGGCTTTTTCATTTGTGCAAACATATCCTCAAGCGATTCATTCGGCTTTAAGAGATAGGATCTGTAAATAGCCTCAAGACCCTCAAGATTGCGCGTTTCCTCGCTGCCATCGCCCATAAAGTGAGCTACATTCTCCTCGATGGTGGAGCGGATCATTTGCAAAATAGTTCCCGAAATATCCTCTCCGTTCAGAACCTCAAGGCGCTGCTTGTAAATGAGATTGCGCTGCTGGTTCATGACGTCGTCATAGGTCAGCACATTCTTACGGCGCTTAAAATGAACATCCTCGATCTTGCGCTGTGCATTCTCGATCAAGCCCGAGAGAATCGTTGCACTGATCGGTTGGTCATCGGGTAAGCCGATCTTGGTAACAAGCCCTTTGATGCGGTCGATATTGTGACCGAACAGGCGCATCAGATCATCTTCAAGAGAGAGGAAAAAGCGTGATTCACCGGGATCGCCCTGTCTACCCGAACGGCCGCGAAGCTGATTGTCGATACGGCGGCTTTCGTGACGCTCGGTGCCAAGGATATAAAGACCGCCCGCCTCACGTACACGTTCTGCCTCAGGCTCGATCTCACGCTTGAACTGCGCATTTAATTTATGAAATGTTTCGCGTGCGGCACGTACCTCGTCATCATCGATGTCCGTAGTACCCGTTGCCATAGCAATGAGATCCTCGGAAAAGCCCTGCTTTCGCATTTCATTCTTTGCCAAAAATTCGGAGTTGCCGCCAAGCATAATGTCAGTACCGCGTCCTGCCATGTTGGTGGAAATGGTAACAGCACCAAATTTGCCTGCCTGCGCGATGATCTCCGCCTCTCGCTCATGATGCTTGGCATTGAGAACATTGTGGCGCACGCCCTCGCGCTTCAAGCGAGCGGAGAGCTCCTCGGATTTATCTACGCTTACCGTGCCCACAAGCACGGGTTGTCCCTTTACGTGGCATTCCTTGATCTGTGCAACAATGGCATCGGTCTTGCATCTGACATCCTTGTATACCACATCGTTTTGATCGATGCGGATCATAGGCATATTGGTAGGCACCTCAACCACATCAAGCGAATAGATTTCGCGAAATTCCATTTCCTCTGTAAGCGCGGTACCCGTCATGCCGGAAAGCTTGGAGTACATACGGAAATAATTTTGGAACGTGATCGTGGCAAGGGTGCGATTTTCCTTTTTGACCTCTACACCCTCTTTGGCTTCAATGGCTTGATGCAAGCCATTTGAATAGCGTCTGCCGGGCATGATGCGCCCCGTAAATGCATCAACAATCATAACGCCGTTTTCGTTGACCACGTAATCAACGTCACGCTTCATCACGCCCCAAGCATGAATGGCTTGATTAACGTGGTGCGCAATCTCGGAATTGGCGGGATCGGCAAAGTTTTCAAGTTCAAAAAATTCCTCAGCGCGCTTGGCACCGCGGGGGGTAAGAATGGCATTGCGCCCCTTCTCATCCACCAAATAATCCGCCTCGATATCGTCAGTGGCTTCCTTATTATCCACTTCCTTGCGCACAAGCTTTGTCATGGTGCGCACAAGTGTGTTGGCACGCTCGTAAAGATCGGTGGATTTTTGCCCTGCGCCTGATATAATCAAGGGAGTGCGGGCTTCATCGATCAAGATCGAGTCCACCTCATCAACGATGGCAAACGCATGACCGCGCTGTACCATGTCATTTTTGTAAACCACCATATTATCGCGCAGATAATCAAAGCCAAACTCATTGTTGGTGCCGTAGGTAATATCGGCTTCATATGCCGCCTTTTTATCGGCAGGGCTGATGCCGTGCACCACAAGTCCCGTAGACAGCCCCATAAACGCGTATACTCTACCCATTTCCTCACTGTCACGGCGAGCAAGATAATCGTTTACCGTAACCACATGCACACCCTTACCTGCCAAGGCATTGAGATATGCAGGCATGGTTGCCACCAGCGTTTTACCCTCACCGGTCTTCATTTCAGCAATACGGCCTTGATGCAAAATGATAGCACCAAGCAATTGTACATAGAAGGGGCGCTTTCCGAGCACACGTGCGTCTGCCTCACGCACAGCAGCAAATGCATCACAAAGTATATCGTCTAAAGTCTCGCCTGCCGCAAGACGCTCCTTTAACTCTACCGTAACGTGTGCCAGTTCCTCATTGGAGAGCGCTGCGTACTTGGGTGCTAACGCCTCGATCTCATCAGCCACACGCTTTAATTTTTTTATTTGACGGTCACTGTATGTGCCGAAAATTTTACGAAAGAGTGCCATGGTTTTCCTCCGAGTATAAACAAATTATAATTATTATACTACATATAAAACGAAATTTCCATAGCCGGCACAAAAAATTTGCAAATTATTTTCGCATTACTTGCATGTTTTAAAGAAATCGGCTATAATAAAAGAAGCAAAAAATAAAGGAGAGCATTATGCCCCACATACATATTGTTTTGTTTGAGCCCGAAATTCCGCAAAATACAGGTAATGTAGCAAGAACCTGTGCGGCAACCGGTTCTTCCCTTCACCTGATCCGCCCCCTCGGCTTTACCATTGACGACAAAAAACTAAAGAGAGCCGGGCTTGATTATTGGGACAAGCTGGATATTACATACTATGACGGACTTGCCGATTTTTTCTCGAAGCACGGCGATAAGCCGATCTACTATTTTACCACAAAGGCAAGAAACACCTATGCTGATGTTCGGTATCCGGAGGAAGTATTTTTAATGTTTGGCAAGGAGAGCGCGGGACTTCCCGAGGAGCTTTTGGTTTCACATCCAAAGACTGCGGTGCGCATTCCCATGCGCGATAAGCTTCGCAGCTTAAATCTATCCAATTCGGTAGCCATCGCTGTTTATGAGGTACTCAGACAAAGTGAATTTGAGGGACTTTTAGAGGTTGGCAGCTTAACGAAATATGAATGGGATCAAGCACATGAATGATAAGATTATGATTGCCATGAGTGGCGGTGTTGACAGCGCGGTTTCCGCGTTTCTTGCCTCTCGCGGCCGCACCGCCTGCGGTGTTACCATGCGCCTTGCATTTGACCATGGCGAGCATAAAAAAGCGGCAGTGCAAGACATAAAGGATGCGGCAAGTACGTGTGAGGCGCTTGGGATTCCTCACGTTGTGGCTGAGCTTTCCGAGGAATTTCGCGCATTGGTGGTCAATGCCTTTGTGCGTGCATATGAAGAAGGAAAAACGCCAAACCCTTGCATTGACTGCAACAAGGAGATCAAATTCGGTGCGCTTTTGCGCTTCGCCGCGGAGCATGGCTTTAACCGCCTTGCTACAGGTCATTATGCGCGGATCGAAAAAGACGGTAACGGCAGGTTTCTGCTGCGCCGTGCCAAGGATCTTACTAAGGATCAGACCTATGTGCTTTACACGCTCTCTCAAGAGGTGCTCTCTTGCGTAGAATTCCCCTTGGGTGATATGAGCAAGGCGGAGGTAAGAGAGATTGCTTCGGCGCAAGGCTTTGCCGCCGCACAAAGGAGTGAGAGCCAGGATATTTGCTTCATTCCAAGCGGCGATTATGCCACCTTCATCAAGGATCACAGCACTCGCACGCCCTTGCCCGGCAAATTTCTTTCAACTGATGGCAAGATCCTTGGCGAGCATCGCGGCATAATACATTACACCATCGGTCAGCGAAAGGGGCTTGGTATCTCTCTTGGCAGACCCGCGTTTGTGGTTTCAAAATCCGCTGCTAACAATACCGTAACGCTTGGCACGAACGAGGATCTGTTTACCAAACGGCTTACGGTTGAAAATCTTAATTTTATTCCGTTTGACAATTTATCCTCTCCCCTCACGCTTCTTGCAAAGGCGCGCTACCGTCAAGAGGCGGCCCCCGCCCGTGTAGAGCAAACCGGAAAGGATGAACTCACCGTGGAATTCCAAGAGCCGCAGCGCGCCATCTCGCGGGGGCAATCCCTTGTGCTGTATGATGGCGATTACGTCATTGGCGGCGGTAAAATCAAATAAATTTACGGCGAAGCCACACACATGGCTTCGCCGTTTTTTTATATGACTGCGCGTCTGCGCCAAAAAGCATCCTCGGTGTGCGCAGGGCAAACGTGATTGTACGGTATTACATCTAAGCCTATGCCAAAATTTTGCTTGGTTTCGTATTTATTGGCATAATATGGCTCATTTTTAGATAATTCTCGTTCTTTTTCGACGTATGTGCCGCCGTAGGAATAGGGTGCATCAAGCACCTTGATCTGTCGGGGAAAGTTTCTTGAAACGCGCAAAAGCGCTGTCTTGTGACAATGCTCCTCGGGGCAATTTTCCGTGGCTATCCCCCCACAATCACAATAATCAATTAGTGTGTGGCATTGGCATGCGGTGTGCGGTTCGGTTCCCTTTTTAAAGTATCCGATCTCTGCACGATCACCGCGCGGATCATGATAACAAGCATCACTCATAAGAAGCCCCGAATCCTTACAGTAACGCGCTGTAACGATTCCCTCTGCGGTTTTAAACTGCGGAGAACTGATACCAACCGCATCAATGGCACGCTGCATCACGGCATCCCAAATACCAAGAGCATGATTTCCGCTGATATCCGCCACAGACTTTGGATATTCATATCCGTACCAAACGCCGCAAAGTAATTCGGGCGTGTATCCGATAAACCACTTGTCACAATTGTTGCTGCTGGTTCCCGTCTTGCCTGCCACATCCACCCTTTCCTTCAAGGTGATCGCTTTCCCTGTTCCCTCGCGCACAACGCGGCGAAGCATCATCGTCATGATTGATGCGGTATCCTCACCAAGCACGCGCCTCTCGTTTCTTTCATTCGTCAGCAACAACTCTCCGTTGCTGTCAAGCACCTTATAATAACTGCGCGTGCCCTCATATACTCCATTGTTCGCCAATGCGGTATAACCGCCAAGCATTTCACGCAGGGTCACACCCTTATGCTGTTGACCAAGCGCAAGCGCTGCTGCACCGATATCCTTTTCTCGGTCAAGAGAGGTGAAGCCTAATTTATCACGCAAAAAGCGGTATGACTCCTGCGTACCAAGCCTTTGCAGTATGGCAACCGATACAGTATTGACAGAATGAGTCAGTGCTGCGTTTACTGTAGTTAACCCACGGTAAACATCGGGAGAATTGCGAGGCCAGGGTGCGCCGTTCGCTCGAAAGAGCTGCGGCACATCGTCAAATACACTTGCATAATTGATCAGATTGCGTTCAAGCGCCGGCGCGTAAACCGCCAAGGGCTTGATAACAGAGCCTGAGGGGCGTTTGGTGTCGGTAGCGTAATTTTGAATGCGATTGGAGTTCTTTTTACCCGTCGCTCCCGCAATTGCTAAAATATCTCCGTTTGCGGGATCAACGATCATAATGGAACTTTGCGCCTGTTCCCCACCCTCATGCACAGGAAAATTTTTAATGTTCTCATAATATTCGGTAACAACCTCTTGCAATTCTCGGTTCATTGCAACATATATCTTCAATCCGCCGCAATACACAAGCCTGCTTGCCTCGGCTTCTGTGTAGCCCTTTTCTTTCACCAAGGCATCTATAACATCGGATATCGCAAGATCGGCATACCACGAATTTACCCTTCCTGTCATCGCCTCGCGATTGACTGACAGCTCCACTTCGCAAGCAACCGCCTCGTTATAGTCCGTTTCGCTTATCATTCCTTGTAACAGCATTTCGTTTAAAATCAGATCGCGGCGCGCGCGGTTGTTTTCGGGATGCCGTATGGGATCATATTTTGTGGGGTTATTGGTAATGGCAGCGATGCTGGCACATTCTGACAGGGTTAGCTCGCTTGGCTCCTTTGAAAAATAAGCATTGGCGGCCGTTTTTACACCGTAGCAATTCTCTGCCAAATTGACAACATTAAGATATTGCTCAAGAATTGCATTTTTAGATAGCTTTTGCTCTACCTTTACCGCGCGCATCAGTTCTCCTACCTTGCGCGACAGCGTTTTTTCACTGTCCCCAGTTAGATTTTTTACAAGCTGCTGTGTAATGGTAGAGCCGCCAAATTTACTCTCATTCTCTCCTGTAAGGTAACTACGTACCGCAGATGCCGTTCTGATCCAATCGATGCCGCCATGATCATAAAAACGCTTATCCTCAATGGCAATAAAAGCATTTTTAAGATTTTCGGGCATTTGCGAGATTGGGCAGTAAAGCGCGTTCTCATAGCCGCTGACGCGATCGCTGACCAGTTCTACCTCAGCCCCATTTTGATCATAGCAATATAGCCTTGTGGTGCGATCGCTTACACCAATGGAAAAGATCTCCTCTTTTAAATCGCTTTGCGGAACAGTACGCGCCCAAATTGCCCCCACGACCACTGCAAACGATAAAACGGTCAGTAGTATGAGTGTGCAGGAAAGGAAAAATATCGCGATCCTGCTTTCCTTTCTTTTTGTATGCAAAAAAATCACCCCCGCTTGGCTTTAGTTTGCCGCCAAGCGAGGGGATATCATACTTGTTTCTATATGGGAAGATGCACGGATTTTGTCATTTCAGCACAACATTTTCCTTACCCAAAATATGATACAATTCAGTAAGAGCGGCGGATGAAAGCGCAAATCCTACTGCTTGCTTGTGATAAGTCTTAGTTGCTGCATCAAAGATCGATACCGGCAGATCTCCTTTATTATTGTTTAGGATACTGCGTGCGCACTGGCAAAGCGCATGGTCAAGCGAAGGAACACGCAAATAAAGAATACGCGCTTTCTCAAGCGTTTCCGTGTTGGCAGCGCCACCCTTTGCTCGCTCCACTTCCTGCGCTTTAGCTGTTACCTCTTTTTTTGCATGTACCGCCGCTTGCTGTGCAGAACCGTTTGCGGGCAACTCGCTCATACGCGAGATAATGATTTTTGGGGGCTCATCTTCCCTCAGGGACAGCTGTCCCTCAATGCGCACCACATTATCAAGGAATAATTGATCGGCAAATTTTTCACGTGTCTTGGGGAAAGCAATGCATTCGATCTCTCCCATGCGATCCTCAACTGTAAAAAATACCATTTGCTCGTTTGATTTTGTGGTTTTGTGTGTCAGTGCTGTAATGATTCCCGCCACAGTAACCGCTTGTCTGTCAGTAAATGCGGTGCTTTCTCCCTCATCTACGTCGCAGATCGTGTGGATCGGAACGATATCGGTGGCTGAAAGCGCATTTGAAAATCCGTCAAGCACATGTCCTGAAAAATACATGCCTGCCGCTTCCTTTTCCTCGGCCAACAGTTGGCGCAGACCAAACTCGGGAAGATCGGGATAGGTAACATGCAGCTCCTCACTCACAACACTTGAAAACATATCAAGCTGACCCGTGAGATTGGTTCGGTTTTTGCTTTGCAGTTGATCGATCATTTGCTCATATACAGCCATAAGGCGACTGCGGAAAATGCCAAGTGAATCAAAAGCGCCCGATTTGATCAGCGACTCGATCTGCCGCTTGTTGAGGTCATGCGAGGACATGCGCTCAAGGAAATCATGGAACGAGCGATACTTGCCACCGATCCTGCGCTCCTCTACCACGGCCTCGAGAAACTGCCTACCTACATTTTTCAGCGCCAAAAGCCCAAAGCGAATATGATCGCCGCAAGCACTGAAATTAATATCGGAGGCATTGATATCGGGGGGCAGAACGCGCACGCCGCGCTTGCCAACCTCGGCAATATAGGCGGCAATCTTGGGCATATTTCCAAGCTCGGAGGTCAGCAATGCCGCAAAATAAGCCTTTGGCGCATGCTCCTTCAAATATGCGGTCTGATAAGAAATGATTGCATACGCAGCCGCATGACTTTTATTAAAAGCATAATTGGCAAAGCTTGAAAGCTCGTCAAACAGCTCTCCCGCAAGCTCTTTGTCTATGCCGTTTTGGGCACAGCCAACTAAAAACGAATCACGCTCTGCCTCCATGACAGAAGCCTTTTTCTTTGCCATGGCGCGGCGCACCACGTCTGCATGCCCAAAGGTATATCCCGCAAGCTCGCGAAAGATCTGCATCACCTGCTCCTGATATACCACGCAGCCATAGGTCGAACGCAGGATAGGCTCAAGCTGAGGGATCTTATAGGTGACCCTTTGCGGATTGTGATGGTTTTCTACAAACGTAGGAATAGAGTCCATGGGGCCGGGTCTGTAAAGCGCGATCGCCGCCACGATATCCTCAAAGCAATTTGGGGCAAGGTTAGCAAGCATTTGACGCATACCGCCCGATTCCAGCTGAAATACGCCCGAGGTTGCGCCTCTGGCGATCAGCTTATAGGTTGCGGCATCATCAAGCGGAATTTTGTGAATATCAAAATCAGGATCATCACGGCGCACGGATCTTACGGCATCGTCAATGATCGTAAGGTAACGAAGCCCTAAAAAATCAAACTTCAAAAGTCCTAGCGCCGCCACAGTGTCCATGTCGTACTGTGTCACCACAATACCGTTGCTTGCCGCCAGCGGCAAATACGAGGAAATGGGCTTTTCGGTGATCACAATACCCGCCGCATGGATAGACATATTGCGAGGCATCCCCTCGAGCGCCATGGCTAGGTCAAGCAGCTTTTTGATCTCCTGCTTGCCTTCGTACAAGCGCTTTAATTCGGGCTGCTTTATGGCTTCTGCAATCGTAATTCCAAGCTCGCGCGGAATGGCTTTCGCCACCGCATCCACCTCTTGATAGGAAATTCCCAATGCCCTGCCCACATCACGCACCGCCGCCCTTGCGGCAAGCGTACCAAAGGTAATAATTTGAGATACGTGCTCACGCCCGTAGCGAGCGGTGACATATTTGATCACCTCATCACGGCGATTATAGCAAAAATCAACGTCGATATCGGGCATGCTGACGCGCTCGGGATTGAGAAAACGCTCGAAAAGCAGATCAAAGCGAAGCGGATCCACGTCAGTAATGCCAAGGAAATATGCCACTACACTGCCCGCCCCCGAGCCACGCCCGGGGCCAACGGGAATGCTTTTAGATTTTGCAAAATTAACGTAGTCCTGCACGATCAGGAAATAATCCGCATATCCCATTTTTTCAATGACGGAAAGCTCATATTCCATGCGCTCGCGATAGGCAGCCTCGCTGTAAAGTTCAAGCGCCAAGCCCCCTGTGGCTTTTCTCATGACAAAGCCATTTTGGGCAAGCTCGCGCAAATGCTGCACAGCGCTTTTACCCTCGGGACACGGAAATTTGGGTAGATGATTTTGCGAAAAATCAAAAGCTAACTCACATCTATCTGCGATTTTCACGGTATTGGCTATTGCACCATCATAAGAGCCGAAAAGCATTTGCATCTCGGCGCTATCCTTATAATAAAACTCATCGGTTTCAAAGCCAATCGGGCGCCCGTCGTCAAGCCTGCTATTGGTTTGAATGCACATCAGCACCGCTTGCGTTTCGGCATCGGCGCGCGTCAGATAATGGCAGTCATTGGTGGCAACAAGGGGCAAAGCACAGGTGTTTGCCAGCTTTACCAGCATGGGTAGGATCTGCTTTTGCTCGGGCAAGCCGTGATCCTGTATTTCAATATAAAAATTATCCCTGCCAAAAATAGCGGCATATTCGCGCGCTGTTTTGCAAGCGCCCTCAAAATCCCCTGCGACAAGCAGCTGCGGGATGCGCCCCGCAAGACACCCGGAAAGCGCGATCAAGCCCTCGGAGTGCTCACGCAAAAGCTCGATATCAATGCGGGGCTTTGTGTAAAACCCTTCGGTAAAGCCACGGGAAACAAGGTTAATCAGATTGCGGTATCCCACCTCGTTTTTGCAAAGCAAGACAAGATGATTGGGGTGTGCATCAAGCGTGGATTTCGCAAAGCGTGAGCGAGGTGCAACATAAACCTCACACCCGATGATCGGCTTCACGCCCTCAGCAATGCACGCCTTGTAAAATGCAACTGCACCATACATGACACCGTGATCGGTAAGAGCAACCGCATCATGCCCACACGCCTTGGCGCGCCTCGGAATATCACGAATGCGACAAGCGCCGTCAAGCAGGCTATATTCACTGTGCAAATGCAAATGTACAAATGAAGACATACGCACACCTCCCCTTTTTTAGAACTCCTTATTTTGTAACGCATCCGAAAATGCAATGATCTTTTGTAATCTGTGATTTAGACCCGATTTTGTAAGCGGTGGATTATGTAATTTGGCAAGATCGGAAAGCGAGGCATCCGCATTTTCCTCGCGCAGTGCCGCGGTTTCCCTTAATTCTTGGGGCAACGCATCAAGGCGTGCTGCTTCACGAATGGCTGCGATTGCTTCAAGCGCACGCCCGGAGGCCGCAACCGATTTACTAATGTTTTTTGCCACGCAGTTGGTCGCGCGGTTTTCCTCGTTCCTAATCCCACGTGCAATCTTTGCGTTCATCAATGCAAAAAGTGCGTTATTTGCCCCTAGCGCCGAGAGAATCTCCTCAATTACAGCGCTATTTTTAAAATAGACGCCAAAGCCCGCGCGATGTATACGGCTTTTTGCCTGCCAACCGTACTGTAGAAGAAGTGAGGTGAGAAACGTGCGTTCCTCCTCCTCGTACACCTTAAATTCAAGATGATACCCTTTTTCGGGATCGGTAACAGAGCCTGCCGAAACAAAGGCTCCGCGTAGGAAATGCACCGCGCAACGCTCGCAGCAAAAGGCAGGTGCCGTATCTGTGAGATCCCGATATAAGCGCTCGGAGGAAAATAGCATAGTGCCGGCATCGATCAGTGCCTCACTGCGATAGAGCTCGCGATACACACGCGCACATTCCTGCCGTGCGGCAAGGCTTGACAAGGATAGCACGATCGCACCGCCCTTGGTCTGCGCGGCATTGAGAAAAAGTCCGCGAAAATATGCTTTTTTACAGCAGGCTCTGCGCGGAGCGCCCGCGATCAATTCTTCCTTTAGCTGTAAGGAATAATTCATATTTTCCCTCCGTTCCGTTATGTGCCGATCAGTACTTATCAAATCCGACAAATCGAATTTCCGTAATCGGCTCAAATCCTTTTTCTCTTTTGACGATACGCCCGATACGCTCGATGAGGGTGCAAACATCACTTGCGGTGGCACCGCCAAGATTCACGATAAAGCCGGCATGCTTTTCCGAAACGGCAGCTTTGCCGCAACGCATACCCTTTAACCCCAATTCATCCAATATCTTTCCGATAGAAATATTGCCGTTTGCCCGTTTAAAAACGCTGCCGGCACTTGGAAGATGGATCGGTTGTGTTGCCTTGCGATGTGCGAGCAACGCACACATCTGCGCCCTTACAGCATCAAAGTCCAAAGGATCACACAATGTCAGGCAAGCGCGCAACGCAAGGATGTTTTCATGTTGAAACACGCTATTACGATAAGAATAACTCAATTCTTCGTTAAATAACGTTCTAATTTCGCCCGTTTTAGGATATAACACCTCAACCCATTTTACAAGGCTGCCAAGGTCTTTTCCATGTGCACCTGCGTTCATACAGATGCCGCCGCCAAGCGTGCCGGGTATACCGCAGGCAAAGACAAGATCGGAAAATCCGAGCCTTGCTACTCGTTGCGCCAAGTGCGGCAAGGACGTGCCACACGAGGCGATCAATTCGTTGTTTTGTATCAACAAACCGTCTAGTGCAGTGGTACGGATCAGTGCAACGGACATTGAAGCATCCGAAAACAACAGATTGCTCCCTCTGCCGATCACCACGTACGAAATGCCCTCTTGCTCACAAAGCAGTATTGCCTCTACCAGCTCCCCGATGCATTGGGGCTCTATCAAATAGCGGCAGGTTCCACCAATGCGAAAGGTGCACAGATCTGCTGTCTTTACATATTCTTGAAAGATAATATTCTTTCTCTTTAACGTTTCCTCAAAAAACGTCCGCATCAAGAAAGCAACAGAGGAGCCAGCTCCTGCAGTGCTTTGATCTCATAAGTAATGGGGAGTGCTTCCCTGTTTTCAAGCGCGCGAGGATTATACCAACAGGTATCGATCCCTGCGGCAATGCCGCCCTTTATATCGGAGGTAAGCGAATCTCCTACGATCAGTGCGGTCTTTGGCGTAAATTCGGGAATGCGTGCCGCCACAGCCTCAAAATAGCCGACATGCGGTTTTTCGAAGCCGATCTCCTCGGAAATAAAGATATCGGAGAAATACAGCTTTAATGCACAAGCCGCAAAGCGCCTTCTTTGTACGGTCTTGATGCCATTCGTAACAATATACAGCTGATAACGCGCGGCAAGCGCTGCACAGATCTCGCCCGCACCGTCGATCAGATGTGCCTTTTCAGAAAGAAAATCAATATAAGTCTTTGACATTTGCGGCACGTCCGCATCAAAGCCAAAGGCTTTGCAAAATTCCTCAAAGCGCGCCTCTCGCAGCGCCTCCTTGGCGATCTCACCGCGCTCCAATCGCTTCCACATACGGTCGTTGATCTCGCTATATGCCTTGATCAGCGTGTCCATGGGAGTAATGCCGCAATATATAAGCGTGTCGGCAAGTGCCTCACGCTCCGCACGGGAAAAATCGAACAGTGTGTTATCTGCATCAAACAGGATCGTGCGATAAGCCGACAACCGTAACACCACCTTTTTTAATTTATTATATAAGCATTATAACCGAAAATTTCAAAAATTTCAAGTCAAAAACAGACTATATTATGATTTTCTCTTGCATTTTAATACTAAATGTAGTATAATACTAAATAATAATTAGGCGGAGGTGCTTTCATGCAGGTGATCGGTCTTACAGGCAGTAGCGGCGCGGGCAAAAGCGTTGCCGCCTCAATTTTTAAAAAGCATGGCATTCCCGTTATCGATGCCGATTGCGTGTATCACGAAATTCTCAGCATCGGCGGCGAGTGCACCAAGGAGCTTGCCGAGGCGTTTGGTGCTGCTGTGCTGGATCAAAATGGGCTGATATCACGTCAAGCACTTGCCGACACGGTGTTTGACAAACCAAATACAGATACACTTTTGCATACTTTGAACACGATTACCCATAAATATGTTATGAGCGAGATCAAAAAAAGATTGCGTGAGCTAAAAGAAAACGGCGCAAAGGCTGCCGTGATTGACGCGCCGCTTCTTTTTGAAGCAAACGCTCATCTTGAATGTGATTTTGTAATCGGGGTAATTGCCAAACGCACACTGCGTGCCGAGCGCATTATGGCGCGCGACCGCATTTCACGCGAAAGCACAGAAAAGCGCTTAAACGCACAAAAAAGCGATGCATTTTTCCTCGAACGCTGTCATTACATTCTCGAAAACAATACCGATGAAGCTGCCCTTGAGCAAAGCCTCTTGGCGCTACTCATCAAAACGGGGGTTTTATAGCGTGCATTATGCGGCATCTCGCAAACGGCTCATTACGGTTCTGGCAATTTTTTTACTGCTTGCGGTCTTATCCCTAACCCTTGCACACCTTACAGACGCGCACCGCAGAAACAGACGTGAAAACGCGGTTTACAGTATCGTTCTTACAGCCGCTAACACCTACGGTGTTTCACCTGCCATGGTGCTTGCCGTAATCCGCACCGAAAGCGATTTTTATCAAGATGCCCTCTCATCGGCAGGCGCAGTTGGCTTAATGCAGTTGCTGCCTCAAACCTTTGCTTATCTAAGAGAAGAAAAATTAAACGAGGATCTCACCGATAATGACCTTTGGAAGCCACAAGTCAATATCCGCTACGGAACCTATTACCTTTCCTACCTTTTTTCACGCTTTGGGAATTGGCAGGTAACACTTGCTGCCTACAACGCAGGCGAGGGGCGAGTGGAGCAATGGCTTTCTGACAGTACACTGTCCGACGGTGTAAATCTCTTTGATATTCCCTATCCCGAAACCGCACACTACGTTACGGTAACGCTTGAAGCTTACCGCGAATATCTTGAAAAATATAATTTTAAGGAGTAATTATGAACGCAAAGGAACTTTCCGAAAAACTGCTTTACCGCAAAAAAAGCGTTTACGAAAAAGCCGATAAAAAAACAGTCGACGCGGCATTTGATTTTGCAAAGGGCTACGCCGCATTTCTTGACGCCGCAAAAACCGAGCGCGAGGCGGTGTATACTTCTATAAAAATGGCTGAAGAAAAGAGCTTTAGACCCTATAAAATGGGGGATGCGCTCAAGGCCGGCGATAAATACTACTACAACAACAGAGATAAAAATCTGTTTCTTTTCGTCATTGGCAACGAGCCGATCGAAAACGGCATTCGCATCAATGCGGCGCATATCGATGCACCGCGCATCGACCTCAAGCAATGCCCACTTTATGAGGAGGGCGGCATGAGCTTTTTCAAGACCCATTATTACGGCGGTATTCGCAAGTATCAATGGGTAGCAATTCCCCTTTCCTTGCACGGTGTTATCGTGAAGGCAGACGGCACACGCATTACCGTGAATATCGGTGAGGATGAGGGTGACCCCGTATTTTATATCAACGACCTTCTCCCCCACCTGGGGCACGAAACTGATAAAAAGCCCCTTGGCGAAGCCATTCCCGGAGAAAAGCTGAACGT
The DNA here is from genome assembly GCA_017502975.1 of Clostridia bacterium. Lineage (GTDB taxonomy): Bacteria > Bacillota > Clostridia > Oscillospirales > CAG-272 > Firm-07. The sequence continues at coordinate 55,163 of JAFVTV010000015.1, read as the reverse complement.
TCTCGTTGGCAGTCGCCCCTATGACGCTGCCGAGGGTGATGCCATCAAGCTAAACACGATGTATCTTCTAAACGAAAAATACGGTATTACAGAGGATGATTTTCTTTCCGCAGAGCTTTGTGTGGTGCCTGCCTTCAAGGCGCGGGATATTGGTTTTGATCGCGCTTTGCTGGGTGCCTACGGACACGATGACCGTGTTTGTGCTTATCCTGCACTGACTGCCCTGTTACAGGAGGATGCGCCGACACACACACTTATGTGCGTGCTTGCCGATAAGGAGGAAACAGGCAGCGAGGGCAATACCGGCATGAAGAGCGCGCTTCTGCCTGACCTGATCAATCAGATCGCAGTAGCTCTTGGCGGCGATCCCGCTGTGGTACGCGCCAACTCCAAATGCCTTTCGGCAGATGTATCCTGCGCATACGATCCCAATTTTTCGGATGTCTTTGAGAAGCGCAACACCCCCCTTCTTTCCTGCGGTGTGGTTCTGACCAAATATACCGGCTCTCGCGGCAAATCCTCAACCAACGATGCAAGTGCCGAATATGTTGGCTGGCTTCGCGGTGTCATGGAGCGTGCAGGTGTGGTATGGCAAGCAGGCGAGCTTGGTAAGGTTGACGTCGGTGGCGGCGGAACGGTTGCCAAGTATATCGCAGGCCACAACATTGAAACGGTTGACCTCGGTGTACCCGTCATTTCCATGCACGCGCCCTTTGAGGTGATCTCCAAGGTCGATCTTTATGAGGCATATCTTGCCTTTATCGCCTTTTCTCGCGACTGATGTTTGACAAGTTAAATACGACCGAGGCTCGTTTCAGAGAGCTTGAGGAGCGCAGTGCTGACCCTGCTGTGGTAACAGATCCTGCCGCTTATACTGCGCTGATGAAGGAATATCGGCGCCTTGAGCCCATTGCAACGGTTTACCGCAGCTATAAAAAGGCGAGCACTGAACTTCAGGATATCAATGATCTGCTCAAAGTAGTGGATGACCAAGAAATGAAGGCGCTTGCGCTGGAAGAGCAAAAAGCGCTTTCCGAGCACCTTGTGGCACTGGAGCAGGAGCTGAAAATATTACTTCTGCCCCGCGACGAAAATGACGATCGAAACGTGATCGTAGAAATTCGTGCAGGAGCCGGCGGTGAGGAGGCAGCGCTTTTTGCTGCTGTTCTTTACCGCATGTATACCATGTACGCTGAAGCAGCTGGCTTTAAAACCTCCCGCATGAGTGAAAATGAAACCGAGCTTGGCGGCTTTAGAGAAATTGTTTTCATGGTAGAGGGTGACGGCGCTTATTCCCGCTTTAAATTTGAATCGGGTGTGCACCGCGTACAGCGTGTGCCCGTTACCGAATCCCAAGGGCGCATCCAAACCTCAACCGTTACGGTCGCCGTGCTTCCCGAGGCGGAGGAGGTGGATGTAGAGATCAATCCCGCCGATATCATTATGGAATCCTGCAAAAGCAGCGGCGCGGGCGGTCAGCACATCAACAAAACAGAATCTGCCGTTCGCATCACACATAAGCCTACGGGCATCGTGGTGGAATGTCAGGAGGAACGCAGCCAATTTAAAAACCGCGACAAAGCATTGAAGATGCTGCGTGCCAAGCTGCTGGATATCAAGCGCACCGCGCAGGAAAATGAAATTGCAAGCGAGCGCCGCACGCAAGTAGGCACGGGAGATCGCAGTGAGCGTATCAGAACCTATAACTACCCACAGGGACGTATGACCGATCACCGCATCGGCCTTACGCTCTATTCACTCGATAAGATCTTAAACGGTAACATCAGCGATATCATAGATGCACTGATCGCCGCCGATACTGCCTTAAAGCTACAACAAGAAAAATAAGGAGTTTTTCGCTTGAAAACCGAAATACTTAAAATTGAGGACTTAAGCACTCAAGAAAAAGATATCTCGCGCGCGGCAGAGATCATTTGCCGTGGCGGGCTTGTGGTGTTTCCCACTGAAACCGTTTACGGCATAGGGGGAAACGGAACCGATGCTGCAGCCGCCACCGCCATTTACCGCGCAAAGGGGCGCCCGTCGGACAACCCTCTTATTTTGCATTTGGAAACACCGGAGCAGGCAGAAAAATATGCGATCACCAATGAAACCTATTATAAGCTTGCCGCGCAGTTTATGCCGGGACCTCTGACGGTTATTTTACCTAAGAAGGACACTGTACCGTCAACCGTTACAGGTGGGCTTGATACGGTGGCGCTTCGCTGTCCCGCGCATCCCGTAGCGAACGCGCTGATCCGTGCGGCGGGCGTGCCGATCGCCGCCCCCTCGGCAAATCTTTCGGGCAAGCCCTCTCCCACACTTGCCGCACACGTCATAGATGATCTTTCGGGCAAAGTAGACATGATCATTGACGGTGGGGCATCCGAGGTGGGGCTTGAATCCACGATTGTTTCACTTGACGGTGAGGTTGGCACGCTTTTGCGCCCGGGTGCCATTACATACGATGCACTTTGCTGTGTTTGCAAAGAGGTGCGCGTTGCCCCTGCGGTGCTGGAGGGGCTTGCCAAAAATGAGCGCCCCCTCTCGCCCGGCATGAAATATCGGCATTACGCACCGCGTGCTACCCTTACGCTGCTTGACGGTGATGATAGCAGCATAAAAGCCTTTATGAGATCTGTTGCCACGACAAAAGGTATTGGATTACTGTGCTATAATGAGGAGATACCTCTCTTGCCAACAGATTCCACGCTGTTTCCCGTCGGTGCACAGGATGATCTTGCAACGCAAGCCCACCGCTTATTTGCAGTGCTGCGAGAGGCTGACGATCACCCCAATATCACAACGCTTTACGCGCATTTACCGCCAAAGGACGGCTTAGGGCTCGCCCTGTACAATCGCCTGATTCGCGCCGCAGCGCACACGATAAAGAAAGTATAAAACAAAGGAAAGGTCAGATACGAGATGGCAAAGAAAAGATCCTCCCCCGTAACCGAACTCTCTCAAATTATTCCGGCACCTGCCACGCCACAGCCGATCACCGAAACGATTGAAAAAAACTATATGCCTTACGTTATGAGTGTAATCGTTTCGCGCGCCATTCCCGAAATTGACGGCTTTAAGCCCGCGCACCGCAAGCTTTTATACACCATGTATAAAATGGGGCTTTTGACAGGTGCGAGAACCAAAAGTGCCAATATCGTGGGGCAGACCATGAAGCTGAACCCACACGGTGATGCCGCTATTTATGAAACCATGGTGCGTCTTACGCGCGGCAATGCAACGCTCCTACACCCGTTTGTAGATTCAAAAGGTAGCTTTGGCAAGCAATATTCAAGCGATATGAAATATGCGGCATCGCGTTACACCGAGGCAAAGCTTGACAGCATTTGCCACGAGCTGTTTGCGGGCATTGATAAGGATGCTGTTGATCTGGTGGACAACTACGACGGCACCATGAAGGAGCCTGTATTGCTTCCCACCACCTTCCCCAACGTGCTTGTGACCCCAAACGTCGGTATTGCGGTAGGCATGGCATCCAATATCTGCTCCTTTAACCTCGGCGAGGTTTGTGACGGCGCAATTGCACTGCTGAAAAACCCCAAGGCTTCTACCGATCGTATTCTTGACCTCATCAAGGCTCCCGATTTTTCGGGCGGCGGTCTGATTGTCTACGATCGCGATCAAATGCGCCGCATTTACGAAACGGGACAGGGTTCCTTCCGTATTCGCTCACGTTACAGCTACGACAAAGCGGAAAACTGTATCGACATTTCGCAAATTCCCTACTCCACTACCATTGAGGCGATTCGTGACAGCATTGCGGCTCTTGTAAAGGAAGGCAAGGTAAAGGAAATTACCGATTTCCGTGATGAGATCGGTATTAACGGATTTCGGCTTACGCTTGATCTGCGCCGCGGCACAGACCCCGATAAGCTGATGAATCAACTCTTTAAGCTTACTCCCCTTGAAGACAGCTTTAAATGCAACTTCAACGTGCTGATCAACTCGGTGCCCCGTCAGCTTGGCGTGGTAGATATTCTAAAGGAATGGATCACCTTCCGCATAGAATGTGTGCGCCGCGAGTTGCGCTTTGATCTGAAAAAGAAGCGTGACAGATTGCATCTTGTCACCGGTCTTGGCAAAATTCTTTTGGATATTGACAAGGCAGTACGCATTATCCGTCATGCGGAAAGCGATGATCAGGTCGTGCCCGAATTGATGCGCGGCTTTGGCATTGACCAGGTGCAGGCAGATTACATCGCCAATATCAAGTTGCGCAACCTCAACAAAAAATATATTGTCAACTGTATCCAAGAGATGGAGGCACTCAAGCAGGATATTGCCGAAATTGAAGATATCCTTGCAGACGATCTCAAGCTCCGTGCAAAAGTTGCAACGCAGCTTGCCGAGATCAAGAAAAAGCATGGACAACCCCGCCGCTCACAGCTCATCTTTGCCTCAGATATTCCCGAAGTTGAGGAAATACAAGCTGTGGAAAATTATCCCGTTCGCTTGGTGCTGACCAAGGAGGGATACTTTAAAAAGATCACCTTCCAATCGTTGCGCGGCAACGATGAGCAAAAGTTAAAGGAAGGTGACAGCATCAATCAGATCTTTGATGCCGAAAACCGTGATAACCTGTTGATCTTTACCGACAAAGCACAGGTTTACCGTGTTGCCGTAAATGATTTCGACACAACCAAAGCATCTGCTATGGGTGACTTTTTAAATGCCAAGCTTGGCATGGAAAAGGATGAGCGCCCCATCTTTATGCACGTACAAAACACATATCCCGAGGGCGAAAATATGCTCTTTGTGTTTGAAAACGGCAAGGGTGTGCGCATCCCCATTACCGCTTATGTGGCAAAGGGCAACCGCCGCAAGTTGACAGGCGCATTCTCTGATGCCTCCGCCGTTGTGGGGATTTTCTACGAGGTGGAAAAAAATCCGTTTGAGCTGATGCTCCTCACGGATGCTGACCGTGCCATCGTTATCAAATCTTCACTGATACCCATCATGTCAACACGCTCCTCTAAGGGCAATACCCTGATCAGCCTTGGCAAAAAGGAAAAGCGTGTTACCGAGGCACTAACTGATTTTACACAGCGTTTTGGCGATGCAAAGGGCTATCGCAAGTATAAAATTCCCGCCGCGGGTGTTTTATTAAACGAAAAAAACATTGATACCATGCAACTGAGCATGGACGACACTTTATAACAAGGAAGGTAAAAAACAATGAGCAAGAAAACAAGCAAATTTTACGCACGCCTGCTGGCGATCGTGCTTTCTGTGTTGATGGTAGTAAGCATGGCATTTTACACCGTTTACATGATCGTAGAAAACATTAAGGAAGCAAAAGAAGAGGAAGAAAAGGCAGAAAGCAAGGCTGTACTTCCCTCCTACACATTTACGATCTGAAGCACATACAACGACGCAAAAGAACCGCTTTCTCTATCATAGAGAAAGCGGTTCTTTTGCTATAAGATCTTATTTTTTGAAAATTCTTTTCAAGCGCCCCCATGCACGACGCGGCAAAAAGCGCAAAAAACGCAACGGCATAATACAGTGAAAAAAAACATACAAACGGTATTTTTTTGATCCTACCGAGATACGGCGATCTCCTCGATATACATCACACACGCGCGCAATGATGCTCTCACGCGGCACGCCGTATTCAAATGCCGTTTGATTATCACCGCAAAAAACAGGCGCACCGTTTTTTTCAAGCTTCATCAAGCGGTGTAGCACAAATGCACCGTCAGCACGGCGATACAGGCAAATATCGCGCTTTTGCAAATGGTGTGGTGACACAAGCAGCACGCTATCCTTACCCTGACGAAGCAACGGCATCATGCTGGTGCCACGCGGCCAAAGGCGAAATTCCCCGCCGCTTTCGATCACCTCAAGAAGCAAGGGGTACATCTCCTGCATGGTATATTGCTTATTCTGCAATCGCGCCTACTCCCTTCAATGTATTAACAAATTGGGTAGCATGTGCAGTAGCGGTTGCTGCGTCTATCTCATAATTTTCAACAATAGCATTTACCAGCTCATCCATCGTCATGCTTTGTTCAAGCTGATCCCAAATAAAGCTACCGGTGGAGTTTACGGAGATCATGCCGTTAAATTTTTTGGTTGCAGCACCAACGGCAACGATCACATACTGTGTGCCGATCTTGCGCTTGATAAAATCCTTACTGCGTTTCATTGTTGTTCTCCTTTTGTCCACACATACCTTGATAAGAAACGATTGCCGCCTCGGGCATCATATTACAATGTAACAAATATGTGGGGGTATTTGTAATGAGGGAGTCGAGCAAAGCAAGCTGCTGCTCTGCCATAACGGGGTCGTTGGGTAAAAGGACCTGCGAAAACAGGCGAGATACCGCTTCCGCATCCCCAATCGGATTTATGGTGTTTTCCTTGCCGCGCTCCAAAAAGCAAATACTTTTCAGGGGTGCACTGGAATGATTTCCTAATTTCTCTTTGCCGCGCCAAGGGGTATCAAAGACCTGCCATTTGCCGTTGATCAAACGAAAAATGGGCTTATCACCGTTTACAACCGAGGCACGCTCACCAAAAACGCGCAGCCAAAGATCGGTGTGCGTGGATTTTCCCGTTCCGCTGTGCGCGGCAAAGGCATATCCCTCACCGTCACAGGAAATCACCGAGGCATGAAAGACCATGGCATCAAATTTAGGAAGCTCCAAAGCAATCTTTCGATAAATGCAGATACATTCAAGATACCCGTCGGTAGAATTGTAAAGATCCAATTCTCGTTCCGCCTCTAGCTCCTCCGGGGTAACAAAGACCGTAATATCGGGCTTAGAAAATTCAGCCGCAAACTCACGGCAAAATTTTTCAGAGAAAGGATATTTATTTTGTATTTCAACATTCAATTCTGCAATACGTATCCGAAACAAAGCTAAACATCCTTTCTATCATCAAATTTCAATCAAAAAGCAATGCGCTTTTCGATATAATCCTTAAGCTCGCTGATCGGCACACGCACCTGCTGCATGGTATCACGATCACGAACGGTAACGCAATTATCCGCAGGCTTGGTGTCATCGCCAACCGTTTCAAAGTCGACGGTTACGCACAAGGGGGTACCGATCTCATCCTCACGGCGGTAACGCTTACCGATAGAACCTGCTTCATCGTAATCGACAGCAAAATATTTAGCAAGCTCATCGCGCACCTCAAGCGCCTTTTCGGAAAGCTTTTTGGAAAGAGGCAGAACTGCCACCTTATAGGGTGCAAGTGCGGGATGCAGATGCAGAACCACGCGCACGTCGTTTTTCTCGGCATCAATTACTTCCTCATCGTAAGCGTCTACAAGGAAGGCAAGCGCCACACGGTCAGCACCAAGAGAGGGCTCAACCACGTAAGGCACGTAGTGCTCGTTTGTTTCGGGATCGAAATAGGTAAGATCCTTGCCGCTGTGCTTGGCGTGCTGAGAAAGGTCGTAATCGGTACGGTCAGCAATGCCCCACAGCTCGCCCCAACCAAACGGGAACAGGAACTCAAAGTCAGTGGTGCCCTTAGAATAGAAGGCAAGCTCCTCGGGATCATGGTCACGCAAGCGAAGATTTTCCTCTCTCATGCCAAGATCAAGCAGCCACTTCTTGCAGTAATCCTTCCAATAAGCAAACCATTCAAGGTCGGTGCCGGGCTTGCAGAAGAACTCAAGCTCCATTTGCTCAAACTCGCGGGTGCGGAAAACAAAGTTGCCGGGCGTGATCTCGTTACGGAAGGACTTACCGATCTGGCAAACACCAAAGGGGAGCTTACGGCGCGTAGAGCGTGCAATTGCAGGGAAATTCACGAAAATACCCTGTGCCGTTTCGGGGCGCAGATACACAGTATTTGCAGTATCCTCATTTACACCAACGAAGGTCTTAAACATAAGATTGAACTTCTTAATAGCAGTAAAATCGCGCTTGCCGCAAACAGGACAAACAATACCCTTCTCCTCAATGTATTGGGACATCTGCTCAAAGCTCCAGCCTGCGGGATTGTCCTCAAGGCCGTTTTCAAAAGCATACTCCTCAATGAGCTTGTCTGCACGGTGACGAGCCTTGCAGGACTTGCAATCCATCAAGGGATCGGAAAAGCCGCCCACGTGACCCGATGCTACCCAAGCCTCGGGATTCATGATAATGGCGCTGTCAAGGCCCACATTATAGCGGTTTTCTTGCACAAACTTTTTCCACCAAGCGCGCTTTACATTGTTTTTAAACTCTACGCCAAGGGGGCCGTAATCCCAAGAGTTTGCAAGACCACCGTAAATTTCAGAGCCGGGGAAAATAAACCCGCGGTTCTTACAAAGGGCTACGATTTTTTCCATTGTTTTTTCACTGTTGTTCATGATCTGTGCTCCTAAAAAATAAATAATTGATATTATTGTAATACTAATATGAAATATTGTCAAGCCTTTTGGCGTTTAAACGGTAATATCCTCGCATTTTGCATCCACAAAGGCGATCAATTCCTTTGTGCTTAGCAAAAGCTGCGCACCGCGCACGCCCGCGCTTACCGTGATCTCGGGCTGCTCCATTGCATGATGGCTGATAAAGGTTGGAAACCTTTTTTTCATGCCGATCGGTGAGCAGCCGCCGCGAATATATCCCGTTAGCGCAAGCAGATCCTTGACAGGTATCATCTCTATGCGCTTATTGCCCGTTACGCGCGCCGCATTTTTGAGGTCGATCTCAAGATCTGCGGGAATGCAAAAAACCACAGGACCTGTTTTATCACCGCGTGCTACAAGTGTTTTAAACACCTTTTCATAAGCAAGCCCGATCTCATCGGCAATATGCGTGCCTGCAAGATTATTTTCGTCTACCTCGTATTCAAAAACCCGATAAGCGATCTTTGCCGCATCCAGCATACGCATCACATTCGTTTTGTTTTTCATCGGTAAGATACCCCCTCGCCGATCATCTCCGCAGCCGCACGGCGTTGCGTATCGGTCACCAAAAGACCGCCAAGGATGCGTGCCACCTCTGCAACGCGCCCGTCATCATCAAGCAAGGAAACCGTAGAAACGGTTCGCTCTCCCTGCTCCTTTTTGGCAATCTTATAATGTGCCGTGGCAAGAGAAGCGATCTGAGCCGAGTGTGTCACACAAAGCACCTGCGTCTTTTTGCCGATCTCGGAAAGTTTGATGCCGATCTTGCGTGCGGTCTTACCCGAAATACCTGTGTCGACCTCATCAAACACAGCCGTGCCAACACCGTCACGGTCGTTTAGCACACTGCGAAGAGCAAGCGTAACACGCGCCAGCTCACCACCCGATGCCACACGTGCAAGAGGCATCATAGCCTCGCCCTTGTTGGTGGCGATCATAAAGCAGACCTCATCATTACCGTCCGGCAAAAAGTGATCTGTTTGTGTTATGGCAATTTCAAAGCGAACAGAAGGCATATCAAGGAAGGCAAGCTCTTCGGCAATTCTGCTGTTTAGCACCTCGCTCGCGGAAACACGCGCCGCATGACACTGTGTGGCAAGCATCTGCATTTGTGCCTCAAGCGCCTTGATCTCGGCGTTAAGTCGCGCACTTTCTTCATCAGAGTGGTCAATCAAGGAAAGCCTTTTTGCGGCCTCGGCACGGAATATCAAAATTTCAGCAATATCCTTGCCGTATTTGCGTTCAAGCTTGCTAATAAGGTCAAGGCGCGTTTCCACGCGGTCAAGCGCCTCGGTGGGGTCACCCTCCACCACTTCACCGTAATCGCGTGCGGTATTGGCAATATCCTCAACCTCATAACGCATGGCGGTAAGCCGCTCGGCAAGCGATGCCGCCTCGGGTATCACGCCAGCAATGCCGGTCATAGCGGCAGCAGCACGCTCAAGGATCAAAAACGCCGAGCCCTTCTCGCTCCCATACAGCACATGATACGCAAATGCGGTCTGCTTGGCAATCTTTTCCGCATGCTGCAGCCTTGTGCGCTGTGTAAGCAGCTCCTCTTCCTCATGAAGCTTTAACTGTGCCTCATCGATCTCCGCAATCTGAAAACGCAAAATATCGGCAAGGCGTGCCATTTCCGCCGTATCACGGGCGGTATCGGCAAGTTGACGTTGCAGTTCTGCTCTTTTTTGATAACAGGTGCGGTACTGTGCAAGTGATTCACCAAAATCGGCAATGCCGTCAAGTATCTGTTTTTGCACTGCTTGCTGTAAGAGCAGTTGATTATCTGCTTGACCGTGCACACTCACAAGATACCTTGAAAGCTCGCGCAGTATCGTTTGCGGGATCATTCTGCCATTCAGGCGCGCCGCGGTCTTACCGTTTTGATCGAGGGTGCGTTGCAGCAGCAATTCGGCATCTGCCGCTTCCTCCCCCCAAAAACCCATTTCGGTAAGATAAGAAGCGCACACCACCCCCACCTCGGAAAATACCGCGCTGACCGTTCCCCTCTCAGAGCCTCGCCTTAGCATATCTCGCGGTGGCTTCCCGCCAAGCAAAAACAAGATTGCATCAATCATAACAGATTTACCCGCACCCGTTTCGCCTGTGATTACCGAAAGCCCGTTGCCAAAATCAACGTCGAGCGAGGAGATGATCGCCATATTTTCAATATGGAGAGATTGCAGCATAGATCAGCCGTCTTTCATAATGACATGAATGCGCTCGCTAATGCTTTTCGCGGCGCTTTCATTTTTGGTAACGATCATGATCGTATCATCGCCCGCAACACATCCAAGCACCTCGGCAAGCGAAAGGTTGTCCACACCTGCCGCAACTGCCTGTGCAAGACCGGGATAGGTCTTGATTACGATCATATTGAGCGCGTACTCCACACTGATAATAGAATCAACCAATGCGGCATTAAACTTAAGCCCGGACACCATGTCCTCGCGCTTTGGTGCTATGTAGCGATAGGTTCCGCGGGTGGTAAGCACCTTGGTGAGCTGCAGCTCTCGAATATCACGGGAAATAGTTGCCTGCGTCACAGAGTAGCCCTCTGTTTCAAGATAAGCAATCAGGTCATCCTGCGTTTCGACGTGAAAACGGTTGACGATCTCTAAAATTTTCTTTTGTCTGTTGCTTTTCATGTGTCTTACTCCTTTAATCTTGTGCATTCATTTTATTTTGCAATCTGTTATAAAATCCACTCTTTTTAAAGCGAATGAGCGCAGTTTCCATGGGTGATTTTGTAATCGTAACAAAATCTCCGCGATAAATTTCAAAATTGATCTTGCCGTCAACGGTAAGATACAGCATTTTCTCACGTTGGCAAGTGTTTTTGATCTCCAGCGTGGCATCATCGCGAAATACGATCGGTCGTGCCGTTAAGGAGTGCGAGCAGATCGGTGTAACGCAAAGACACCCCAAGTGAGGGTCGGTAATGGGTCCGCCTGCCGACATCGAATAAGCAGTAGAGCCCGTAGGCGTCGATACGATCACGCCGTCAGCACGGTATGTGGTAACCAATTCCCCTGCCTCATACAGCTCAAGATCAACAATACGCGCCACCGAGCCGTTGGAGATCACGGCATCGTTTAACGCAAAGGATTCGGCTCTTGTGCCACCGGCTTGTGTTTTAACGGCAATGTGTAGCATCGCACGGTGATCCAACTCATATTCTCCCGTAAAAAGCTTTTCAAGCAAAGCAAGCTCGCTCATCTCAAGCTCCGTCATGTAACCAAGACGCCCCATGTTGATGCCAAGCAGAGGCTTTCCGTGTGGCGCCGCACGGCGCGCGGCATCAAGCAAAGAGCCGTCACCGCCAAGCACGATAATAGCGTCCGCCTCACGATAAAGCTCCTCTAAGGATAGGTACACATATTCCTTTTTGTTTTTATGCAAACGGAAAATACGGTCCTTGTTGATCGAGGCAAGCATGACGCTAGCACCGTATTTGACAAGCTCCTCAGCAACGGTAAGCGCTGCATTTGCCTTATCGTAAATGTTAAAATTGGTGATAAGAGCTATGTTTTTCATTTGAAATTGACCACCACCTTATCCTTCACTGTTTTTTCAATATTAATGCTTGACTTTTGCGGTGTTTGACAGAACAAGGCAAGAAACTCCTCGTTACCGTCACCGCCAAGTATGGGCGAGGGAGCAAGTCCCACAGGGGTAAGCCCGACGGCAGCAGCCGCCTCAAAGACGCGTGCCACGGCAAATATGCGATCCTTAACGTTACGCACCACACCCTGCTTATTAAGCGCGCCGCGCCCCGCTTCAAATTGCGGCTTGATCAGTGACACAAGTATACCGCCCTCCGCCAAAACCGCAGGAATACGAGGCAAAATATAGGTTTGAGAAATAAAGGAAACATCCATAACAACAAGATCTGCCACGCCTGTATCGGCAACGCTTAAATTGCGCGCATTGTACTTCTCAATATTGCGCACGCGCTGATCTGCCAATAGCTTTGGGTGTAGCTGTCCCACACCTGCATCCACCGTTACGGCAGAGCTTGCACCGCGTTGCAGAAGGCAATCGGTAAAGCCGCCCGTTGATGCACCGATATCAAGCACGCGAAGGCCTTTTGGGTCAATATTGAAGGCAGAAAGCGCCGCCTCCATCTTTTCTCCCCCGCGCCCTACATATTTTTTGGGGGTAACCGTGATGTCGGGCGTGCCGATCACCTCGCTTGCCGGCTTTGTTATGACCTTGCCGTCAAGTGTGACAAGCCCTTCTTCAATCAGGCGCTTAGCACTCTGGCGACTGGGGGCATAACCGGCACTTACTAAATAAACGTCGATTCTCATAGGTTACATAGGGGGAAAGATCATGGGAAACAGCCACAGCTGGCAAAGATATGCCATGATAATACCAAGCACACCGCCAAAGAATACCTGAAGCGGCGTGTGCCCCAGCAGCTCTGTTAAAAGATCCATGTCAAAATTCTTCTTTTTGTTTAATTCACGTGACATCTGGTTGATCGCTGCTGCCTGCTTGCCCGATTCGCGGCGCACGCCCGCAGCATCACGCATGACCACAACGGCAAGCACTGCAGAAATGGCAAAAAAGGGAGAGCCAAAGCCGTAAATGATACCGCAGGAGAAGCTGGCTGCAGTTACTACCGCAGAGTGCGAGCTTGGCATACCGCCACTGCCCGCAACAATGCGCAAAAACGAGATCTCCTCTCGATGCCGCGGCGAGGTGAAAATTTTTAAGATCTGTGCCACCATCCAAGAGAAGACCGCACACATTAATACACGATTCGTGAAAAAATCAATCAAACTCTCTTTTAGACCCACCATGGTAAACTCCTTAACGTTTTTTGCTTCGTTAAAATTTTCGCTCAATTAATTTGTCGGCAAGAACCAGCAAAAACTCGCTTCCTTCATAGGATGATATCTCCGCTTTTGCCGCTTCGGTCACGCGCTTGGCATAAGCAAGCGCTTCCTTTGGCGTGTAATAGCAAAGAAAGGTCGTCTTGTTCTGCTTTTCATCAGATCCAACGCTTTTGCCTGCCGTTTCGGTATCGGTGGTGGCGTCGATCACATCATCAACGATCTGAAACGCAAGCCCGATCCCCTCGGCATAGCGCTTGGCAGACACCGTGCGAGGGTCAGTGAGCGTAAGACCTGCCGCAAGGCACCCAAGGGTGGCGGATGCCACCATCAGCGCCCCTGTTTTATTATCATGCAACTTTAAAAGCAATTCTTCAGGCAATTTTCTTTTTTCGCCCGCAAGATCAATTACCTGACCGCCAATCATACCAAACACACCCGCAAGAGAAGAAAGCGTGAGAACAGCATCACGCACGGCACGGTCGCCCATTGCTTCATTTTGCGCAAGCACCTCAAAGGCATACGTCAGCAATGCATCCCCCGCCAACAAGGCAGTTGCCTCACCGTGTGCCACGTGGCAGGTGGGGCGCCCGCGGCGCAGATCGTCATTATCCATACAAGGAAGATCATCATGTATCAAAGAATAGGTGTGCACCATTTCCACTGCCGCTGCAGCAGGCAGCGCGGCGCGCTCCTCTCCCCCAAACAAACGGCAAAATGCAAGCGTGAGCGAAGGACGGATCCTTTTGGCGCGGGGCGCCAGAAGGCTATACCGCAACGCATCGAGAACAGGTGCGAAATCGGGATCGCTCTTGTTTGTCAAGCGTATCAACTCTTGCTCTATTTTGGCTGCATTTTCAGCAAGCTGTTTTTCTACCATCATGCCTTTTCACCGCCAAACGGCTCTGTGGTAAAGCCCTTATCTGTTTTCCGCACAGCCTCAACACGCTGCTGCGCAGCATCTATTTTTTCGTTGCAAAGGCGGATGAGCGAAACACCCTCCTCATAATAAGAAAGCGCCGCGTCAAGCGGTACATTTCCCGCCTCAAGCTTTTCCACTACCGCTTCAAGCCTTTGAAGCGCTTCTTCAAATTGTAATTCCTTTTCTGCCATACTTATTCACCTTTCCGCACATCTGTTACTGTGGCATCAAACGTGCCATCAGCCATGCGAACCGAGATTTCTTTTCCCAAATCAAGTGCTCCTACCCGTGATACGGCATTGCCATCCCGATCGAAAACAGCGGCATAGCCGCGTGTAAGCACTTTAAGGGGGTTGAGTGTGTCCAACTTGCCACACAGCGCAGCAAAACGGTTTTTACTCTGCAAAAGGCACCGTTCAACAGGGTGCTCCAGCTTCTGTGTGAGATAGATGAGTGACATACGCTTGTCATCAAGATACGCAAGCGGCGAGCGCATGGAACGCGCACTTGCCAACGCATTAACAGCACCGCGTGCCGCCGTAAGTCTGCTAATCAGCGTATTATATAAGAGTGTTTCCTTGGCTGCAAGCGCATTCTTCAGCTCTGTGCCATCCGGCACCGCCAGCTCTGCCGCGGCAGAGGGGGTTGGGGCGCGCAGGTCTGCCACAAAATCACACAGTGTAACATCCGTTTCATGCCCGACAGCAGAGATGACAGGCACGCGGGATGCAGCAACAGTACGCGCAAGCATTTCATCGTTAAATGCCCAAAGATCCTCAGCCGAGCCGCCACCGCGACCTACGATCATGACGTCGACAGGTAAGCACTCATTGAAAAACCGCACGCCGGCAGCAACGCTTTCGGCTGCCCCCTGCCCCTGCACCAAGGCAGGATACAAAATTACGCGTGCACACGGGAAACGCCGAGAAAGAATATCGATCATATCACGCACAGCGGCGCCCGTGGGCGAGGTTACAAGACCTATAACGGCAGGGATTTTAGGCAAGGGCTTTTTGCGCGATGCCTCAAAAAGCCCCTCTGCCTCAAGCTTGCGGCGCAGCTGCTCATACGCGATATACAAAGCACCTATGCCATCGGGCTGCATTTCGTTTACATAAATTTGATACTGCCCGTCACGCGGAAAAACAGATACGCGCCCGCGCAGGATCACCTTCATGCCGTTTTCGGGCTTAAAGGTCACATACTGCGCCGCCGAGCGAAACATGACCGCACGCAGCGTGCCAGTTTCATCCTTGAGCGAGAAATAAAAGTGTCCTGTTTTATAGTGGTTGGTAAAATTGGAGATTTCACCGCGCACAAATACATCTGCAAGAAAGGGATTGTTATCCATCATCAATTTCAAGTATTCATTCAGCTGTGTTACCGTTAAAAGACGATCGGACATATTCTCCCCCCTATAAATTATTGCAAAAACTTTGCTTTTTTGCGGCACAGAAGTGCCACGCCCGCCGCATTATCCGCAGAAAAGGCAGGGGCAGAAAAATATACATCGCGCCCAAGTTTAGCCGTGAGCTCCGCGGCAATGATACGGTTGCTCATCACACCACCACCAAACACAAGCGGCAAATCGGGATTTCCCTCTCGTACATGCTTTGCCATAACAAAGAGCGTATCGGAGATAAACCGAAGCACATACGCCGCCACCAACGGCTTATCACCCGTGTCAGTAAGCAGCTTTAAGGCAAGGTTTTCAAGCCCCGACAGGTGACAGGTAATCTCTGACACACAAATACGCGGCTTGGGAATTTTTTTCGTGTTTTCCCTTGCCAGCACCTCAAGGTGCGGTCCGCACGGAAACGGCAAGCCCATGGCAACGCCAATGCGGTCAATCGCCTGTCCTGCATGAAGATCCGCACTGCCGCCAAGCAGCCGAATATCAAGAGCGTCCTCAGCGGGGATGACAAAGAGTGCCTCGGTCGTGCCGCCCGATACATGAAAAGCGCCAAACGGCTTATCCGAGAACGCTTCAAGCACTCCCGCACCGTAAAGTGCCGCCATCACATGCCCCTCTTGGTGTGAGCAGGTGTAGATCGGGATATCCAGCGCCGCGGCAATGGCATGCGCCGCAACGGCGCCCGACAGAAAGCACGGCATATAAGAGTCCTTAGCATTGCGCGGCTTTTGCGAATAGCAAACAGCCACGGGGCTAAGCCCCTTGATGCTGTCACGCAAGCCATCAAGCAGCGAGGGTAAATTTTTGGTGTGCGCAAACACCGCATCGCTTTGCCTAAGGCCGCGTTCTCCCTCTTTTACGGGCAGCGGTGTCTTGAGGTTTGCAATGATATCCCCTCTCTCATTTGCAACTGCCACCGAGGTGGTATAGTTGCTGGTATCAATGCCAATATAGCATGCCTCACGCATTGTTGGCACCAAACAGTTCTTCCTTTATACTGTTGAGAATGCCGTTGACAAATGCACGCGCACTCTCCTCATCAAACTTTTTGCAAAGCTCGATCGCCTCGTTGATCGAAACGCTTGCGGGGATGTCGCGCATATACAGCATCTCATAAATCGAAAGACGCAGGATTGAGCGAGAAACGCGAGAAATGCGCGCTGTTTTCCAACCCCTTGCATATTTACCGATCAACGCATCGATTTCCTCTTGATGCTCGTACACGCCAAAATAAGCGTTTTTGATATAATCATTTGCTTCAATCTCGCGATTTTCACAGGAAAGAGCAAAAATATCCTCTCTTGCCTCGGCGGATTTAAATTCGGTTTCAAACAACAATTGAAATACAGCCTCGCGTGCTTGTGTTCTGTTGATAGCCATGGTGCTTTCCTTTGTCCCTTAAAGTTTAAAATTTTTATACTATTATACTCCTTAATAATTATAATGTCAATAGAATAAGTGCATATTTGCATAAATTTATGCATATTTTTTTCTTGATTTGCAACAAAAAATCGGAAGCACTGCAGTACTTCCGATTTTTGTTTTATCATTCTGTTTTAAGGAAAATGGAACGACTTACGCGTCATCCTCACCGTTTACGGGCTCAAAATCTTCTTTTGAAGCGCCGCAAAGCGGGCAAACATAATCCTCAGGCAGATCCTCAAATTCAGTACCCTCTGCAATTCCGTTTTCGGGCTCACCGTTGTGCGGATCGTACACATAACCACAAAGTTCACAAATATAAGCTGTCATACAAAACCTCCTCTATGACTGACATTTGCAATATATATCATAATCAGCAGTCACCAAGTTGTCAAGTATATTTTTACTGTTTTAACATTTTTGTCATTATGCCCAAAAATCAAGGGGATTATTGCTCCTCTTGATCCCGGGAATTTGTCATATAAAGCCTTGCGATATTGGCAATCATTTGCGCCGAGCCCTCTATACCAAGCAAGGAGCTGTCAACGCAAATATGGTAATTCTCGGGCTTTCCCCACTTTTTTCCGGTGTAAAAATTATAGTAATTGATGCGGCGCTTATCGGTTTTGTTGATCAAAGATACTGCCTCATCGTGACCAACGCCAAGCTCCTCCCTGATACGTGCTATTCTTGTTTCCTTATCGGCATGTACAAAGACGCTGATGCGATGGGGATAGTTGCGCAGCACATAGTCGGCACAACGACCTACAAAAATGCAATTCTCCTCCTGCGCCGCCTGCTTAATAATATCGGTCTGTGTAATAAACAGTTGGTCATTGATAGGCACATCTATCCCAAAATTCCGCGCACCGTAAAGCGAGGTGCCCATTGCAAGCGTATAAAGCAGGCTGTTATTCGCCTTTTCATCCACGCGTCGGAGCGCATCGGCACTGATACCGTTTTTTTGCGCTGCTATGAAAAGCAGTTCCCTGTCATAAACGCGAAATCCGAGTAGCTCGCCCAGGCGCATACCGATATCCTTACCGCCGCTGCCGTACTGTCTGCCGATCGTAATAGACAATTTTGCTGCCATATTCGTACCTCCAAAGAAAAACATTACACACTCTTATATACGCTTCTATCCTGCTACAATTTCATCTTAGCATATTTTTTTTGGTTTGTAAAGACGGTAATGTGTGTTAAGCGCCTAAAATTTTGAATAGAGTTTTTTGAGGTGAAATTTTATGAAAACAAAGCAACAGTATTTTTATAACGCCCTGCTCTTAACGGTGGTAACACTCCTGATGCGCACCGTAAGCGTTGGGTTTAATGTATATGTGTCGGGAAAGGTAGGCGCCGAGGCTATGGGACTACTTTCTCTGGTTTCGGGTGTTTATGGCTTTGCGGTAACACTTGCCACCTCCGGTATTCATCTTGCCACGGTGCGCACCTTTGCCGAGCGTTTAAAACTCTCGGGCGGCGCCGAAAACAGAAAGTGCCTTTGTGCTTGCCTGTCGTATGCCGCGTTTTTCGGGTCCCTGGCAAGCATCCTGCTCTTTGCACTCGCGCGCCCCATCGGCTTATATGTTCTGAAGGATGCACGCACCGTACGTGCGCTCACCATGCTTGCCTTCACCCTGTTTCCCATTGCGGTAAGCGCCGTGTTCAACGGATACTTTACCGCGATGCGACGCGCCTACAAAAACGCGATAGCACAGGTAACGGAGCAAGCCGTAAAAATCACTTTCACAGGCTACTTACTCGTTCTCGTTGCACCCAACACAGTAGAGGGCAGCATCCTTGCAATCTTAATGGGCGGTGCCGTTTCCGAAACGCTCACCTTCCTTTTAAACCTTGTGCTTTACATGCTTGACAAGCGCCATTTCAAAGGCATCAAGCAGCAAAAAAACGGTTCAAAAATCAATGTGGCGGCAATTGCGTTGCCCGTTGCAATCAGCGCATATATGCGGTCTGGTTTACTAACAATAGAACATATTTTAATTCCTCGCGGACTTCAAGCCTACGGAGCAGGAAATTCTGCAGCACTTGCTGCTTACGGAACGCTACACGGCATGGCACTACCCGTAATCCTTTATCCGGCGGCAATCCTCTCCTCCTTTTCCGCCTTGCTCATACCCGAAATCACAGAACAAAACACCATTGGAAACAAGCGCGAGATCCGTTATATCGCCGGGCGCGCTTACCAAGCCGCACTGCTCTTTTCCATTGGCACGGCAGCGGTCATGCTCTTTCTCTCGGGTGAGCTTGGCGAGGTGCTTTATAGCAGTAGTGAGGTTGGCCGTTTTATCAAGTTGCTTGCACCGCTGATTCCCATCATGTATATTGACACCGCAACCGATGCTCTGCTCAAGGGGCTTGGCGAGCAGGTCTATTCCATGAATGTTAATATTATTGATGCGCTAATCTCGGTAATTTTGGTATGGCTTCTCGTTCCTCACATGGGCATAAGCGGCTATTTGGTTACCATTTACGTTACTGAGATATTTAATGCTGCATGCAGCATCTGTCGCTTGCTAAAGGTGAGCGGATACCGACCGAAAATCGTTTCCCTGTTTGTGCGCCCCCTCTTTGCGGCGATTGGTGCCACCGTGATTGCAAATCTGCTGCTTCATTTTTTCACTGCTCACGCAAGCACCGCCGCCACGCTTGTTTTACACATCCTAATCGTGAGTGCACTGTATTTTGCGCTGCTTTTGCTGACTCACACGCTACCCGCAAGCGATGTAAAATGGCTTTCCGCATCGCTTCTTGGCACAGACAAAAAACGCTTTTCCACGCGTAAGCAAGCAGATGAAGGTATACAATGATTTTTGCAAGTTTTAATCCAAAATCTTGCAAAAAACATTAACATTATAAAAATTAAATATTTAATTATAAAAATAAAAAAATTAAATGTTAATAATTTGTAACCTTTGAAAGTTTTAGTTGAAAATTGTGCAAAAATATAGTAAAATCTATTTCGTAGATTTGACTGCTCTACACAGTTGAAAATTTTAGGAGGAAATGTAAACAATGGCTAATTTGACCAACAACAAGTTCGTTTTGTCTTGGATCGACGAAATGGCTGCCATGACTCAGCCCGACAAGATCGTTTGGATCGACGGTAGCGAGGAACAGGCTGAGGCACTTCGCGCTGAGGCTTGCTCTACCGGTGAGATCATTAAACTCAACCAAGAGCTTCTGCCCAACTGCTACCTGCACCGCACCGCAATCAACGACGTTGCGCGCGTAGAGGACAGAACCTTTATCTGCACCACCAAGAAAGAGGATGCAGGTAATATCAACAACTGGATGGCTCCCGCCGAGATGAAGGAAAAGCTCTTCAAGCTTTACCGTGGCTCCATGAAGGGTCGCACCATGTACGTGATTCCTTATTCCATGGGTGTTGTAGGCTCTGATTTTGCAAAATACGGTATCGAGCTGACCGACTCCATTTACGTTGTGCTTAACATGCTCATCATGACTCGCGTTGGCACCAACGTTCTTGAGGCACTTGGCGACAGCGCAGACTACATCAAGGGTCTGCACGCACGCGCTGACATCGACGCTGAGAACCGTTATATCACTCACTTCCCCGAGACCAACGAGATCATGTCCGTTAACTCCGGCTACGGCGGAAACGTACTGCTCGGCAAGAAGTGCTTTGCACTTCGTATCGCATCCTACCTCGGCCGTAAAGAGGGTTGGATGGCAGAGCACATGCTCATTCTCGGCGTGAAGTACCCCAATGGCGAGAAGAAATATATCACCGCCGCATTCCCCTCTGCTTGCGGTAAGACCAACCTTGCAATGCTCATTCCCCCCAAGGCTCTTAAGGCTGAGGGCTATGAGGTTGAGTGCGTAGGTGACGACATTGCTTGGCTGCGTGTTAACAAGGAAGACGGCAAGCTTTACGCTGTTAACCCTGAGAACGGCTTTTTCGGCGTTGCTCCCGGCACCAACGAGAAATCGAACCCCAACGCGCTTCATACCTGCCTGCGTGACACCATCTTCACCAACGTGGTTCACGATCTTGACAACAACACCGTTTGGTGGGAAGGTCTTAACGACAATCCTCCCGCAAACGCTATCGACTGGAGAGGCAATCCTTGGGATATCTCCAAGTACGACAAAGCAAACAAGGCTGCAACCGCCGGCGCACATCCCAACTCCCGTTTCACGGCACTCGCTGCGAACTGCCCCTGCATTTCCCCCGAGTTTAACAGCCTGAAGGGTGTTCCGGTATCCGCTATCGTATTCGGCGGCCGTCGTGCAAAGACTGCTCCTCTGGTTTACCAGTCCTTCAACTGGCAGCACGGCTCCTTCGTTGGCTCTATCATGGCTTCCGAGACCACTGCAGCAGCAGCAGGTGCGGTTGGCGTGGTTCGCCGCGACCCCATGGCTATGCGTCCCTTCGTTGGCTACAACATGGGTGACTACTGGCAGCACTGGCTCGACATGGGCAAGAAGATTCCCAACGCTCCCAAGATCTTCCACGTAAACTGGTTCCGTACCGACGACGAGGGTCACTTCATTTGGCCCGGCTTCGGTGACAACCTCCGCGTTCTTCTCTGGATCCTGGCTCGTTGCGAGGATAAGGTTGACGCTGTTGAGACTGCTATCGGTTACGTTCCGAAGGCTGAGGATATCAACATCGAGGGTCTCGAGGACATCACCATCGACACCATCCGCGATCTCCTTTCCGTTGACGTTGCGTCCTGGAAGGCTGACATCGAAAACATCAAGGCATTCTACGCACAGGTTGGCGAGGCTGTTCCCGCTACCATGTACGAGGAGCTTGCAGCTCTTGAAGCTCGCCTTGGTTAATTAAACCAATAAAAAACATCCCCCGCTTGGCGGGGGATGTTTTCTATCTGTAAGAAAACGGGCGGCTGCAAAAGCAACCGCCCATTTTCTTTGAGAATTTAGATCTTTTCTTTAACCTTAGAAGCTTTGCCCATACGGTCACGCAGATAGTAAAGCTTTGCGCGGCGAACCTTACCCACGCGAACAACCTCTACCTTTGCAACGTTGGGGGAATGAAGCGGGAAGGTCTTCTCAACACCAACACCGTAAGAAACGCGTCTTACTGTGAAGGTCTCGGAAATGCCGCCACCGTGCTTAGCGATAACGGTACCCTCGAAAAGCTGGATTCTCTCCTTGGTACCCTCAACGATCTTGTTGTGAATACGAATGGTGTCACCAATGCGAATCACGGGTACCTCTGTCTTCAACTGCTCGTTTGTAAAAGCCTGAATCAAGTTCATGTTTGGCCTCCTTTAAAATCCGGATGTTCATGCAGAGCTTCGCAGCGGACCACCCTTAAATTCGTGTTTGACACACACGCGTGATATTATATCACAATTTTTTCTAAAATGCAATAGTTTTTTGATATTTTTTTAAATTTCTGCTTTGACCTTACGGCTTTGATAGAATTTGATACCGAAAAGCGTGCCAATCATCAAAGCAATGCCAATGGGAAGAGATACCCACCAGTAAAGGCCAATGCTCTGCAAAAGACCTGCGATCACGTAAGATACAAAGGAAACGGCTGCAACAGTGAGCGCATAGGGCAACTGCGTGGAAACGTGCTCTACATGGTTGCACTGTGCACCTGCCGATGCCATAATGGTGGTATCGGAAATAGGCGAGCAGTGGTCTCCGCAAACTGCACCTGCAAGGCAAGCAGACATACCAATTACAGCGATCTCAGAGTTAAGACCGCCAAACGCGGCAGAAACAATGGGAATGAGAATACCAAATGTACCCCAAGAAGTACCGGTTGCAAAAGCAAGGAAGCATGCAATGACAAAGATAATGGCAGGCAGGAAGAGCTTGAGCGCACCTGCATTCTTAAGAAGATTGTCAACAAACACATCAGAGCCAAGCAGACCCGTAGTATTCTTCAGTGCAGTTGCAAGGGTAAGAATGAGGATCGCGGGAACCATTGCGATAAAGCCCTTCGGAATCGCTTCCATCGATTCCTTGAAGGAAATGAGGCGACGAGCCATGAGGTACACAATGGTGATGATCAATGCCACAAGCGAGCCAAGAGGCAAGCCAACGGTTGCATCGGTATTGCCAAAGGCATCGATCAGTTTCCACTGATAGTCACCGGCGGTAAAGAAGCCACCCACATACATAAGTGCCACAATGCAGGAAACGATCAGAACAACGATCGGTACGATCAAGTCATACACACGTGCACCTACAGCGCCCTCGGGCAACTTTTCAGCATCCTCGCTCGGATCAGCTGCGCCAAGATCACCGGTGTTAAGCGCCTTGAATTCAACGCCCGACATTTTACCGTAGTCAAAGCCCATTATCGTGATCGTGATCACAAAGGCAATGGTAAGCAGAGAATAAAAGTTGTAAGGAATTGCTTTGATAAAGTAGGTAAGACCCTGCCCATCTGCTACGTGCTCAGAAACCGCAGCTGCCCAAGAGGAAACAGGTGCGATCATACAAATAGGAGCGGCAGTTGCATCGATCACATATGCAAGCTTTGCACGGGAGATCTTATGCGTATCACAAACAGGGCGCATAACGCTACCAACCGTGAGGCAGTTGAAATAGTCGTCAACAAAAATCAGAACGCCAAGCGCAAAGGTTGCAAGCAAAGCGCCAACGCGTGTTTTTACATGGGTCTGTGCCCATTTACCAAATGCCTGCGAGCCGCCTGCCTTGTTAAGCAAAATAACGACAGCTCCAAGGATCACAAGGAAGGCAAAAATGCCTGCCGTGCCTGACACAGCCTCAATAATGCCTGTGTTAACAACGGTATCAACTGCTTTTACAGGTGAAAAATCCGCATAAAACAGGCCGCCTGCCAGCACACCGACAAACAACGAGCTGAACACCTCTTTCGTCACAAGAGCAAGCCCAATGGCAATGATGGGCGGCACAAGCGACATAAAGGTTGCGTAGTAAGGCGTTTCGGCATCCGCCCCTGCTGTGCGCATGGTAATGGCAAGCACAACAACAGCAATGACAGCCACTACTAAGATGATTAGATTTACAAGCTGTTTCTTTTTCATACTGACTCCTTTAATTTTTTAAAGATTAAACAAAAAGCCGCGGCAAACTGCCACGGCACAAACACTTGCACACGATAGCACTCCACGCAATGTGACAGTACAGCGCATATTTTGCCCTGTCCCAACAAGCGGTATCGGAAACTACAGCCCATTTCGGCAATCTTCCCTTTCGCGCGCGGCATTTCCGTGCCGATGCGTCAAGACCGCATTCCCCACGCTACTGATGAAGCTTGCACCTCTATCGTTAATAATTATAAATCAATATGAAGAAAATGTCAATATCCCTTTGTCCTTTTTTGTCGCTTTTTCCATACATCCACCGTTTTTTCGAGCAAAAGGGACACGCCCTCCCCTATCTCTACAACAAACGGCAAGGGCGATAAAATAGCAGGGAGAAGCGCAATTACATATCCCCCACGCATAACGGCAAAAGCGGCAAGCCACAAAAACAGTGCCGAAACTGTAAATTTGACAGTGTGATGCGAGAAGTGCAGATACCGCTTGCTGTGCAACGTTCTAACAAAAAACACCGTGAAATATGCGACAAGCGTTGCAAACGCCGCGCCAAGCCCCCCAAAGCGCGGAATGAGCAGAAAATTAAACGCAACGTTCAGCAAGGCACCGCACAGTGCGGTAAAAAGCGAAGCCAAGGACTTTAGTCTTACCACATATATGCTTCCCAGAAACGAGGAAAGCGCCGCAAACAAAGAGGCTAACGTTAAAAACGGAACAAACACCACAGCACCGCCGTATTCGGGTGCATAGATCAGTAAAACAAGCGGGTAAGCCACCGAAAGTACACCTGCAGCGCCTATGATCGCCACGGGCAAAAGCATACTGTAGATGCGCCCATAGCGCAGGGCGCGCGCTTCCTCCTTTGTACTGATAGCGGCATATTGCCACGCCTCCAAAAAAACACCGATAAGAAAGGTCAGCACCGTTGGAATACGAGATGCCGCCGCATAAAGACCCGTGAGCTCAGCACCGTGATAATGAAGCAAAATATACCGATCGGAAATAGCTGTGACCCACCACAAAACCGCCGTTGGCATTAACGGCAAGGAATAACGCAGAATCTTCTTTACCGTTCCCCGTTTGATCTCAAAAGCAGAAAAATAGCGCCATGGGCGCAGTAAGAACAGCAAGCAAAAAAACACCGTGGCATCAGCAAGAATAACGCCAAGCAAGTAGCCACCTACACCCTTTTGAAGCACCGCCAAAAGAAAAATTTGCAGTAAAACGGTCAACAGCGTGCAAAGCACCTGCTGCCCTGCATAAAATATATAATTCCCCTCTGCACGCAAAATGTGCGCGAGAAGGCTGCGAGAAACAGAAGCGAGCACATAAAAGAACAAATACCACCGATAAGCAAAAAG
Organism: Clostridia bacterium; assembly: GCA_017502975.1. Lineage (GTDB taxonomy): Bacteria > Bacillota > Clostridia > Oscillospirales > CAG-272 > Firm-07. The sequence continues at coordinate 29,774 of JAFVTV010000015.1, read as the reverse complement.
AAGCGAGGAATATACCGTTTGGGAAATGAGCAAGAAAAACAGCGAAGCACCAATCACCAGAAGAAAAACACCTGCCGAAAAAAACTCCTTTTTGCAACATCGATCACCCGCAAGAAAACGAAAGAGTGCCTCGGGCACATTGAGCGAAACAAAGGGCAACAGCAACAGTGCCGTGCCCACAAGAACATCTGCATTCCCAAAATCTGCAGGTGTCAAACGCGCTGTGTAAAACGGCATCAAGAAAAAGACCGTTGCCTTTGAAAGGACCGCCGCCACGCCAAGTATTACCGTGCTTGAAAGCAAGGACTCTTGCTTTTTCATATCGTTATCACCGCCCTAACCAAAACTTAATATATCTAAAAAAGCAGTTCTTAAAGCAGGGAGAATTTAGAAAAAGCAAGCCGACTCGGTTCTTTTTGATCCAAGCCGGCATTTCATATTTTAAATATATTTTGTTGAAAAATAGAACATATTTTATTTTAATATCAGTTTTAAGGAATTTTTGTAAAAATAAAGGTATTAAATTTCTTTTCGCATGCGCTCAAGCGCCCCCTTTTCAAGGCGCGATACCTGCGCTTGTGAAATGCCGATGCTTTCTGCAATTTCCATTTGCGTTTTGTTTTTATAAAAGCGCAACTCAATGATTTTTCGCTCCCTGTCGGAAAGCTTTTTCATCGCGTCGCGCAACGCAATATGCTCAAGCCAATGCTCATCCTGAGCCGAGGTGTCACTGATCTGATCCATGATATAAATGGCATCACCACTCTCGTTATACACCGGTTCATAAAGAGAGATTGGCTGGGCAATCGCCTCCATAGCACGCAGAATTGGCTCACGCTCTACACCAAGCTTTTTGGCAATTTCATCAACGCTCGGTTCATACTCTCGCTCGCGCGTCAGCTCTTCTCTTACCTGCAAAGCGCGATATGCAAGATCCCGTACCGATCTGCTGATGCGAATAGAGTTATTGTCGCGCAAATAACGCCTGATCTCGCCAATGATCATAGGCACGGCATAAGTGGAAAATTTAACATCAAGCGCGAGGTTGAAATTATCCACCGCCTTAACAAGACCGATGCACCCTACCTGAAAAAGGTCGTCCACATTTTCCTTGCGCCCCGAAAACCGTTGAATGATCGAAAGCACCAGACGCAAATTTCCAAGTATCACCTCATCGCGCGCGGCGCTGTCCCCTGCCTGCGCTTTTTTTAGCAGTTCGCGCTTTTCTTCATCGGTCAGCGTTTTTAATTCAGAGGTGTTGATCCCACATATTTCAACTTTGTTTTTATACATTTCACTCTCCTTTTGTGGAGTAATGAAAGTATTGCCGTGCGAGATTTTTGTTATACAAAAAAAGGATATGTAAAAACTTCCTCGTAACGAAAAAAGAGAGATAGTGTTTTCCTATCTCTCCTTATTTTATTGCTCGATCAGTTTCTTTACATAGTCTATCGCGTGATTGTATATTTCTTGATCGCTGTTATTACCAATTATCCCCGGCATCATCAAGCAAATGACTGTATTCTCGGGCAAGGCGCTTCTCACAGCGCTGTTTTCGCGCCAAAGAGCCGTTTCGCAAAGCTTGATGCCATAGCATACCGTCTTTCCACTCTCAAGCGTTGCATACGCTCCATTTTCGGGCTCCTTTTCAAGCAGCTCGGCAAAATCAACAAGTACACCGCTTCGTTTGGAATATTCCTCAGCGAGCCAAGGGGACAAAAACAGCACTGCTGCATCGCCCGTTTGAAGATACTGCGAAAAATTGGAGTATTCCTGTGTGTTTTGATAACGGTCTACCGCAACACCTGCCGGTTCTCCGTTTTCATCCACACGGTTTTCAAGCTCCTGCGCCTCATCCTCCGAAAAGATGCTATAGGAATATACGGTAATATCCTTTATGCCATTGCCGTTATAATCCTCGGGCAAGTATGTAGAAAGGCAATTTTTCAGATCAAGCAGCCCCGCTTCGTTCGTAACAAAGCCATAAGGACCTGCGGTTACAACTGTGATATCGCCCTTTTCCTCGCGCGAGCACATTTGCAAAGCGCAAACGGTGATCACGATCACCAAGAAAAGTGTGGCAAGCGTTGCCCATTTGTGGTGATACCAAAAATTATCCAGCCAGCGGTAAAGCTTGCCATGCTCCTTTTCGGGGCGTTTTTTGCCACCGCCGAGCCTGATCTGGCGCGCCTCGCGCTTTTCTTCTCTGTTATGTTCCATTCCTTTCTCCTTAGCAAGAGTGAATAATCCGAACCCGCCCTCAAGCACTGCTTTCCGGCGGGTTCTGCTCCCGTTTCACTATATAACAATTCAATCAAGGGGTCTCATTGTCGGGAACAACAGCACATCGCGGATCGATGCGCTATCGGTAAGCAGCATGACAAGACGATCAACGCCAAAGCCAAGGCCGCCTGTCGGGGGCAAGCCATACTCAAGCGCGGTAATATAGTCATAGTCAACCTGCGCACGGCAGGTGGGATCGATTGCCTTACGCTCGGCTACCTGGCGCTCAAAGCGCTCCTTTTGATCAATGGGATCGTTGAGCTCGGAGAATGCGTTGCCAAACTCGGTTGCATTGATAAAGTACTCAAAGCGCTCGGTATAGGCAGGATTCTCGGGCTTGCGCTTCGCAAGCGGGCTGATCTCAACAGGATAATCGTAAATAAAGGTGGGCTGAATCAGCTTGTCCTCAACAAAGGCATCAAAAAACTCAGCAAGGATCGCGCCCTTGGTGGGCACCTCGGGAAGTTCGACATGGTGCTTTTTCGCCATAGCGATCGCTTCCTCATCGTTTTCAATCTCGTTAAAGTCAACGCCGCTGTACTTCTTAACCGCCTCAAGCATGGTCATGCGCTCCCAATGACCGAGGTCGATCTGATGACCGCAGTATGGGATCACAAGGCTACCGCAAACCTTCTCGGCAACGGTGCGCATCATTTCCTCTACCAGATCCATTAAAGCGTGATAGTCGGTGTATGCCTGATACAGCTCGATGCTAGTAAATTCGGGATTGTGCTTAGGATCCATACCCTCATTACGGAAAATACGGCCTACCTCATAAACGCGGTCCATACCGCCAACGATTAAGCGCTTTAAGTAAAGCTCGGTTTCAATGCGCAGCACCATATCCATATCAAGGGTATTATGATGCGTCAAAAAAGGACGTGCGGAAGCACCGATCTCAAAGGGGGTAAGGATAGGTGTGTCCACCTCAAGGAAGCCCTTGCTATCAAGGAATGCACGAAGCTCGCGCAGAATAAGGCTGCGCTTGACAAAGGTATCCTTAACCTCGGGATTGACAATAAGATCCACGTAGCGCTGACGGTAACGTGTTTCCTGATCCTTGAGACCATGGAATTTCTCGGGCAGGGGCAAAAGGCTCTTGGAAAGCAGCACCAGCTCGGTGCAGCGTACGCTGATCTCGCCCATCTTGGTGCGGAACACAATGCCCTTTACACCAATGATATCGCCGATATCCATCTTTTTAAAGCCGGCATAGGCCTCCTCGCCGATCACATCGCGGCGCACATAAATTTGAATATCGCCCTTATCGTCACGCAAATGCGCAAAGCTTGCCTTACCCATTACGCGTTTTGTCATCATACGCCCGGCAAGGCAAACCGTTACATCGGTTTCCTCCTCTGCGGCAAGATCGGCAAAGCGCGCCTTGATGTCAGCAGAGTAAGCATCCTGCGGATATTTGGTAATTTGAAAGGGATCAGTGCCCGCCTCGCGAAGTGCGGACAGCTTTTCGCGGCGCACGCGCAGAATATCGCCTAAATTAACCTCGTCAGCGGCACCGACCGCCTCGTTTCTCTTTTCTTCAGCCATGTTATACCTCTATTAGTCGCGTCCTACTTCCAAAATACGGTAGGTAAAATTATAGCCGGATGCTTCCACAACACCTGTTACAACGTCGCCTGCACGGTGACCGATCAGTGCCTTGCCAACAGGAGATTGGTCGGAGATCTTGCCACTGACAACATCAGCCTCGTTAGAGCCTACAATGCGCCAATTGCACTCTTCCTTGAAATCCTCATCATAAACCTTGATCACAGAGCCAATGTCGATTACACCGCGCACTGCTTTGGAAGCATCGTACACCTCTGCGTTTTCAATATCATATTTCAGCTTAAGAATGCGAGCCTCGTTTTCTGCCTGTGCGTTACGCGCAGCGTCATACTCCGCATTCTCGGAAAGGTCGCCAAAGCCGCGTGCGGTTACGATATCGTTTTTAATGCGCTCGCGCTCTTCACCTTCGCGCCATTGAAGCTCTTTTACAAGTTCGTTATAGCCCTCTTGGGTCATTGTGATCTTCTTTACATTTGCCATGACGGTAACTCCTCTATTTAGAAAAAATTATTTACTGTGTAACTGCCGCAATTGCAGCGCGAAGTTGGTTATCCTCCTGCTCTGTGAGAAGGTAGAGATTTTTATTCTTTACAGCGTCGTCAAGCGGCGTTTGCGCTCCGCTGGGCGCAACACCCTTGCCGTCGTAATTTTCGCCCGAGGGCGGATTATAGTACCCTGTGGTCAGCTTTATGCCACCGCTATATCCAAAGCTCGAGAGATCAAAAATGCTTTGTAACACACCCTTGCCGTAGGTTGTAGTGCCAACGATCGTTGCCAATTCATAATCTCGCAGCACTGCTGTAAAAAGCTCTGCTGCGCTGGCGGTATTGCCGTTGATCAAAACAGCCTTTTGATAATTGCGATACTTACCAATATCCTCTTTTGCGATACTGCAAGCCTCATAATCACCCTTGTAATCTACAGGAGATGCATACTCACTTTCAGTGGTGCCGTCCTTATAGACCGTAGTCACAATAAGATCGTCCTCGTTTAAGAAATAGGAAAGCACGGCAACGATGGAGTTCAAATCACCGCCGGGATTGTTGCGCACATCAAACACGAAGCGCGTGCATCCCTTAGCGATCAGTTTATCCATTTCGACTTCAAATTGCACGGGGGTATTAATTATAAACTGAGAAATGCTTACAATACCAACACTATTATCGGTTTCGCTTACGCGACCTGTAACCGATACATTTTCTACCAATGCGCGCGCAATGGAAAAACTTATTTGCTCCCCTTCACGTTGCACGGTAAAGTTAGCAATGCTGCCTGCCTCACCACGCAAGGCTGCAAGCGCCGCTTCGTATCCACGGTCTGCCACGGAAAAAGCGTTCTCGCCACTGCCAATCACCACAATCACGTCGCCCGGCAAAACGCCTGCCTCCTCAGCGGGGGACCCCGGCATAACGCCAATAATAGCAATGCCTACGGGATCAAGGCTCTCGACTACCGTAATACCAACGCCAACCAATTCGCCGCTGTTTTCTGCCATGATCTCGGCAAATTCCTCAGCGGTATAGTAAGCGGCATATTGGTCACCCGTTGCCGCGACATATGCCTTAAGCATACTGTCAAGCAAAAAATCGCCATTTGTATCGTATAGCGCATATTCAGAAAAAATAGTATCTATAATACCAATCTTTCCGCTGTAATCCTCTGTGCCGTCAACACCAAGCGTGCCACCATCGCCAAAAATGCCCATAAACGCAGCGCCAAGTGCAAAGCCAAGAATCGATACCGCAAGCACCGTTGCAACGAGCGAAATGATGAATACCGAAAGGCGCACGGTACGCGGCTGCGGCTTTGTATAATGCTGCGGAATATTGGTAATAGGCGGTGCTTGAGGGGGCGTGTAGGCAAGCTCCTTGGCTTCAAAGCCAAGCCCCAGCAAGCGAAATACAATGGCATCCTGCGCCGACAAGCGGTCAGCCCCTGCAGGGATCCTTACCCGAATCTTTGCGCCATCTTTGCTAAATTCTGCGCTTGCTCCCGGTACAGTTGCCGAAATTGCCCCTAAAATTTCATCGCGCCGTGTGGGGGCGGGAACGGGCGATATAGAAAAATAAAGTTCCATTCATTCCCTCTTTTCTTTCCGGGAAGCATGCATAAGTGGGTCAAACAATCAAAAGTAAGCGGAAAGCAAATGCCCTGCCGCTTACTTTATATGTAATTAAAACTTACCGGGCTTAGAATCAAGATATTTCTTTACCATTAAGGCAACCTTAAAGGTAATGGCATGCTCAAATTCACGAAGATCCAGGCCTGTGAGTTTACGGATCTTTTCAAGACGGTAAACCAGCGTATTGCGATGCACAAAAAGCTTGCGCGAGGTTTCGGAAACGTTAAGATTGTTCTCAAAGAAGCTCTGAATGGTCATGAGCGTTTCACGGTCAAGAGATTCAAGGCTCTCCTTTTTGAAGACCTCCTGCATAAACATCTCACAAAGCGTTGTGGGAAGCTGATAAATAAGGCGACCGATACCGAGATTTTCATAATTGATGATGTTCTTCTCGGTTTCAAACACCTTACCAACCTCAAGTGCAACCTGCGCTTCCTTGTATGCACGGGCAAGATCCTTAATGTTATCAACCACAGTGGAAATACCGATTGCCACCTTGGTATAAAATTCGGTAGAAAGAGTATCTGCGATGTTGGTAGCGATCTTTTCAATTTCCTTTGCTTCGGTACCGTGCTTGATATCCTTAACCAGCACGATATCGTGCTCACCCACGCTGATCACATAATCTCTTGATTTATCAGGGAACATGTTTTGCAGCATTTCAAAGGGGAGCATATCGGTTTTGCCAAAGAACTTAATGAGGAATACGATGCGTGCCTCATCGGTGTTGAAATGCAATTCCTTGCTCTTGATGTAAATATCGCTTGGCAGAATGTTATCGAGGATGATATTTTTGATAAAGGAGCCCTTATCGTATTTCTCATCGTAAAGGTTTTTGATATTGCCGAGTGCAATGGTAAGCATCTTACACATCTTCTCAGCCATTTTATCCTCGCCCTCAACAAACACGATATGATCGGCTCTGGCATTGCTGACAATAGGACGGTAGGTATAGCCACCGGTCACGACCTCCTCCGATGCGTAGGCAAGCTCATCACGAATGCCCTGCTTGATCTCACCAATCTTTACAAGCTCAGAGCAGGCAATAATGACCCCATTTTCGTCTATGACGCCGATCACACGGTCAATCGCATCCTTCATTTGATGAATTACGCCTTGAAACAATCTGTTAGACATACTACTACCTCATCCTTCTTTGTATATAAAATATGCAGAATAGGTATATTCTACACGATTTTTTGTGATTTTGCAATAGGTTGTTACCATTTTTCACAAAAAAAACACGTTTAATTTGTTAATTTTTTATGCTTACTGTAATTCAAGTGCGGCACTCACGCAGGCAAGTGCAAATATCGGGGCGGTTTCGGCACGCAAAATACGTTTACCAAGCCCCGTCATGCGAAAGCCTGCCGCACGTGCCTGCTGTGCCTCCGCTAGCGAAAAGCCCCCTTCACTGCCAATGATCAGCGCGATTTCCTGCCCTGCCTGCAACTTGCTTTCGGATAAGATACGGGAAATGGGCACAGTTCCCTCGCCCTCAAAGCAAAACAGCACCAGATCCGCTTTTTTTGCCATTGAAAGCATTTCCTCAAATCCGACCGTTGCCTTGACCTCGGGCAGCACGCCCCTGCCGCATTGCTTTGCCGCCTCCTGCGCGATGCGCAAGCGGCGCTCACGCTTTTTTTGTTCTGCCTCAGGCTTGGCACGCACGATGCAGCGCGCGCTTTCAAACGGAACAATGAGAGAAGCACCGCACTCTACCGATTTTTGTATCACCAAATCAAGTTTGTCCCCTTTTGGAAGCGCCTGATAAAGCGTGATTTTGCAGGGTGGCTCGGTTTCCTGCTTTTTGACCGTTAAGATCTCGCACCGCACATAGTCGGGCAAAAACTCGGTGAGGATACACTCGTATTCGTTAGCGGCACTGTCACAGACCGTGATGTGCTCACCCACCGCCATGCGAAGGGCGCGGGAGATATGATGTGCATCATCGCCACTGACGGTAATATGCCCGTCCTGTATCTGATCACTTGTAACAAAGAAACGCGGCACCTCGTCAACCTCCACAATGGTGTTTTACTTATTATAACGCAAATTGAACAATTTGTCAATGGCTGTTTTGTGATTATTTACCACTTTTCGCACAAAAATGACAAAACGGGCACCTAAAGATGTCCGTTTTGTAAATAAATTAACAATTTCCAAGTTATGCTTTTTGAACGACCAAGGCACACCAGCCATTGTCATCAAGTCGTTCGGTCACGCGAAGCCCCTGTGCAAGCAAGGCATCTATGACCTCCTCGGCGCGCTCTGTGATGATGCCCGATGCAAGCAAAACCGCATCATCCTTCATGTATTTTCCAACATCGGGCGCCATGCGAATGATAATATCCGCCACGATATTGGCACACACAAGATCGTATTTACCGCCTGTAAGATCCACCTGCTTCAAGAGATCGGAAACATCACATGTAACATTTGCCTCGCCGCTATCCTTGATGTTTTCGCGCGCAACACGTACCGCAACAGGGTCAATATCGTACGCCTTACATTCCGCAGCACCGAGCTTGGCGGCACAAATGGCAAGAATGCCACTTCCGCACCCAACATCAAGCACACGCGAGCCCTTTTTTGTATAGGTTTCAAGCAACTCGATAACAAGGCGTGTGGTTTCGTGCGTACCCGTGCCGAAAGCCATGCCGGGATCCATGCGTACAATGATCTCTCCCGGCTGCTCCTCGTATTTTTCCCATGCGGGCACGATGACCATTTTTTTACCGATATGAAGGGGCTTATAGTATGCCTTCCAGGAGTTAGCCCAATCCTCCTCCGAAACGCCGATGATCTCGATCTTACCCTCAAAGCCGCTTTCCCCCATGCGCTCGCGCACAAAGGCAACAGCATCGGTAAAGGGCCTGTCCGCCGGCAAAAAGATCGAAACAGCCGCAACGGTCTTATCTGCATTCAAAATGCTTTCATCGATCAGATCGCCATAGCAGGTCTTAAGATCAATATCGCTGAAATCCTCGATCATCAAATTGTTGTTGAGCATGCTCATGATGGCAACAAGCGTATCAAGATGCTCCAATTTTACGGTCACCTTAAGTTGTGACCAATCCTTGCAATATTCCATAGTTATTCCTCAGGAACGGTTCAGTTTTTCAAAAATACGCTTGAAAAAGCCCGATTTTTTACCGTAGTTGCTTTCACTGCACCCCTTGGCAAAAGCGCGCACCTGCTCCTTTTGCTTATCATTCAAGCCATGCGGGATCTCCACGTTAACTTGGAAAACAAGATCGCCGCGGCGCTGCTTGTTATTGATAAAGGGAATGCCCTGCCCCTTAACGGTAAAGGCAGTGCCGGGCTGCGTACCCTCGGGAATGGTGTACTTGGTGTTCCCCTCAAGCGTAGGGATCTCGATCTCGGCGCCAAGAACGGCATCAGTGACGGGGAGCGGTACCTCGCAGTAAATATTGTAGCCTTCACGCTCAAAAATAGGATGTGGCTTAACGGTAACCTGCAGGATCAGATCTCCCGCGCTACCGCCGTTTCGACCGTCATTGCCCTGACCGCGCAGTGCAATACGCTCGCCGTCGTCAATACCCGCGGGGATCGACACCTCAAGCTTTTTACTAATGCGAATAAAGCCCGTGCCACGGCAATTGTTACAGGGATTTTTGATGATCTTACCCTTGCCGCGACAGCTGTCGCACGTGGTTGTGCTTTGGAACTGCATGCCACCGAGGCGCTGCATCACACGCATCTGCCCGGAGCCGCGGCATTTGCCGCAGGTTTCGGCAGTCGTGCCCTTTGCGGCACCGCTACCCGAGCAATCGGGACAGCGGCACACACGGTTATAATTGATCTCCTTTTTCACGCCAAAGGCAGCTTCCTCAAAGGTAACCGAAACGCGCGCACCGATGTCGTCACCGCGCACCGGACCGTTTCGCTGCTGCGAGCCGCCCCCAAAGCCACCAAATCCCCCGCCGAAAAAGCTGCTGAAGATATCGCCGAAGTCACCAAAGCCGCCAAATCCCCCGCCGGCTCCACCGGCGGCGGGATCGAATGCCGCATGCCCAAACTGATCGTACTTGGCACGCTTATCGGCATCAGACAATACGTCGTATGCCTCGTTTACTTCCTTGAATTTGACCTCCGCTTCCTTGTCACCGGGGTTCATATCAGGGTGATATTTTTTCGCAAGGGAGCGATACGCCTTTTTGATAGCGGTTTCATCCGCCCCCTTGTCTACACCCAAAACCTCATAATAGTCGCGTTTATCTGCCATAATTCTCTCTTACTTTCAAATAAGAACGATCAATTGCCGCTCTTATCCTCAAAATCAGCATTATAGAAGCCGCCCTCAGCGCCTGCAGCGCCTGCATCGGCACCGCCCATGTCGGCACCTGCCGCGCCCTGCTGCTTATAGAGCTTCTCGGAGAGTGCGTAGAATGCCTTTTCCAGTGCCTCGGTATCTGCCTTGATTGCAGCGGTATCGCCGCCTGCCACGGTAGTGCGCAGCTTCTCAATAGCACTCTTTACCTCTGCCTTTTCCTCCTCAGAAACCTTATCGCCGATCTCGGTGAGGGTCTTCTCGCTCTGGAAGATCAGTGTTTCAGCATGGTTTTTGGTATCCACAGCCTCTTTTTGTTTCTTATCCTCCTCGGCAAAGCGCTCTGCATCCTTTACGGCACGGTCGATATCCTCTTGGGACATATTGGTAGAGGAAGTAATTGTAATATTGGTTTCCTTGCCTGTGCCCTTATCCATTGCGGATACGTTTACAATGCCGTTTGCATCGATATCAAAGGTTACCTCGATCTGGGGCACACCGCGGGGTGCTGCGGGAATGCCGTCAAGCGTAAAGCGACCGAGCGTGGTGTTACCGGCGGCCATTTCGCGCTCGCCCTGCAACACGTGGATCTCAACCGAGGTCTGACCGTCTGCAGCGGTAGAATAGATCTGGCTCTTTTTTACGGGAATGGTGGTGTTGCGGTCAATGATGCGGTTAAATACGCCGCCAAGCGTTTCAATACCAAGGGAGAGGGGCGTAACGTCAAGAAGGAGAAGATCCTTTACGTCACCGCCAAGCACACCGCCCTGAATAGCGGCACCAACCGCTACGCATTCGTCGGGGTTAATGCCCTTAAAGGGCTCCTTGCCCGTAAATTTCTTAACTGCCTCCTGCACGGCGGGGATACGGGTAGAGCCGCCTACGAGAAGCACCTTGTGGATCTCGGAAACAGACTTGCCTGCATCTGTAAGCGCCTTGCGGGTGGGCACCATGCAACGGTCTACAAGATCGGCAGTCAGGCGGTCAAACTCGGCACGCGTAAGCGTAGCCTCAAAGTGAAGCGGGCCTGCCGCAGTTGCGGTGATGAAGGGCAGATTGATGTTAGAGGAGGTCATGCCGGAAAGCTCGATCTTTGCCTTCTCTGCCGCATCCTTCAGGCGCTGAAGCACCATTTTATCCTGACGCAGATCCACACCGTTCTCACGCAGGAACTGCTCTGCCATCCAGTCGATCACGCGCTGGTCGAAATCATCGCCGCCAAGGCGGTTATCGCCTGCGGTCGCAAGCACCTCAAACACGCCGTCGGAGATCTCGAGAATGGAAACGTCAAACGTACCGCCACCAAGATCAAATACCATAATGGTTTGGTCGTTTTCCTTATCCATGCCGTATGCAAGGGCTGCGGCGGTGGGCTCGTTGATGATACGCTTTACATCAAGGCCTGCAATTTTACCTGCATCCTTGGTTGCCTGGCGCTGTGCATCCTTAAAGTAAGCGGGAACGGTAATAACCGCCTCGGTTACAGGCTCGCCAAGAAACGCCTCAGCATCTGCCTTCAGCTTTTGCAGCACCATTGCGGAGATCTCCTGAGGTGTGTACTGCTTATCTTCAATCTTTACCTTATAACTAGAGCCCATTTCACGCTTGATAGAACTAACGGTACGGTCGGGGTTGGTGATGCTCTGACGCTTTGCCACCTGACCTACCATACGCTCACCCGATTTTGAGAACGCCACAACAGAGGGTGTGGTTCTCGCACCCTCGGGATTGGGGATAACCTTAGGCTCTCCACCCTCAAAAACTGCTACACACGAATTGGTTGTACCAAGATCGATACCAATAATTTTTCCCATGATTGTATTCCTCCAAGAAAATAATAGTTTTATTTATAGGTTTATATTTTTGTTTTCAAATCAGTTTGCTACCTTTACCATTGCGTAACGGAGCACACGATCACCGCGGCAATAGCCCTTTTGCAGGACCTCTACCACAACGCTCTCCCCTACCGTATCATCCTCTACATGCATGACGGCATTATGGAAATTCGGGTCAAATACCTCACCCACGGGATCTATCTCCGTGACCCCAAGCTTGGTGAAGGTATCGCGTACACTCTTTAGCGTAAGCTCAACACCCTTGGCAACATTTTCTCCGTCGCTGTACTGTGCGGCACGCTCAAGATTATCCACTACAGGGAAAAGTACATTCAGCGCCTCACCAAAGGCATCTGTATAAATCCCCTCGCGCTCCTTGGCGGTGCGACGGCGGAAATTATCATACTCCGCCGCAAGACGAAGATAGGTATCGTTGAGAGAAGCCAAGTCATCGGAAAGCTTTTTTACTTCCTTTTCCTTTTCAAGAAGCGCTGCCTCAAGCGCACGCATCTTTTTCTTTGCACCCTTCTCCGGTATTGCCTCCTCGGCTGCCTCTTCCTCTACCACCGTATCCTCAATGGGATCGATGATTTCTTCATGCTTCAATTCTTCAGTCATTTTTATCTCCTTTGGGTAATTGTTTTGGCTCGTTTAGCAAATGCGAGATGTTACCGCCAAGATTATCAAGCGTAGCAAGCACGCGTGCATAATCCATGCGCAATGGCCCGATCACGCCGATCGCACCAACCGTTCTGCCATTGCTGCGGATCGGCTTGAAAACGAGCGTGGAATTGTTAATTACCTTTACCGAGCTTTCCTTGCCGATCACCACATTGACATCCTCGCCGTCGATCTCGGAGATCAGATCGAGAATATCATCCTTGCGCTCAAAGGCACCCAGCAGCTCGCCAAGGTTTTGTGCATCGGAAAATTCGGGGTATTGCAAGAGCCTGTCAAGTCCGCTAACCTTGAGTTCACCGCTATCAAGCTCACTTAACATTTCATAAATGCTTTTCATTACAGCATTTACCAGCACGCTGTCACCCGAAAGTCGGTTTTCAAGCGAGATCATGACGGAAAGCGAGATCTGCTCGGCATCAAGCCCCACCACAAGCTCATTAAGCGCGGCAGTAAGCCGTGCAAGCACATGCTCATCGATCTCGGTATCCAGCAACACGTTTCTGGTCTTGACCGCGCCGTTTGAAGCAACCACGATAAGAATAAAGCTATGCGCATCAATGAGCGCCGTTTCATATTTGGTAACCGTAACGGCATGGGCACGCGGCTTTATGGCAAAACCCGTATAATTGGTCAAAACCGACGCCACCTTGGATGCCTTATCAAGAATTTGATCAAGCTCAGACATTTTGATCTTCATCAGCTGATTGATCTGTGCGATCTCCTTGGCAGTCATCGCATATTCCTCAAGCAAGGTATCTACATATAATCTATAGCCCTGCTTGCTTGGCACGCGCCCTGCCGAGGTGTGAGGCTGCTCGAGATAACCAAGGCTCTCAAGCTCTGCCATCTCATTGCGTATGGTTGCAGAGGAGCAGGACAGCTGCTTGCTTTCGGTAATGTATTTTGATCCAACAGGCTCTCCACCCCGAATATGTGCTTCTACAATAGCCTTTAAAATCAACTTTTTACGATCGCTTAACTCATTGCTACCTGCAGACATATCATACCTCCCTCTCAAATTTTTAGCACTCTTGCTCGTTTAGTGCTAACTCACAATAAAAAATATACCATTATTTTTACCTTTTGTCAAGGATTTTAATAATTTTTTTTGCATTTTTAAGGTACAGAGTGCAAATATTTTCTTTTTCATCACAAAACCATAAAAAAAGGAGCTTTTATACAAAGCTCCCTTGGCAATTCATAATTATGATCCTTTTGCTTCTTCCTATTTTTCAACACAGTACCTGTATCACTTGCCCACCTCGTCGGCTTTCTCACGTGTTAATAAGACCTTTGCCATAAGAGCAAGGGCGGGTCCTGCAAACACACCGATAATTCCAAAGATCTTAAGCCCTGCATAAAGAGCAACCAGCATCAAGATCGGGTGTAAACCAAGGCTTTTTCCAACGATGTGAGGCTCGATCACCTGCCTGATCACTGTAATGATGGCATAAAGCACAACAAGCCCTATGCCAAGAAAGGCGTTGCCTGTGAGAATGGAAAAAACTCCCCAAGGTAAAAGCACGGTGCCAACGCCAAAGATCGGCAAAAAATCAAGAAGCGCAACTAGCATGGCGAGCAAAAACACATAGTTTACGCGCAGAATAAGAAACCCGAGAAAAAGCTCACCAAAGGTGATCAGAAACAGCAGACAATAGGCGCGCAGATATTGCCCTGCCGCTGCGCGTGCCTTCGCCGAAAGCTGCGGCACATGCTCCTGCCATTTTTGCGGCAAAAGCCTCTTGAGGCTTACTGTAACCGTTTCATATTCTACAGAAAAGTAAAAGCAGGCAATCAGCGTGACAAGCAAAAACAGCAGTGCCGCAGGAAGTGCCCTCACAAAGCGCATAACAAGCACGGGAATCCCCTCCGAAATACGGGAAAGCCAGCCTCGCATTTGCTCGGCAAAAAAAGTTTGCGGATCCTCAATAAAATACTCAAACCAAGCAAACGCACCCGAAAGCTCGATAGGCAAGTGCGAAAAGAAGGAGCGAAACAGATCAAAAACCCGTGAAATCTTTTCTTGCAGCGCTCCCTGCTCCTCTATAAGATGTCCGATGAAGTTTTGAAGCTCCAGTAAAGCACGGCTGAACAGCAAATAAATTAATGTAGCAAACAAGCCAAGTGCACAAAGCGTAAACACCGCGGCAACCGCCTTTTGCGGAATCCTCGTACGGGCAGCAAAGCGCTTTGCTGCGGGATGCGTGACCGCCGCAAGCAAAAAAGCGATCAAAAATGGCAGAAGTATCCCAAGCAAAAAATCGAAAAATAAATATAGCGCAAGAAGCACTCCCGCAACCGTTACGGTAATTGCGGCATATTTTACCCATTTTTTCTCTGACATATCGCTCTCCTTTTATTCCTTAGCTTATAGTATGTGCTTGCTTTGCCGAAAAATGCAAAAAACAGAGCGACTGCTCTGTTTTTTACGAAAGGATCACACGGTCATTTCACCGCGCAAAAAGGTTAATATTTTTTTCTCTTCTCGCGACACCTTTACCTGCGTCAGGCCTAAAACCTCGGCAGTTTCCTGCTGTGTTCTGTTTCTAAAATAGCGTATGAGCAATATTTTTCGCCAAAGAGGCGGCATATGCGAAATTGCTTCGCTGAGTGCGATCCGATCCGTAAGGATCGCGGGCTCGTGCTCACTTTCATCATCTGTGATGCGATCTCCAAGCTCACCCTTTTCATCCTCAAAAAGCTTTTCGGAAAGTGAAGCCACGGGCGATGTTGCAGAAAGCGCAATTGCCGCCTCCTCCCCCGTGACACCTACTGCGGCGGCAAGCTCGCCAAGGGTTGGCTCCCTGCCCTCTTTTGAGATGAACTCCTGCTTTTGGCGTGCAAGCTCTGCCGCGAGCTGCTTATAGCTGCGGCTGACGTGAATAATACCATCATCGCGCAGATTTCGCCTGATCTCGCCAACAATAAGCGGCACTGCAAAGGTTGAAAACGCCGTGCCGCGCGAAATATCAAAGGTGCGTATTGCGCGCAGCATGCCAATGGTTCCGATTTGCATTAGATCCTCATATTCAATGCCGCGATCCCGAAAACGCATAGCCGCAGCACGCACAAGCCCCATGTTTTCAGTTATCAAGGCTTCGGTTGCAGCATCCGCACACTTCTTATCTTGTGACTGCGCCTCGTGCAGTAGCCGATAGTGCCTTTCTTTCCCGTTTTTTTCCTCTGTTGCAAGGCTCACCTTATTCCTCCGTCGCCAACCGCCCCAGCCGCTTTGTTAAAACCACCAAGGTTCCTTTTCCCGCACGGGATGTAACAGTTAGCCGATCCATAAAATTTTCCATAACCGTAAAGCCCATTCCGCTGCGCTCACCGGCACTGTCGGTGGTGAAAAGTGGCTCGCGCGCACGGCGCACATCGGGAATACCGCACCCCTTATCAAGAATTGCAATGCGAACCGTCTTATCAGAGTAAAGGCTTACCGTTATGTAAAAATTCCCTTTTTTGTGTTTGTAGGCATGCACAATACAGTTGGTGACTGCCTCGGATACTGCACATTTGATATCGGCAAGCTCTGTGGTATCGGGTGAAAGCTGTGCACAAAATGCCGCAACAGCCGCACGTGCCATTCCCTCGTTCACTGAAATGGCAGGCAGCACAAGCTCCATCTGATTGATTTCATCTCTAAATCTTTTTTCTGCTTTCATATCCATTTTTATCTATCTCCTTTCGCGCCTTCACCGTCGATTTCCATAAAGCGCTCCATACCTGCAAGTCGCAAGATCTTCATAATTCTTTCATTGGGGCGTGTAAGTGCCATTACACCACCAATATCGTGCATCAACCTCAGGCGTCCCATTAAAAGCCCCAAGCCTGCGCTATCCATAAATTCAATACAGGAAAGATCAAGCACCAAGCGCCGCGGGCGCTCCTTTAAAATGAGCTTGTCCAATTCCTCGCGCATATACACCGCGCTGTGGTGATCGATCTCACCAAAAAGCCGCACCACCAATAGCCAATCGCGTTTTTTTATCTCCAAACGATAGTCCGTCCGAAACATTTTTTCACGTCCTTTCAAAGCAATATCTTCCATATGATTGTAACAAAGCGTAAGCAAAAAAAAGGTCGCAGTCTGTCAGCACACAAAAAAAGTGTGCGACATACTGCGACAAAAGTAAGGCATCTCTATTCTGCATAAATTTAGAGGTGTGGCGGTAAAAAATATAAATTTAAATTCAAAATAAATGCATATAAAAATCACCTCTCTACCGCTTAAAGAATAGAAAGGTGATTCTTAATTGTTAATATTTTCGTTCGGCGCTAAACAAAGCCGCCCTATACGATAACAGGACTTAGAACGGATCCGCAACTACATCGTCGTTAGGAGCAGTTTCGGGCTTCAGAGGATCCGTAGGCTCCTGAGGCTCCTGAGATGCGGCAATGATATCTTTGCTTAAAAGGAAACGAATTTCAGCGCTGGGCTCAAGATAGTGCAGTTTCATTTTATGCCTCCTTATTTCGGAAAATAATTCATAATTCAATTATAATGTATGAATTTAAGAATGTCAATAGGTTTTCCGAAATTTTTGTGTTTTATTGATTTTATTCCTTGTTTGCGGTAATTTTTGCAGTCAGATTTCCGGGAACCACCTCATAATCGGTTACAGCAAACTCAAAGCTGCCAAAGCCCTTTGTCATTGCGCGAAGAGCAATAGGATAATCCATGATCTCAGCCTTGGGTACAACTGCGTGTACAACGGTGTAGCCCTTCTTACCCTCAGCGTGATCCATACCCATTACGCTACCGCGGCGCTTATTAAGATCACCCATAACGGTACCAACAAGCGATTCGGGAACGGTGATATCAAGATTGCCGACAGGCTCAAGTAAAACAGGTGCTGCCTGCTCAAGGCATTTCTTATAAGCAAGCTGAGCGGCAAGCTTGAAGGAAAGCTCATCGGAGTCAACAGCGTGGTAAGAGCCGTCGTAAAGATCTGCAGCAAGCTGCACCAGAGGATAGCCGTAAGCGCCCTTTACCATTGCATCCTGCAAGCCTTTTTCTACAGCAGGATTAAAGTTCTTGGGTACTGCGCCGCCAACCACGGAAACAGTAAAGGTAAGCCCCTGCTCCTCTGCGGGTGCAAAACGGATCTTTACATGACCGTACTGACCCGAGCCACCGGTCTGCTTCTTGTGCTTGCCTTCTACGTCCACGCGCTTGGTAATGCGCTCGCGATAGGCGATCTTGGGCTCCTCCAGCTTCACCTTGACGCCAAAGCGGCTTTCAAGACGTGCAACCAGAACCGACAGGTGCGTATCACCCATACCGGAAATCAGGACCTGAGAGGTTTCCTTATTGTTTTCATAACGGAGCGTGCGATCCTCCTCAAGCATCTTAGCAATGCTTTGGGACATCTTGCTCTCGTCCTTGGCGGTAAGGGGCTGGATTGCCTTAGTCATATAAGGCGTCGGATAACTCATCTGGCTATATACAACCGTGCCGCCAAGGGAGAGTGTATCGCCCGTCTTGGTGTCGGAGAGTTTGGCGATCATGCCGATATCGCCGCAGTAAAGCTCCTCTACCTCGGCTTGGGTCTTGCCGTTCATTACATAGAAGTGAGCAAGCTTCTCGGCAGTGCCCGTGCGTGCATTCTTCAAAACCATATCACGCTTGAGCGTACCACTCATGACCTTAAAGAAGGACATCTGACCAACAAACGGATCGGCAACGGTCTTATATACGAAAATGGCGGGATCGCCGTTAACGTCAATATCAAGTGTCTTGCCGCCGGCAAGGGTTTCAACCTTTTTAGCGGTAAAGCGCGGGAAGGACTCTGCAACTGCATCCATCATAGCGATCACGCCCCACATCTTGGTGGCAGAGCCACAGTAAACAGGAGTGATAGTGCCTGCAATAATGCCCTCGTGAAGCGCAAGTGCTGCCTCCTCACGTGTGATTTCCTCGCCCGCAAAGTATTTTTCCATGAGCTCATCGCTCGTGGACGCGATCGCCTCATTGAGCGCATCCTTGTAGCGATTTACCATTTCCTTCATGGTATCGGACATAGGAATCTCAAAGCGCTTGCCGGCGTTGTTGTAGGTGTAGGCGGTGTTGGAGATCAGGTCAATCATTGCCATTTCGTTGCCGATGTTGCAGGGCACAAACACGGGGCACACGGTTGTGCCAAACTTGTCGTGCAGCTCATAGAAGGATTTTTCAAGGCTGTACTCGGGATCATCGCACTTGTTTACAAAGAATACGCGCGGCACGCCTGCTGCCTCCGCCGCATTCCAAGCAAGCTCGGTGCCTACCTCAATGCCACTCTTGCCGTCTACCACGATCACAGCGGAGCCGGCTACACGCAGTGCCTGCCCTACCTCACCCGCAAAGTCGGGGTCACCGGGGGTGTCGATCATATTGATCTTAATATTTTTCCACTCGACATGTGCCAGCGCTGAAGAAATAGAAATACCGCGCTTTTGCTCCTCAGGATCAAAGTCACAAACGGTATTGCCGTCAGCAATCTTGCCAAGACGGTCGGTCTTGCCCGCAAGATAGAGCATAGCCTCGGCAAGGCTGGTTTTACCGCATTCGCCGTGACCGAGAAGCGCAAGATTACGAATTGATTTTGTGTCAAAGGTTGCCATAGTGAGTTTCCTCCTTCAAACGCCTGTCTTATGCGTTAATAAATATATAGGGACGTCATTTTATACGCCATTAAATTCATTATATCTAAAATTTATTCATTTTTCAAGAGAATTTTGCTGTATTTTTCACATCGAATGTAGAAATTTTCGCTCGCTTTTTGTGCAACAACAACAAAATTTTAGCGATTTAAAGCAAAAAAGCAGCCAAAACCGTAATTTTGGCCGCTTCAAGGTTAAATTTTAAACAGGGGCTTGGCATTTTCGCGCGTGACGCGAATAAGCGCGTCGGTGGTGATGCCCTTCACGGCGGCAACCGCCTCGGCGGTATAGCGCATCAGCCCCGAATGATTTAATTTTCCGCGATGCGGTACGGGTGCAAGATAGGGGGAATCGGTTTCAATAAGGATACGGTCAAGCGGTGTTGCCGCCACCGCCTCTCGTACCTTGGGTGCATTTTTAAAGGTTACCACTCCCGAAAAAGAGATGTACCAGCCACGGCGCACAAGATCCCTTGCCATTTCCGCCGAGCCGCTGTAGCTATGAAACACGCCCGTGACGTTAGGGTGGCGGCACACTGCATCAAAGCAGTCGCCGTGTGCTTCTCTATCATGGATCACCACAGGCATGCCGTATTTTTCTGCCAGCTCCAGCTGCTTTTCAAAAAAATATGCCTGCTTTTCCCGATCGGTATCATCGTAATGGTAATCAAGCCCGATCTCGCCGAGCGCGACGATCTTTTTTTCTCTTGCACCGTCAAGCATCTCCTTGATCTCAGAAAGCGCCGTATCGATATCGGCAAGGCGCTGCCCGTCGCCGGGATGAATACCAACGGTTGCATACATACCCTGCCACTTGGCAGCTTCGCGAACCACAAGGCGAGAATTATCAGGATCTGTGCCGATATTTATAATGCCGCACACATCGGTTTCAAACAGGCTTTTGAGCAACGCGTCAGTGCCGCCCGTTTCTCGCTCAAACCGCTCATCATAATAATGAGCATGTGAATCAAACATTTTTTCCATTGCTTTGTCTTCTCCGTTTTAAGTAAAGCGCAAGCAGCCATCTTGCAAAAAGCACACCAAAGCACACGCCCCACCACTTAAAGAACCAGTCAAGCGCGATGATGCCGTGCCAATTGATCCTGCCGTAATGCCAAAAGCGGTGCCCAAAGCCAAAGAGTGCGATCGACCCAACGATTAACTCAAGGGTGGTGGTAACAATTGCGCCCACAAGTGAACCGAGTATGATCGGTACTTTTTTATCGTAAAGCCACATGACCGTAACGCACACGATACCCGCCATTGGCGCCATTAAAAACGAAGCCTCGCCATGCCTCATAAAAATACGCCAAACGACCTCTACAATAAAGTAAAGAATGCCACCGCAAAGAAAGCGCAAAATATGCTTTTTCATACCTGCTCCTAAAAGTGACGGAGGGAGATGGCTCCCTCCGTTTGATTTTTACCGTACACGCTCACCAAGGGGCGTTTCGGGATCAAGGAATACCACGCGCACCTGCTCCTCGCCGCTGGCAAGGATCATGCCCTGTGATTCGATTCCGCAAAGCGTTGCGGGCCTGAGATTTGCTACAACGATAACCTTCTTCCCAATCAGGGCTTCGGGCTCGTAGAATTTAGCAATGCCCGACACCACCTGTCGCTTTTCATAACCGAGATCAAGCTGCAATTTTAAAAGTTTTTTCGCCTTGGGTACTCTTTCGCATGCCAAGATCTTGGCAGTACGCAACTCAAGTCCCATAAAGTCCTCAATGCCAATGGGTGCAACGGGCTCGGGCTTCTCCACGGGTGCCGCCGCCTTTTCTGCGGCAAGGGCTGCCTCCTCGCGCTTTTTGATGATCTCATCGATGACCTTTTCATCAATGCGGGCAAAAAGCGGATACGCCGTACCAAGCGGCTTTTCAGGAACCAATGCGCCAAAAGAAGCAACGCTCTCAAAATCCTTTACATCACTGCCGATCTGCACAAAGATCGCCTCAGCCGTAGTGGGGATAAAGGGCGTAAGGAGCACAGCCGCCGTGCGGATGCACTCAAGCAGGTTATAAAGAACCGTGCCGAGGCGCGCCTTTTTGCTTTCATCCTTGGCAAGTGCCCAGGGCATTGTTTCATCAATATACTTATTGGCGCGGCGCAGCATCGTAAATACCGCTTCAGCGGCATCGGCAATGTGATAATCATCCATCAAAGCCTTATATTTTGCAACTGCCTCGGCAACGGTTGCCTTCAGCTCGGTGTCCGTCCCCTCCTCGCCTGCGGGAGCCGGCACAACGCCGCCAAAATACTTCACAGTCATGGCGTGCGTACGGCTGACAAGATTGCCAAGATTGTTGGCAAGGTCGGTATTATAGCGCGTCAGCACATTTGTATAGCAAATTCTGCCGTCCTGATCGTAGGGCATTTCGGAAAGAGCGAAATAACGCACGCCGTCAACACCAAAGGTTTCAGCAAGCTCGTCCGCATAGATCACGTTGCCGCGAGATTTCGACATCTTGATCTCCGCGCCCTCATTTCCCTTCTTTTCCTCAGCGGCATTAAACCACGGATGACCAAATACCTTTTTCGGGAGCGGAAGCCCCAAAGCCATCAGGAAAATAGGCCAATAGATCGTATGGAAGCGCAAAATATCCTTGCCGATCACATGCACGTCGCAGGGCCAATATTTCTTAAAGTGCTCAGATTGCTCCTCAAAGCTTTTATCGGGATCGTAGCCAAGTGCCGTGATATAGTTGGTCAGCGCATCAAACCACACGTAGATCACGTGGCGCGTATCAAAGGTCACAGGGATGCCCCATTTAAACGAGGTGCGGGATAAGCAAAGATCCTGCAATCCACCCTCAACGTGCAGGAAATTATTTACCATTTCCTTTTTACGAGATTTGGGCTGAATAAAAGAAGGATTGCTATCGATATGTGCAAGCAGACGGTCGACATACTTGCTCATCTTAAAGAAATAGGCTTCTTCCCTTGCCTGCTCAACGGGGCGACCGCAATCGGGACACTTACCGTCAACGACCTGCGTTTCGGTAAAGAAGGATTCGCAGGGCGTGCAGTACCAGCCCTCGTAATGTCCCTTGTAAATATCGCCCTGCTCATAGAACTTCTTAAATATTTTTTGTACGGCGGTGCAGTGCGTTTCATCCGTGGTGCGGATGAAATAATCATAGCTCGCATTCATTTTATCCCAAATACCGCGAATCTCACCTGCTACGTTATCCACGTATTTCTGCGGTGTCAACCCCGCTTCATTGGCAAGATTTTCGATCTTCTGACCGTGCTCGTCAGTGCCCGTGCAGAAAAACACATCAAAGCCCTGCTGGCGTTTGTAACGCGCATATGCATCTGCCATGATGACCTCGTAGGTGTTGCCAAAATGCGGCTTGCGCGAGGCGTAAGCAATGGCTGTTGTAAGATAAAATTTTTCCTTCATACCGTTTCCTCCTTTATCCCGCAAGAGTCAATGCTTTCACTCTCAAGGGAGACAAGCGCCATCGAAAGGCGCATATAAGACAAATTATAAAAATGTGAGAACCATAAAACGAACAGCACGCCGACCGTGAGAAGCGAAAGCGCAAGCCACAGCAAGGATCTCAGCGAAAAAACAAAGATCTCCTTTGTATGACGCTTTCCTCCCCTAACAGCAAGCACAAAGGCTACACGCAATTTTAACTGCTCATTGCCGACCGCAACAGCCGCAAAAGCAATATATATGCCACCAAAAAAGAGCACGCCAACCGATATCACAATTGCGAGCAAAAGCAAAAGGATCAGCAAAAGCACCGCAACGGGGGCGCTGAAATAAATCGAAAGCACCTCACTATATAAATGCAATGCCCCCGAAAATAAGCCGATCACAGCCGCCACAGGCAATGCAAAAAGCAGAACCGCTACCGCACCTGTGCGCCACGCGCGCCGATAGCGCGAAAATGATGTAAAATAGTAAAAAATTTCCTGTGATAACGGCTCCTGTTCCTGCCACAAAAGCCCCGCCATGCGAAGCTTGGCAAGCCATAATGGCATGAGAGTGGAAAGAAACAACAATATACCGCACACGATCAAGACGATCTCAGTAATAACTGCGGCGGTGAGTGAAGTAACAAGCCTCCCTGTAATATATACCGCAAGCTCTATCAAGCAATATGCGGCACCGGCAATCAGCAAACAAAACAGAAAAGCCGAGGTAAGGCATGGAAGGGTGCTGTTTTTTTGCATCAGCAAGGCTGTTTCTTGCCTGATGGTCTTTATGCACGGCATGTACTCTTTTTGCTCATGCATCATATCCGCCACACCCCCGTTTTTTGAAAGTACAAAAATATTCTACCATATTTTTATTATATTTACAAGTGACACAATAAAAAAAACGCAATTTTTTCACAAAATCTCAAATAAAAACATTTTATAATCATTTCAAAAGCTACACTCTACCTTCAGCCTGTTATTGCACTGTATAAAAATAAAATTTCTGAAATATTATTGTTGAGGTTTGGTGTTGTAAATATAGCAGAAAAGTACACTTTTTTAGCATTTTTTTACCTTTACATATAACACTTATCATGTTAAAATAATACTGCAAATTGCAATCAACTCAGGTTATACTACAATAAAAGCAAGGAGTGCTACAGATGAAATTTTTGTTATTTGCAGATCTGCATTACGCACCGAAGCAGTTTTTAAGCGGTTCATTTGAAATTTTAAAAGAGATACAAGAAGCCGCAGAGCGCGAAAACTGTGATTTTATAATTCATGCGGGCGATTTTTGCCACGGCCCCTCAAAGGTGATGGATTTTGTCGATGTTTATAATAACTTCCATATTCCCTCTTATCACTGCCTTGGCAATCACGATTCTGACAACACCCCGTTTGAAGAAACGGTAGCACTTTACAAAATGCCCAACGAGTATTATTACTTTGACTGCAAGGGCTACCGTATGATCGTCCTCAACCCCAACTATTATAACGTTGACGGCGAATACATCAATTTTTCAATGCGTAATTATTTCAAGAACGGTCCCGCACGCGACTGGGTCCCCCCGCAGCAGCTGGCATGGTTGAAGGAAACCATTGAAACCTCCCCCTACCCTTGTCTTATCATCAGCCACGAGAGTTTTGAGCGCTCTAACGGCGTACAGAACCGTGCTGATGTCCTCAAAATCATCAACGAAGCCAATGCGAAAAAGCCCCACAGCGTCCTCATGTGCATGAACGGTCACTATCACCGCGACTATATCCGTATCCTTGACGGTGTGTGCTACTTTGATGTCAACTCGGTTTTAATGGATTGGGTACAAGGCGTTACACACGATAAATATCCTGTCGAACTTTGTGAGGAATACAAATCTCTCAATCACACTGTGATCTACAACGACCCGCTTTACTGCATCGTTGAGCTTGACGGCACCACCATTAATATTAAAGGTAAAGAAAGCTCGATGTACCTGGGGATTACCCGTGAGGATGTAGGCGGCACTCCCTTTGACAAAGCAGGACGCCCCGTTGTGCCGAAGATCCAGAGTGGTAAGATCACGTTTGGCTAATGAAAAGGAGAACAAGAGATGAAATTTTTACTGTTTGCGGACTTTCATTACGCGCCTCACAAGTTTCTCAGCGGCGAATTTGCTGAGTTAAAAGAAATACAGGAAGCGGCAGAGCGCGAAAACTGCGATTTTATCATTCACGCAGGTGACTTCTGTAACGCGCCTGCAAAATACAAGGATTTTGTGGATGCATACAACGACTTCCACATTCCCTCCTACCATGTCATCGGCAATCATGAGGCAGGCAGTAACACCTTTGCCGAGACCCTCGCAGCTTACAAAATGGAATCCCCTTACTATTATTTTGACTGCAAGGGCTACCGCATGATCGCGCTTGACCCCAATTACTACAAGGATGGCGAGGAATTGATCCACTTTGAGTTTACCAACTACCACGCCCCCGGCGCCAGCCGCGACTGGATGCCGCAGGATCAGCTTGATTGGTTAAAGAAAACGATTGACAGTTCTCCCTACCCTTGTCTTATCATCAGCCACGAAAGCTTTGAGCGCCCCGACGGCGTGAAAAACCGCGCGGAGGTGTTAAAGATCATCAATGATGCCAATGCCAAAACACCGCACAAGGTTCTTATGTGCATCAACGGTCATCATCACCGCGATCATATCCGCATTCTTGACGGCGTATGCTACTTTGATGTCAATGCCACCAAAATAGACTGGGTACAGGGTGTAACGCACGACTGTTACCCTGCTGACCTGCTCGCTAAGTACAGAGCCCTTGGACACACCGTAGTATATACCGATCCCCTTTACTGCGTGGTAGAGCTTACCGGCACCACCATTGAAATTAAGGGGCGCGAAAGCAGCATGTTTATGGGCGTCACCCGCGAGGATGTAGGCGGCACACCCTTTGATAAGGCAGGCCGCCCCGTAGTACCGAAAATTCAGAGTGCGAAAATCACGCTCGGCTAAAATTACAGAGGGTGAACAAATGCAAATGCATTTGTTCACCCTCTGCTTTTATTTGATTTGCGTAATATCGTAAGGTGTGGTCTGGTAAACAAAATAGTTTAACCAGTTTGAGTAAAAGAGATTGGCACAGCTGCGCCAACGCACAAGCGGCTCCTTGGTTTCATCGTCATTCGGGAAATAATTTTTCGGAATAGCAATGGGGAGCCCCTTTTCCTTGTCACGCAAATATTCCTTTTTCAGCGTATCAGCATCGTATTCCGAGTGCCCAGTAACAAAGATCTGCCTGCCACGCTCTGTGGCTACGGCAAACACACCTGCCTCATCGGAGCTGCAAAGCACCTTCAGATCCTTTACCGCCTCAATATCCTCGCGCAAAACCGTTGTGTGGCGAGAATGCGGCACCAAAAAGGTGTCATCAAACCCTCGGAACAAAATTGAACGCTTATGGTCAAGCTTATGCTCAAATACGCCAAACAGCTTTTCTGCAAGCGCGTGCTTTTTGATACCGTAATGGTAATATAGCCCCGCTTGTGCACCCCAGCAAATATAAAGAGTGCTTGTCACGTGCGTTTTACTCCACTCCATAATACGGCAAAGCTCTTGCCAATATTCAACCTCTTCGAACTCCATATGCTCAACGGGAGCGCCCGTAATGATCATACCGTCAAAGTTTTGATCCTTGATATCGTCAAAAACCTTGTAAAAGGAGAGCATATGCTCAGCGGCAGTATGTGTAGATTGGTGCGTTGCCGTTTGCAAGAGCTCAAGCTCCACCTGCAAGGGCGTGTTGCCAATAAGGCGCGCAATCTGAGTTTCTGTTTCGATCTTTTTAGGCATCAAATTGAGCATCACGATCCGCAAGGGGCGAATGTCCTGCGTAATGGCTCGATTTTCTGTAATCACAAATATATTTTCCTCATGCAGCGTTTGCGTTGCAGGCAAAGAATTGGGAATTTTGATCGGCATTTTCAACACCTCCCTTTCAGAAAGTAAAAGCTTGTTTTACATGCAAGCGTCAAGCGCCTGTTTGATATCGGCAATCAGATCCTCGCTGTTCTCAATGCCGCACGAGAAACGTACGAGATCGGGGGAAACGCCGCAAGCACGTAGCTCATCATCATTCATTTGTCTGTGCGTAGCGGAAGCGGGGTGCAGGCAGCAGCTTCTTGCATCTGCCACGTGCGTTTCAATGGCAGCGATCTTCAAATGCTTCATAAACTGCTCGGCAACCTTTCTGCCGCCCTTTACGCCAAAGCTTACTACGCCGCAAGTGCCGTTGGGCATATACTTCTTTGCCAGGTCATAATATTTGTCCCCTTCAAGAGAGGGATAGGTGACCCATGCAATACGGTCGTCGGATTGCAAGAATTTTGCCACGGCAAGGCCGTTTTCGCAATGGCGTGCCATGCGAACGTGCAGGCTCTCAAGGCCAAGGTTGAGAATAAAAGCATTTTGCGGTGCCTGAATGGCGCCAAAGTCACGCATCAGCTGAGCCGTTGCTTTTGTAATATAAGCCCCCTCAAGGCCAAAGCGCTCGGTATAGGTCACACCGTGATAGCTTTCATCGGGCGTGCAAAGACCGGGGAATTTTTCGGGATACTTGGTCCAGTCAAATTTACCGCTGTCCACGATACAGCCGCCAACAGCCGCACCGTGCCCATCCATATATTTCGTGGTCGAATGGGTGACGATATCACAGCCCCACTCAAAGGGACGGCAATTTACGGGGGTCGCAAACGTATTATCGATGATCAGCGGCACGCCGTGCGCGTGTGCCACCTTGGCAAACAACTCGATATCAAGAACCGTCAGCGCGGGATTTGCAATGGTTTCACCAAACATAGCCTTGGTATTGGGACGGAAGGCTGCACTGAGCTCCTCTTCGGTTGCATCGGGCGAAACAAAGGTGAAATCAATGCCCATACGGCGCATGGTTACCGAGAAAAGATTGAAAGTGCCACCGTAGATTGAAGAGGAAGCCACCACGTGATCGCCTGCAGAGGCAATATTAAAGATAGCAAAGAAGTTTGCTGCCTGACCTGACGAAGTCAACATTGCGGCAGTGCCGCCCTCCATATCGCAAATTTTTGCGGCTACACTGTCATTGGTGGGATTTTGCAGACGTGTGTAAAAATAGCCCGAAGCCTCAAGGTCAAACAGCTTGCCCATATCCTCACTGGTAGAATATTTAAAGGTCGTGCTTTGAATGATCGGAATTTGGCGCGGCTCGCCGTTACCGGGCGTGTAGCCACCCTGCACACATTTGGTTTCAATTTTATAATTTGACATGTTAAGACCTCTTTGCATAAAATTTTAATCAATAATTAGTATAGCACAAGTTTAGATGTTTTGCAAGAGAAAAAACAAATATCTCCTCACGCCTGTCACGGCACGCAAAAATTCCCGCGGCGCGCCGCGGGAATTTTTTTACAGACCTGCAATAGCAAATATGAGCGGAATACTTGCAAGTGCCATCAGATGCGAAATGACTGCCATACCTGCCGCCACCGTGGTATCCTTGCCGTAAGCACTCGGAATCACGATCGTGTTAAGCCCCAAGGGCATTGCAAGCGAGCAAAGCGCACAGGTCAATATCGTTTTATCCTTGAATACGGGCACAACTAAGGAAATGCCTATAAAAGCAAGCGGAAGTGCCAACAAACGAACAAATGAAATGATATAGGTTCTTATATCAGTAAAGGTCTTTTTAAAGCTAATGGTCGAAACCGTAATACCTGTCAAAAGCATTGCCACGGGCGACATGCAAGCACTGCTGCTGTCAAGAACCGCAACAAAGAACGAGGGCATCGGTATTTTAAGAAGCCCGATTACAATACCGATAAGCATGGAAATAAACATGGGATTGATAAAGGGCTTTACGCGATCCTTGAGGGTCTGCTGCTTTTCGGTATCCCCCATCAGCAAAACCGGCACGCCCCATACGTATATTTCAACCCAAAGCGGCAAGGTAAACAAGAGATATTCAAAGAAAATATCGGGAAACATCGCACTAACAACCGCATTTCCCATAAAACCAAAGTTTGAGAATGCAAGGCCGTAGGTGTAAATATTTTGAATATATTTGTCACGTGTCACTGCCTTTGACACCAAAATCGATACAGGGATCATTACGATCGCGATTGCAGTGCTTACCACTAGCAGCTTCCATGCCGAAGCAAGGCGCTCTACGGTAAAATTTTCAATAAATGTGCCAAGAACCAAGGCGGGAATGAAAATGGTATTTTCAAGCTTGGCAAGCACCTTGGCTGCGCCCTCGGGAAGGATGCCCAGCTTGGCAAGAATATAACCCGCCGCAATTAGCGTAAACAAAAATGCAATTTGATTTAAGGTAGATAAAAAGACGCCCATATTTGCTCCTTTGGTTGAAAAATGACAACACCAAGGTATATTTTATCATCTTTTTTGCCTTTGTCAAGGCATTTTTTACTTTTTGTTCGAAAACGCTAAAAAAGATATTAGTAAATTTGATTTTTGGATTTTGATACCGTATATTTCTTTTTTTGTATGTGAAAATAAAAAGCCGCAAGCAATGCTTGCGGCTTTTCATAGTGCTCATTGAGAACCGAACAAAGGTTGATGTGTAGAAAAGAAACTCAAGTAATTGTTGTCTTGAACAGGAGTGCTGCGCACTCAAAAGTTCAAGCCCTCGGTCTATTAGTATCGGTCAGCTAAATACATTACTGCACTTACACCTCCGACCTATCAAACTCGTAGTCTACAAGTGACCTTACCTGCTCGAAGCAGGAGGGATATCTCATCTTGAGGTAAGTTTCACGCTTAGATGCCTTCAGCGTTTATCTCATCCGCACGCGGCTACCCAGCTATGCCCTTGGCAGAACAACTGGTGCACCGGAGGTGCGTTCGACCCGGTCCTCTCGTACTAAG